>JAEEGM010000046.1 GCA_016280325.1 Eubacterium sp. | reverse complement strand
GACGCGCTTCTCATTGCTTTGCGTACAAGAAGGCGAATGCCGCGGGTTGAGTGGACGACGCAAAGCGTCGTTCACTCAACTCATGTGTCTCATTGCTTTGCGTACAAGAAACGCGGAGCGGGTATGACAAAAGTCATACCCGTTTTTCTATCTTTCTTCACTTGTTCCCCATACGAAAAAATAGTATACTGACATCAACATAAAACAAATACACCCCGTGACAGGACGGCCGGGGAGAATAAGGAGACAAGCCATGAACAGAACAATATCAAAAATCGCATCGGCGATAACAATAGTTACTGTATTTCTTTTTGCCTTGTTTGAGATAATCAACTTCACTATGGGCAGCTTTTTTGTCTGCCTGATCCTGCCGATAGGATTTATCATGATGACGGCAGGACTGCATAATGAGTGCGAACCTGACCGTAAAGTTGCTGCAAATATTGGTTTGATTCTTGCGACGGTATATAGCGTTTTTATCATGCTTGTCTATTTTTCACAGTTGACCACAGTGAAAAACGAACAGCTGACCGATCAGATGGCACAGCTACTACGCTTCGACAGGTATGGACTTATTTTTAACTACGACCTTCTCGGCTATGGAATGATGGCGCTCTCTACTTTCTTCACAGGACTTGCGATGAGATCAAAGAGCAAAACGGACAAGTGGCTTAAAGCCCTTATGATGATACATGGTGTGTTTTACCTTAGTTGCACGTTTATGCCGATCACAGGAGTGTTTTCAAATATGTCGTCCGGCGGCGATGGTCTCGGCGGAAGGCTTGCACTTGTAGCCTGGTGCGCGTATTTTCTGCCTATCGGGATACTGGCATTTGTACATTTTTCGAAAAAAGATAAATAAATTACAAAAGGAGTGAAAGAATGGATACTTTATTAAAAACGGTTGACCTGACAAAGAAGTATGATAACAGACCGGTCGTTGACAATCTGAATATCGAGATCAAAAAAGGAGAGATATTCGGACTGCTAGGCCCAAACGGTGCAGGAAAAAGCACGACCATGAATATGATATGCAATATTGTAAAGCCGGATCTCGGTATGATCGAGTTCATGGGAAAAGATTTCCGAAAAAATAAAAAGGAGCTGAGCGGGCATCTCGGATACATCCCCCAGCACCTGGCAATCCACGGGAATCTCAAGGCATGGGAGAATGTCGAGCTTTTCACCTCTTTATACGGTATCAAGGGTGACGAACTGAAAAAACGTATCGATGAGTCACTGGAGTACGTCGGTTTGTCGGAACGCAGAAACGATTATGCCAGGAAGTTTTCAGGAGGAATGAAACGCCGACTCAACATCGCCTGCGCGATCGGGCATCATCCGGATCTGCTCATTTTTGATGAGCCTACAGTTGGTATCGATCCGCAGTCCAGAAACTTCATCCTGGAAAAGATAAAGGAATCAAATGCAAACGGAGCGACCGTCATCTATACCAGTCACTATATGGAAGAGGTCGAGGCGATCTGCACACGGATAGCCATCATGGACAACGGAAAGATCATCGCAAGTGGGACAAGCGAGGAACTGAAGAAATTGGTTGTTGATGATACGGATTCGATCACATTGGAGGAGGTTTTCCTCACATTGACCGGAAAGAAGTTAAGAGACGCCGTGTAAAACACATTCTTTTGGAGGCAGATATGATTCGCTATTTGATTAAAAATAATCTGAAAATAATGTTCAGAAACGCAGTGAATATCGTAATGTATGTGCTTTGCCCCGTCATCGTTTCGACGGTCATCATAAGTGCGTTCTCATCGGTTTTGGAGAGCTACGAGGGACCGGGTGATTTCAAGGTAGGGTATACTGTCGAGGCAGGAACTCAGACAGGCTATGTGGATGCTCTCGCAAAAATCGGAGAGGAAAACGGGATCACGTTCAAGGAGTATGATGGTGATATCGAGGAAGGCATAAATAATGATGAGATCAGCGGATTTGTAGAGATCAAAAAGGACAGCTACAAGGTTTACAAATCTGAAGAAAAAACGGTAGAGGGTGCTAAGCTCGAATACCTGATGTCGGCATTTTTTAACAGCATGATAAGCTCTGATGGCGCTGATATCAACTATGCCATTGAAACCCCGGACTACGCGCCCGCGATCGACGCCACCGATTATTACGGGATCATCTATATTGTGTATTTCGGCTGGTGTGCTATCGTCTGCGGCGCGGGACTCTTTACAAGCGAAAAGAAAAATAGTATAATAGAGAGGCTTCAGGTATCCAATCTGTCGACCTTTCAGATATATCTGGCCAGATTGATCCCTATCGTCATCGTAGTATTTTTAGGGACAGGAATCGCTGCCGTGGTTTCGTCTCTGATGCTGGGAGTACACTGGGGCAATATTCTCATCTCGGCTGTGATCGTCCTGCTTACAGTCGCTGCAGCAACAGCGTTTGAAATGATGATCTACGAGATGACGAACAGTATGATAGCTACGATAATACTGTCCTTCGGAATTGTGTGGTTTATGGGATATGTGGGCGGATCTTTTGAGGCCTACGTTATTTCCGACACGAAGGAATGGGTAAAACAGCTGTCACCTCTTTATCATGCAAACAGGTCTTTGGCCGAGCTCTCATGTATGGGGCATAGTTCTTATGTTCTAAGCTCGATCATATACTCGTTGGGAATGATCGTGGGATGCTCGGGAATATCACTGATCATAGGAAAGATAAGGAGGGCCGGAAAATAATGAAAACGATAATTCGATCAACCATGCGCCTGCTTTGCAGGAATAAAGGATTTTGGTTTTTCCTGGTTATCACTCCGCTTTTATCTACACTTGTTCTTTCGATAAAACAGGGAACTTTATCGATGTATGAAACAGTCGGCGAGATGGAGATCCATGAGCTTTCTGAGCCGTCTGACAGAGTTGCGTATTTCGGCGGAAAAGGTAAATACGTTGTAAAGGTTTACGATGCATGCGGTAGCGATCTGTCGGAGTATTTTTTGAAAAAACTCACAGAGAGCGGAGCGATCCTTGTCTGCCGGGTAAAGGCACCTCAGATGACTAAAAATGACGCGGATGAGCGTGTGAAAACGGACGGCTTTAATGACAGGATGGGTTCATCGATCTACATAGGAAAGGATTTTGATTCCGAGGCTTTAAAAGGAGATGTGAAGGACAGTCTCATCGTATATCCGCTTTCGGATGACGAAAGAAAGGAACTGCTCGCGGGTGAGATAAAACTCGTGATCGGGCAGATAAAGACTGCTGCGGCTCAGTCGGGCAGTAACTCGGACAGCGTTTTGAGTGCTCTTACAAAGATGAACGAAGCATTGCCGTCTAAAGAGGTTCAGGTGTTCGCAGCGTCAGACTCCGTGAACCTGTCCAATGAGCAAAGGGAACAAAAAGGACTGATGGGTTACGCCTTTGCCATCCTTACGCTCGGTTATGTGTTTGCCGGAATCTTTGTGGCACATACGGTGATCAACGAGCGAAGGGATATGGTCACGACGAGGATCCGTTTGACGAATCTCAGTGACACCGGATACTTTGCCGGCAAACTCGTAGTGGGGGTGATTGTATCGGTTGCGCTGACGGTGATCATGGCAGGTTGTTCGTTTTTCATAAGCGCGGATAAGCTCGCGATGAGTAGGCTCGGGTTTATCGCAATGATCTTTTTACTGGGTGTGATATTCAGTACGATAAGCCTTTTCATCGGAGTGCTGCTCGGAAATGTAATGAGTGCAAATATAGCGGCATTCGCTGTGTGGAGTATGTCATCCATGCTTGCAGGATTATACTTCCCGCTGGATTCCACATCTGACGCGATCAAGACGTTATCGTATATCATGCCGCAAAAATGGTTCTTAAGAGGAACTGAGCTCACAATGGTAAATGATAACAGCGGAATACTATTGCTGCTTGGTGTCACGGCAGCATATCTGATAGTGACACTCAGTCTCGGAAGTGTGGGGATAAAACTAAAGAATAATGAGTGAAAAAGCAAGAGATCATTTTTTTGTCATAGTGCGGCTGTTGATAATGCTGGTGCTATGCACATACGGACTTTTAAGAACGATAGACAAGTCGGGAGTATCGATAGAGATACTCCTGCTTGTTTCGTTTTATATAGGGTCGATGACGGTCAAGGAGCTTGTCTCAGGTCGGATAAAAATAGTCCTTAATATTGTGGGAATAATATTGCTATTTGTAATGCTTTATTTTGGCAGGTGGGCATTCTTTTTACTTGCGTTTTATACCGTATTTGAGATAATGACATTGTTTCCGAATATCGATTATAAATGGTATTTTATTCCTGTAGCAGGCGTCTTTGCAGAAACGTCTTCCGACTTTGTCGGGGATATGATAACGGTGTTTGTTATCGCGGTATTTTATATACAAAACAACTATGTGGTGACAGGGTTTAAAAACAGAAAAATAGAAGATGACCGGATCGAGCAACAGTTAAAAAAGGACATGGCGCGTCAGGAATACGCTGCTAAAAATGAGATCAAACAGAGTATGCTCGCGGCCGAGAATCAGATGCTGGAGGATCGCGCGGCTCTGTCTCAGACACTTCACGATAAGTTGGGGCATAACATCAACGGCTCAATTTACCAGTTGGAGGGAGCCAAGGTTCTGATGGATTCGGATCCGGAGAAATCCAGGGGGATGATCCAGGCCGTGATCGATCAGCTGAGAACCGGTATGGACGAGATTCGTGCCATTCTCCGAAAGGAACGGCCGGAGAAAAGAGAGATGGCGCTGCTTCAGCTCTACAAGTTATGTGAGGATTGCAACAGTAAGGGCGTGGAGACGGAGTTTGACAGCGAGGGGAACACCTCCCAGATCACGGATGAACTGTGGGAGGTCATCTTGGACAACGCGTTTGAGGCAGTGACCAATTCGATGAAATACGCCAAATGCAAGCATATCAATATACATCTGGTAGTGATGAACAGGATGGTGAGATGCAGTATAACGGATGATGGTATAGGTTGCAGGGAAATCCATGACGGGATGGGAATATCCGGAATGAAAAACCGTGTCAGGGCTGTCGGTGGGACGCTTGGTTTTGAAACGGAAGCCGGATTTGCAGTTATGATGCTTCTTCCGATCTCAGAAGAGGGGGATGACAGATCAGATGGACAAGATTAAGATTATTATTGCGGATGACAGTGATTTTGTCCGCGACGGAATGAAGATCATCCTGGATGTGGATGAGGAGTTTGAAGTGATCGGAGTTGCCGCGTCAGGCAGAGAAGCGATCGAACTTGCCGAAAAAAAACAGCCGGATATTTTTCTGATGGACATACAGATGCCGGATATGGATGGAATCGAAGCCACCAAAACTATCGTGGAACGAGAACTTGGCAAGGTTTTAATATTGACGACCTTTGACGATGATGATCTGGTCAAGCAGGCGCTGAAAAACGGAGCCAAAGGATATCTGATCAAAAACCATACCCCGGAGCACTTAAAGCAGATGATCAAATCCGTATACTACGGGTCAGGAGTGATGGATGAAAATATACTGGAAACGCTGACCAAAGAGACGGAAGTGCCGGCTGCAGAGCCCGGAGGACCGGAAGGGTTTGACGCGTCCGAATTCTCCCGGAGGGAGATGGAGATCATCCGGGCAGTTGCGGAGGGACTCTCCAACAAGGAAATTGCGGCCAAGCTCTTTATTTCTGAAGGGACGGTGAAGAACCACATCTCCGGGATTCTGTCGAAAACCGGTCTGTCGCACAGAACCGCGCTTGCGGTGTACTACCTGACCGGGAAAAACGGATCATAGAAAAATATGATCGACGCGACACATTTTTACAACGAATTTCCTTCATAATGTGTACATACTTAGAAAAATGAAGGCAGAGCGCCGTGTTTGGCGCATACCCATGGAGGATATATCGATGTTTTTGGCAAAAGCAGGATTTATAAGCGCGCTTGTCGCGTGTCTGACCGTGGCGGGACTTGAGCCGGCGGCGGTTAGCGAATATACGAGTGCCGTGATCGCTTCGGAGGAGGTCCCCGCTGAGGAACCTTCTGCCACGGAAACACCCGAAGAACCGACGCCGACGCCTGTGACGATCGTTGGGATCGATGTTGCTCAGGCGCCACAGACGGTTACCTATGGCAGCAAACCGAAGGCGACGGCATTTTTACTGAATATCTACTATTCGGATGGTACGACGAAGACCGCTGAGCCGGAGCAGGTGTCGATCGATACGAACGCGACCGGGTTGCGGGATGTGAACCTGGCCTATCAGGGATTTACGACTATCGCGCAGATTCAGGTGGTTCCGAGAACACCGTCCGGGTTTCACATGACGGACGGGACGTCTTCTTCTGTGAAAGCCAACTGGGATTTGCAGACCGAAGCTGCCGGCTATGATGTGGAGATTAAGGACGCACCCGATGCCGAATGGACTCCCGTAAGTACAACCGCGCTGAACACTGCGGAGTTTACCGGGCTGACGCAGGGTGAGCTTCGTTATATTCGAGTGCGTGCTTTTTCCAATGACACACAGACGACACCGGAGGGGGAGGTTGTACCGCTGACTTCCCTGAGCGAGTGGTCCGCGGAATACGCAATCGCGCCGAAGCCGGAGGATATGACCGGGGAAGCGACTGCCGGTAAGATCACGCGAACCAAGGTTGAACTCTCCTGGGAGCCGGTCATCGGTGCTACCGGATATGTCGTATATTATCGCTATTCGACGGACAAGACCTTTACCAGGTCTGGCGCTGTCGACGGTGCGACCACCTACAAAGTCACGGGACTGAAGGGTGGGTATAACTATTATTTCAAGGTAATCCCTTACGCTGCCGACGAGTCCAACCCGGGTGGTGAATCACCGGAAGCCTTCTACGGAACGGCACCGTCGTTACCGAAGCTGACCGTGCGTGGCGGAGACAAGACCATCCGTGTCAATTACTCGGGCGGACGCGCTGCCGAGGCACTCAAGTTGTATGTATCTGAGAAGAAAAAAGGCGACTACACGTTGGCATACACCTTTAAGCCGCCGGTAGACTTCAAAGTGACAAGCATTCACAAGCTTTCCAACAAGAAAACCTATTACGTAAAAATGGTCGCGGAGAGAACAGTTGCCGAGCGGTTTGTAAGCTGTGAGACCGACCCGGTAAAGACAACTACCGCGAAGGCCACAGGAACCAGCAAGAAGGCAAAGTTTTATAAAACGAAGAAGAAATTTAAGGCTTCGCCGGCCTACAAGAACTACACGGATTTCAAGAAGCTGATGAATTATAAAAAGAGCTACATCGTGCCCGGTATGATCAATACCAATTGCGGTGGCTTTGGTTCCACGACGATGGTACCTCAGGATATGACGATCTACGGAAGCTACATTCTGATCTCTGCCTATGACTTAAAGAAAAAGAACGATTCCGTGATCTATGTTCTGAATAAATCTGACCGGAAGTTAAGAACCCTGATCCTACTCCCGCATAAGGGACATGTCGGAGGTATCGCCAGCGACGGTGCTTACATCTGGCTGGCCTACGGCAAAAAGATGCATGCCCTGTCCGGGTCTGTAATCGGGCAGGCGGTGAGCAGCGGGGCGGCCTACACGGAAGTGTACAAATTCTCAGGGACGGTCACGACCAACGAAACGATATCTTATATTACGTATTACAAGGGAAGAATCTGGGCCGGTGCGTACAACGAACTGGCATCTGCCTACATGTATGTATATAAGAGAACGATCTCGAACGGTGAGCCGACGCTGACACGCACGGGCAAGATGCTCATGCCGGATCGGACACAGGGTGTTGCCTTTACGGGCAAGGGAAAAATGATCGTATCCCGTTCCTGTCAGACTGACAGCAGACAGCGCGGATTTATGTCCTCTCTGGATATCTATTCGCCGGACTTTGATCTGGATTCAACCATGAAGAAGGGGGACAGAGAGAAGTCGATCCCGATGCCTCCGATGAACGAGGGAATCCTGATCAGTGGGGCCTATACCTATGTGATATTTGAGTCTGTAGCTATGTCTCCGCCGTGTGCGGCACCTATCGACCGCGTGATCGCATTCAAGACGAGTAAACTGACGAAAAAGAAGAAAAAGAATTCCAAATAAACCGGATTTGAAAACGGCTCAGGAGAGGTGAGCGACCAGGAGATCCATTTCCTCCTCGGTCATCCCTCTGCCGGCCAGATATTCTCTGACATATTTTCTTGGATTGCGGCGTTTGTAGCGGCGATCTAAAAAAGTCATCTTCAGATGCTTCTCGATATTTCCTTTGATCAGGATATTCCAATCTTTCTGCTGTTCGTCCACCTGGTGTAAAAAGGTGTAGGAAACCATAAAATCACGCACGATCTCATCATACGAGGCGCCCATCAGAGCACCGATCCATGCGCAGATACATCCGGTACGGTTCTTTCCCTGATTGCAGTGGATCAGGATGGGGGTCGGCAGTTTGATCATTTTTCGAAAGCACTCGATCATCTGGTCGACGAATTCCACCGAGTTCATATCGGTCGTCAGATGTTTCTGGTATACGCGTTTTTCGTCCCACATTTTTTTGTACAGCGTATCCGGTTCTTCCTTGAAGCGCTTCAAAACCTGCTTTTTGGTATTCTCGAGATTGATGATCGAAGCGATGTGGTATTTTTCCAGCATTTTTGCCGCGTAGATCGATCGATTGGGATAGATCTCGTAATACAGCGGATTGCTGCTACGATAGAACGTGTGCTCGCGAATCTCGCCGATCGTAAGCTCACGGAAATTCGAAAACTGCTCGTCGGAAGAAAAGTCACTACGATCATCCGAGTCGAGATACTGATGCGCGTTGTACTCTTTCTGATAGCCTCTCTTGTGTGTCAGAAAAATCCACACGTCGTCATCGATCGAAACACCATAGTCTCTGGCGAAATTCCCGAAAAAGCTGGTCAGCGAAACGCGATCCTTCATCTTCTGGAGTCTCAGATACGGAACGCGAAGATCGACATCCGTTCTTTTACGACAAACCGGCATGCGCACGGTCTCTCCGGCAACACGAACAACGACAATATCCGTCAGATGGATATGCCGATCAAAAAACAGATCATAACTGCAATTCAGGATTACATCACCTTCTTTGGTGATCTCGCTGATCTTGGTATGAACGATCGGTATGTTGTTGTGGAGCCATTTAAGCAGCACTTTGTTTCCTTCCCCCTATGCACTTAATGATTATAATTTTATCATTTTTATAACGATTTTTCAACGGTTTTTTAAAAATGATTGTATGAAAACGGGTTTCATGATATACTTTAATATATTGCATGAGAAGACATGGGGCATGATTTCTGCCACGGTCGGGTGGCGGAAAAGTGTGAATCGCATGGAGAAATCAGGAGGAAGAGATGGATAAGAAAAGACTGATCTTTGCCACGGGAAACCAGGGCAAGGTAAATGAATTCAGACAAATGCTTGGAGAAGACTATGAGATTCTGTCCATGAAGGATCTGGATGTTGATGTGGATATCGTAGAGGATGGTCAGACCTTTGAGGAGAACGCAATCATCAAGGCGAAGACGGTATGCGAAGCGACCGGACAGATGGTGCTGGCGGACGATTCCGGATTTGAGGTGGATGCGCTGGGCGGTGAGCCGGGAATCTATTCTTCCCGTTTTATGGGGGAGGACACGCCGTATTCGATCAAAAACGCGGAACTTCTCAGACGCTGCGAGGGCGTGCCGGAGGAGGAGCGCGGTGCCAGATTCGTATGTGTGATTGCCTGTGCGTTTCCTGACGGTCGTGTGGAGACGGTAAAGGGCGTGATCGAAGGGCGCCTCGCGCATGAGCCAAAGGGAGAGAATGGCTTTGGCTATGATCCGATCTTCTACTATCCGGAGCGCGGTATGACGACCGGTGAGATGGAGCCGGAGGAGAAAAATGCCATCTCGCACCGCGGACAGGCGGTACGCAAGATGGTGGAGTTGTTGCAGAGGTTAAACGGTTGACGTATGCTGAACGGACATCAGGACGAAGAAAACAATCATCAAGTCTGAGGGGCGTGCGGGTAAACAGACATCAGGAATAAGGAGCGTGCGAGTGATCGTGCGCGGACGCTTCGGAATGTGAGGAGACCATGGGAAAGGATAATGCTTCAAAGGGACTTCGTCAGTTCGATGGACAGGTGTCATTCGGCGCTGCCATCCCTTTTGGCTTGCAGCATATTCTGGCGATGTTTGTTTCCAATATCACGCCGGTGATTATCGTGGCCGGCGTATCCGGTATCGGCAGCGGTGACGTTCCGAAGCTTATCCAAAGTTCGCTTTTGATCGCCGGAATCGGTACACTGATACAGATTTTTCCGATCCTGTGGGTGGGAGCCCGACTCCCGGCTGTGATGGGGACCAGCTTCGCGTTTATCAGTGTTCTCTGCTATGTTGGTGCGACATACGGATACGGAACGATGCTCGGTGCTGTTTTGATCGGAGGTCTTGTCGAGGGTGTACTGGGGCTTTTGGCCAGGTTTTGGATACGGATCATCAAGCCGGTGGTATCGGCATCGGTCGTGACGGCCGTCGGGTTGACGCTTCTACCCGTGGGAGCCAAGTCCTTCGGCGGAGGAGACGGTGCCGCGGACTTTGGATCCTGGCAGAACTGGGTGGTTGGCGGTGTGACATTAATCGTTTGTCTTTTGTTTTTCGGATTCGGAACGGGACTTTGGAAATCCCTCTCAACCCTGATCGGACTGGGGGTGGGATATGTTCTTGCGATCTGTATGGGGATGGTTGACTTTTCGGCGGTAACAGGGAGCGATATAGTGGGATTGCCGGCGTTTTTTCCGTACGGAATGAAGTTTGAACTGTCGGCGATTCTGACGGTGGTCTGTATCTATCTGGTGTCGGCGACCGACGCGATCGGATGTACGTCGGCGCTTGTGGACGGCGGATATAGACGCGAGACGACGAAGGAGGAGATCCGCGGATCCATCTCCTGTTGTGGCTTTGCAAGCGCGATTGGAGCGATGTTCGGCGGCCTGCCGATCACGGTGTATTCGCAGAATGTGGGCCTGGTAGCGATGACAGGTGTTGTCAATCGCAAGGTATTTTTATCCGGGGCAGCGGTGCTGATCCTGGCAGGTTTCTTCCCGATCTTCGGTAATGTTCTTTCGACGATACCGCAGCCGGTACTGGGCGGATGTACCATCATGGTGTTTGGTATGATCGTGGTGACCGGTATCAGTATGCTTGCGAAGGCCGGATTCACGGAGAGAAATATCGTGATCATGGCGATGGCGCTGGCGATCGGTGTCGGCTTTACACAGGTGCCGGCACTCTGGGATATCTTCCCTACGATCGTGAAAAATGTTTTCGCGGAAAACAGTGTGGCAGTCGTATTTATCGTGTCGATATTCCTGAATCTGCTGTTGCCAAGAGACAAGAAAACAAGATCATAATAAAACAAGATCATACCGTATCAGTCAGCTTTCTTTTCATCCTTGACGATTTCAGCAACGGCACCGGCCAGTCCGGCGACGCCCTGGATCTCCGATGGGATGATCAGCTTGGTTGCCTTCCCGTCGGCTGCCTTTTCAAAGGCTTCCAGACTCTTCAGTGTCAGCACCTGCTTTGACGGTGCGGCTTCATTCAGATATTTCAGACCTTCAGCGGTTGCTTTCTGCACCGCCTCGATGGCCTGCGCGCGTCCCTCCGCCTCGCGGATGGTCGCTTCCTTCACGGCATCGGCTCTAAGGATTGCCGCCTGCTTCTCGGCTTCCGCCTCGAGAATGGCGGATTCTTTTTTGCCCTCAGCCACAAGGATCGTGGACTTCTTCTCACCCTCGGCTCGAAGGATCGACTCACGGCGCTCTCGCTCCGCCTTCATCTGCTTTTCCATCGCTTCCTGGATCTCTGCCGGCGGGATGATATTTTTCAGCTCGACACGGTTGACCTTGATGCCCCAGGGGTCGGTCGCTACGTCAAGATTGGCGCGCATCGTCGTGTTGATGGTCTCGCGGGATGTCAGTGTCTGGTCGAGCTCGAGGTCACCGATGATGTTTCGCAGGGTGGTTGCGGTCAGATTCTCAATAGCGCTGATCGGATATTCCACACCGTAGGTGTAGAGCTTCGGATCCGTGATCTGGAAAAATACCACCGTGTCGATATGCATCGTGACGTTATCCTTGGTGATCACGGGCTGTGGTTTAAAGTCGATCACCTGTTCCTTCAAAAGAACTTTGTTTGCGACGCGGTCAAGGAGCGGGAGCTTTAAGTGAAGGCCGACACCCCAGGTTGCCTGGTATCCGCCGAGTCGCTCTACGATATAGGCGTAGGCCTGCGGGACGATGCGGATGCAGGATGCCAGGATGATCAGCACCAATGCTACGATCACAACGGCAACTATCAGTAACGCTTGATTTCCTGAATTCATGATATACCTCCGATTCTGATTTGTTTATAATATGCTACTTGGCCCCTGCGGGGCGATTGATCAATGTTTGGCGTGTTTAGTGCCGGGCGTGATTATTGTTTAACTTACTCATTGTTTGTCGGGAGTGGTCTCACTTCGCGGTTACCGTTAGCTTGACGCCGTCAATCTGAAGGATGCGTACGGTCTCACCCTCGTCTATCACGCTGCCGTCCGCGCTTCTGGCGATCCACTCCACATCGCGGAGACGAATGTGCCCGGTCTGTTTTTCGTTATCGATCGTCTCGATGACGAGGCCTTCCTCCTGCAGCAGTTGGTCGATGTTGGTCGGGGTGATCGTATTGCGTAGCATTCGTTGGGCAAACGGCCTTGCCAAAAGCATGAATACGATCGATACGATGCAGAACACGGCAATCTGGATCCATAGGGGCGGAGCCCAGTTGTTGACGATGGCGGCCACTGCCGCGCCGATCGAGAACCAGATGGTTGTCAGCCCCTGTGTGATAATTTCGATCACGAGCGTCAGGATGATGATACCGAGCCATACGAACAGCATCGTTGTCTGGTCTATATACATGTGTACGTACCTCGCATTCCGGAGCGCCTGTGTGGCGATCACTGTATTATGTATTGTATCATAAAAACAAAATGTTCGCAATCTGAAAAAAACAAACAGAAAAACACATTTTTTAACGTGACAAACAAGGAATTATCGTGTATAATTGAAAATGAGGTACCTTGTTGTATAGGTGTGAAAGGAGTTGGAATATGAAAAAATGGAAAGATGCGGGCGCGATTGTCTTTACAGTGGCGTTGGTTATGATGGGGCTTTTTATGTTTGCGGCACCGTCGCTCGCGGCGCATGATATTGAGAAAGACCTCACGATCCACATCGGACAGATACTGAAGAAGGATTATCTGGTGAAGCTGGATTCCGCAACATCCAAGGATCCGAGTATAGCGGGAGTCACTATGGCGGCGTCCGGAACGGCGGCGAGTCCGGCGACGAGAGTGGTATACAGTGCGCTGAAGCCGGGGACGACAACCGTGGATCTGCCGTTTACACATGAGAATAAAAAACATAATGTAGGACCGATCAAGGTGCACGTTCAAGACCATATCTGGAGTAAGGATTATACAGTCGATGAAGAGCCGACTTGTATGGAGCCGGGTAAAAAGTCTCATCACTGTACCAATGAAGATTGTGATGCTATCGAACCGGGAAGTGAAGTTGAGATTGTAGGGGATCATAAGTGGTCAACAGAGTACACGGTTGATGAGGAAGCAACATATTTTGAGGAAGGGTCGGAGAGCCGTCACTGTACCGTCTGTGATGCGATCAATGAAGATTCGGTTACATCGATTCCGAAGTTGAAACTCGGTAAGGCGAAGATCAAGTCCGTAAAGAATAATAAGGCGAATACGACCAAGATCACGATGAAGATGATGGAAGGTCCGAGCGGCTTCGATTTCTGTTATGGTACGTCGAAGAAGTTCGTAAACGCGAAGAAGGTTTATGTCAAAAACATCCATGTGGTGATCAAGAATTTAAAGAAGAACCGTAACTACTACTTCCGTGCCCGTGCCGTTCTGAAGGAAGACGGCAAGGTGGCCAGGGGTAAGTGGTCAGCTACGAAGAAACTGAGGATAAAGAGGTAAGAAATTGCAATCGAAGAGTTCGCTGACTCATTCGCTGCTGCTGGTTCTGGCAGCAGCGATTTGGGGAAGCGCTTTTGTTGCGCAGAGCGTGGGGATGGATTACATCGATCCGTTCACGTTCAGCGCGGTTCGTAACACAGTCGGATTTCTGGTGCTGATTCCCGTCAGCATCTGGAGTCGGAAAAAGTTTCCGGAGACATCGGCCGGCCATCGGTTCGGTATATCAAAGGAAACCCTGATCGGCGGTCTGGTCTGTGGATTGGTGTTATGCGCGTCCAGCAATTTTCAGCAGTACGGCGTGGCATACACGACTGTCGGGAAGTCCGGATTTATCACGGCCTTATATATCGTCTTTGTGCCGGTGTTCGGTATATTTTTGAAAAAGAAGACCACCTGGCGCACCTGGATTTCGGTGATGCTGGCAGTAGCCGGCCTCTATCTTCTCTGCATGAAGGGTACGGATTTCACATTGAATATCGGAGACGGACTGATGATGGTCTGCGCGATGCTCTTTGCCTGTCACATTCTGACGGTGGATCACTTCACCGAAGGAGCGGACGGGGTGACGATGAGCTGTATTCAGTTCGGCGTAACGGCGGCTATATCGACGGTTTTGATGTTTGTGTTTGAGAAGCCGCAGGTGGAAAGCATCACGATGGCCTGGCTTCCGATTCTCTATGCAGGTGTGCTGTCCTCCGGGGTGGCTTTTACCCTGCAGATCATCACGCAACGACACTTGAGTCCGGTGGTGGCGGCATTGATCATGAGCCTGGAGAGCGTGTTCTCCGTTCTTTCAGGATGGATCGTGCTCGGCGAATGGATGACGCCTCGTGAGATGGCCGGATGTGTGTTGATGTTTGCGGCGATCATTCTGGCGCAATTGCCGGGGAAAAAGCCGGCTACTGTGTAGAGGAATGACCCGGGAGAAAGATATTGGCAAAACATGTCGGTAAGATAATGATATAAATAATAATATTAACATATTAAGAATTCGGGAGGTTTGCAAAGGATATGCCTAAGAAAAAAATCAGCCACGAGGAGAAGGTCAGACGGTACCGGATCCGTACAAGGATTCTGACTGTCATCGGTCTGACTGTCGTAGCGGGGCTCATCGTCGCGACATTTTTTACGGAAGGAAAGGTGGATGCCGAGACCTACCAACCGGCGGTGTACGCTACATTCGTCGCGGTTCTCCCGCCTCTGGCGGCGATCATTCTGGCGTTGATCACGAAGGAGGTGTATTCCTCCCTTTTCTTCGGTATTATTATCGGAGCCCTGCTTTATTCCAACGGAAACCTGGAGCTGGGACTGAATACCATGCTCTACAAGGAAGATGCCGGACTTATCAGTAAGTTGTCAGATACATGGAATGTGGGTATCCTGGTATTTTTGATCCTACTGGGAATCATGGTTGCGTTGATGAATGAAGCCGGCGGCTCAGAGGCCTTTGGCCACTGGGCGTCCAAACACATCAAGACGAGAGTGGGCGCGCAGCTTGCGACCGTCGTGCTTGGTGTTTTGATCTTCGTTGATGATTATTTCAACTGCCTGACGGTTGGTTCGGTTATGCGTCCAATCACGGATCGTCACCAGACATCACGTGCGAAGCTGGCCTATCTGATCGACGCGACGGCGGCTCCTGTCTGCATCATCGCACCGGTATCGAGCTGGGCGGCAGCGGTTACATCGAGTGTGCCGGAGGATTCGGGGATCAACGGCTTCTCGATGTTTTTGACGACAATTCCGTATAACTTCTACGCATTGACAACCCTTCTGATGATCGTATATATCACAACACGTAAGTTTGATTATGGTCGCATGAAGGTTCATGAGAGAAACGCTTTGAAGGGTGATCTTTTCACGACAACGGCCAGACCGTACGGCGAGCCGAATGATGACGAGCCGAAGGAGCGTGATATGAAAAAGGGAAAAGTAGGTCATGTGATCGATCTGGTATTCCCGATCATCACGCTGATCGCCTGCTGTGTTCTCGGTATGGTCTACACCGGAGGATTTTTCGAGGGAGAAAGCTTCATCGACGCGTTTGCAAACGCGGATGCTTCGAAAGGTCTTGTTTTCGGAAGTATGGTCACGCTTTTGATCAGTTTTGCTTTCTTTATGATAAGAGGAACACTTTCGTTCAGGCGCTTTATGGAGTGCGTTGCCAAGGGCTTCCGGCTGATGGTTGCACCGGTGCTGATCCTTGCGCTCGCGTGGACACTGTCAGGTATGACAAATCTTCTCGGATTGAAGGAGTTTGTCGCTAATCTGGTGGGCGGTATGGCAAGTTCCGTACAGATTTTCCTGCCGATGATCATTTTCCTGGTTGCGCTGTTCCTCGCGTTCTCGACCGGGACCAGCTGGGGAACCTTTGCCATCCTGATTCCGATCGTATGTAATGTCTTTGCGTCACCTGAGACGGCACATATGCTTGCTATCTCTATTTCGGCCTGTCTGGCAGGCGCGGTTTGCGGAGATCACTGTTCGCCGATATCGGATACGACGATCATGGCTTCGGCAGGGGCACAGTCGGATCACGTGAATCACGTTTCGACGCAGTTGCCTTATGCCGCGACGGCAGCTATGGTTTCCACGGTTGGATACCTTATCGCAGGAATCATCGGTTACACGGCGGAAAGCAATCTGGCGATGATCTCCTTGCCGATTACATTGCTTTTGATGCTTGGCACACTGATTACGATTCGAAAAGTAAGTGAGAAGAAGGACGCGTCGAAAGCGTAGATTATGAAAGGTCTGTTATAAAAATGTTTACTTGTTATCTGATTATATTTTTGGTATCGATGGTGCCCATTGTAGAACTTCGAGGAGCGCTGATCATAGCAGCGGGCTACAATGCTGTCTACCCGGAGTTTTCTATGATTTGGGCATATGTCATCTGCGTGATCGGCAACATGCTGCCGGTTCCCGTTATCTATCTTTTCGCCAGACGCGTTCTGGAGTGGGGATCGGATAAGCGTGTGCTTGGTAAGCCGTTTACCTGGATCCTGGAGAAAGGCGGCAAGGCAGGAAAGAAACTTGAGGATCGTGCAGGGAAGGGGCTGTTTTTCGCGCTTCTCCTGTTCGTGGGAATCCCTCTGCCGGGTACGGGAGCGTGGACGGGAACGCTCGGCGCCTCTATACTGAATATGAAGTTCAAGCCGACGATTTTTGCCGCTATGGGCGGAGTGATCCTGGCAGGACTGATTATGAGTGGCCTCGGAATGCTCGGATTCTCCTTTGTCAGCGCGTAGGAGTGAGTCGGAGCGCCGCGATGCATGTCGGTTAAGAGAGGGCGGATTATGAGAAAGACAAAAAGCGTATCACAGATTATAGCAGCACATACACTGACCTATTTCAACTTTTTGAATCTGGTCCTGTGTGTGCTGGTTTTGATTTCGGGACAGTATAAAAATATGCTCTTCATGGGCGTTGTGATCAGTAACGCATTGATCGGTATCGTGCAGGAGCTGCGCGTGAAGAAGCTGATCGACCGCTTGTCTGTCCTGACAGCGAGTAAGGCGCGGGTTGTAAAAGAAGACGGAAGCATCGAAGAATACGCGATCGAGGACCTTCAGGTCGGATGGACGATCAAGCTGGCAGCGGGCGATCAGATCGTCTGTGACGGATGTGTCGTCGTGTCGGAGGGCATGGAGGTCGATGAATCGATGCTGACCGGTGAGAGTGTGCCGGTACATAAGAAGCCCGGCGATGAACTGTTTTCGGGTAGTCACATTGTAGCCGGTGGCGGAACGGCGACCATCGTTCATACCGGTGAGGATAACTACGCGGCGCAGCTGGTGCAGAAGGCGAGGACGAAGAAACGTGCCTCCTCGGAGATGCAGGACGCGATCAATCGGATCATCCGCTATGTTTCCTATGTGCTGATCCCGGTAGGAGCCCTGCTTTTTTCGATCCAGTTTTTCCGCGTACATGCCGGACTGTCGAGCTCTTTGGTTAATACGGTGGCCGGTGTTCTCGGAATGATCCCGGAGGGCCTGGTTTTGCTGACCTCGATTTCCTTTATCGTCGGCGTCGGACGACTGGCCGGCAAGCGCGCTCTGGTGCAGGAGATGGAAGCGATCGAGGCGCTGGCACGTGTCAATACGCTTTGTTTGGATAAAACCGGAACCATCACGACGGGAGCGTTGCGTGTGGAGAGACTGATAAGGATCCGTGAGATCGGTGGCGCTGATGATGCTATGAAAGAGGCGACGTCATCGGTGAAGGATGCTGTCGGAACGAAGGATGAGGTGGTCACTCTCCTTGAGGGAATCGCCCACGCTTTTACGGATACCAACGTGACAGGAGAGGCGTTGCAGGCATTTTTTGAGGATACGAAGCCATATCCGGTGGCAGACACCCTGCCCTTTAACTCCAGACGTAAGTTTATGGGGGTGGCGTTTGAGGGGGCCGGCACCTATGTGCTCGGCGCACCGGATTTCATCACGAAAGAAGAACAAATATTATATAAATCAGAAGATTTCGCTAAAAAAGGATATCGCGTGCTACTTTTGTCAAAAGTTGATGCGCTGGTGGATATGCCGTCAGACCTGACCGGTGTGGAACCGATGGCGCTCGTCGTGCTTTCGGACTGCGTGAAGGAGGATGCGCCGGAGACATTGGCTTTC
>JAEEGM010000045.1 GCA_016280325.1 Eubacterium sp. | reverse complement strand
CCATCAGCATGATCGGCCAGTAGATCGTATGGAAACGCAGAGTATCCTTTCCGATCAGGTGGAGATCTGCCGGCCAGTAACGATACAACTCGCCGTGATTGCCATCCGCGTCATACTCCACACCGGTGATATAGTTGCTGAGCGCGTCGATCCATACATACACAATATGGCCCGGATCGAAGTCTACCGGGATACCCCATTTGAAACTCGTACGGGAGACGCACAGGTCCTGCAGTCCCGGCTTGATAAAGTTGTTGACCATCTCATTTTTACGAGACTCCGGCTGGATAAACTCCGGATGATCCTCGATATATTTGGCCAGTCTGTCCTGATACTTGGACAATCTCAGGAAGTACGCTTCCTCCTTCGCCGCCTGTACCTCACGACCGCAGTCCGGACACTTGCCGTCAACCAGCTGGGATGGTGTAAAAAAGGACTCACACGGCGTACAATACATACCTTCATACTCGCCCTTGTAGATATCATCCTGCTCGTATAATTTCCTGAATATCTTTTTGATCTGCTCCTCATGATCCGGATCCGTCGTACGGATAAACCGGTCATAGGACGTATTCATCAGATCCCAGATCCGCTTGATCTCACCGGAAACTTCATCGACAAACTGCTTCGGCGTGATACCCGCCTCAGCTGCCTTCAGCTCGATCTTCTGACCATGCTCGTCGGTTCCTGTCTGAAACCTCACATCATAGCCCTGCGCTCTCTTGAAACGTGCGATCGCGTCCGCCAACACAATCTCATAGGTATTGCCGATATGCGGTTTTCCGGATGTGTACGCAATCGCTGTTGTTAAATAATACTTTCCTTTATCTGCCATGGTAAACCTCCCTCTTGTTATTCTAACTGATGTCCAGCAATTCCTTGACTCTCGGATCCGAGGTCATCATCGCCGTTTTTGCGGTCTTCGTCAGATACCGCATGGCGCGTACCGGGAACTCACCGATCGCCGTCTCTCCGGTCAGCATCAGTGCCGATGCGCCATCCTGAACCGCGTTGTATATATCCGAGACCTCAGCGCGTGTCGGAACGGGACTGTGCTCCATACTATGCAAAAATTGCGTCGCTATCAAAAACGGTTTATTCTCATGCCGGCACACCTGCGCGATCTCCTTCTGGACGCGCGGCACCTCCCACAGCGGAAAGGCGTTCCCCAGATCACCGCGAGCCACAACGATCATATCGCTGTTCTCCGCAATCTCTCCGATCTTCTCATACCCTTCCTTGCTTTCTATCTTGGCAAAAATCCTCACATCATCGGCGTCACTTTTTCTCAGTTCCTCCTTGAGGAGGGTGATATCTCCGGCTCCCCGAACAAAGGGAAGCATGACGCCTGTCACGCCATATTGCTTCACAAGACGGAGCTGCTTTTTATCCGCCTCCGTCAGAGTAGGCGCGTTCATCGCCTCATCTACGATGGTGATGTTTTTTCTGGAAATCAGTCGTCCGCCGCGAAGCACCTTACAAACCGCCGTCATCTTCTGCTTGTCACCCTTCGGGGCTCCCTTGACTGTGCCTTCCTGAACTTTCAGCACCTCCAGTTTGACTTTACCATCATCGATCAGAAGTTCCTGTCCCGCTTCGATGGCCTCCATCACCAATGGCGATAATGGTACTTCCTCGTCAATTCCGAGTTTGATCTTGTGACCTTCCTTTACTTCAAGAGGTTTTTTCAGATCACCAATCCGACGTTCCGGTCCCTGAAGGTCGATGAGGAGCTCCGTCGTTACGCCTTCGCTCTCTGCCGCCTTGAAGACACGCCCGATCTCAAGCGATGCCTCACTCAATGACTGGTGCGCGAGATTCAGGCGCATTCCGGTCATGCCGTACGCGAACATTTTTCTCAATATCTCTTTGTCATCACATGCTTTGCCAAGTGTTCCGTAATACTCCATATCTACGCCTCCTCTCAGGATTTATCGTCTATTATACAATAAAACAGCGAGCCATGCAAGTGAAACCTTGCATGACCCGCCTTTTCGATTCAAACGAAATTCAAAAAACGCTGTTGACTGACTTTACTCGATCAATTACTCTTCCGTCTTATACATGTCAATATATCTGGTGCTGTCAGACTCGATGGTAACCTTTCCGGTAGCATGATCCACGTTTACAAAGAAGATCGCGTAATTCACGGGAGCATACGGTTCCAAAGCAACCGTCGAACAGATAACACAGTATGCCCCTGCGCTTGCATTAACGCCGATCTTGGCAATCGCTGTATAATCCACGTCGGCGAGCCCCTGATTCTCAAGAGCCATCCGGATGGATCTTTCTGTAGGGTTTTCATCGGGGAGAATAAGATCGCCCGTACACTCAGTCCAGGCACCCGGCACAGTATCGCCCACTTCTCTATATGGTCCGACATCCGGGATGTCGACAGTCTTATGGGTAAAGATTACACCACTCATGCCCTCCAGGATCTCAACGATGCAATAATCCGTCTTCGCCGGCTCCGTCGTCCTCGTCCTGCGACAGAGGATTCTGTACGTGGTAGTTCCATCGGTATCAATCATGTATCCCAGCCAGATAAGCGGCTTAAAACTTGCCCCTACGATCTCACTGTTGAGCTGATCGGCAACAGCCTGGATCGATTCCGTGATCTCCGGATCCTTGCAATACCATACACCCGGCTCGATCTCCGGTTCATACTGCTGCTCTTCTACCTCAACCTTACATGTCAGCGTATACTTTTTGGTCTTTTTCTTGGTCTTCCTGGTAGTTACGGTCGCCGTGATCTTCGTGTTGCCCACATCACCGGCGGTCACCTTACCTTTCTTGCTCACATAGGCAACCTTTTTATTCGCACTCTTCCAGGTTGTCTTCTTGATCTTGTAGGTTCCCTTCTTTACCTTCAGTGTCGCCGAATCGCCTTCTTTGAGTACAAGAAGTTTCTTGGAAATCGTCGGCGCCTTGACCTTCTTTGCCTCACCCTTCACTACCGGGCTTACGGAGAAAGCCATGGCCATGGCCAATACGACGGCTGCTGCTTTTTTGGCCGTCCTCTTGATGGTTAACTTCATGCTCGTTCCCTCCTTTTTTGTTTTTCTTGATTACTATATCAATTCACGCCGATGTCTTCGGCGGATCGATCACCTGATCCATATCCACCTCAGCAAAGAACTCAGCTGTCGCGGTTCCGTCCGGCTTGACAAGGATCTCCGCCATCACGTATCCCTTCTCAGCGTCCGGCACAACCACGTGCTTTTCTATGATAATAAGATTCAGGTTTCCGTCCTTAACTTCCTGCGTCCCGATTCTCGCCAACGCCCGACAGGATACGCCATCTTCCCAGGCAAGTTCTCCCAGATATAACACCTTCTCTTCGTCCGTCATTACGACAGATTCGCACGGCTTCCATGAATCCGGCGCGCTCGCCCCTGTCAAATCCGGCATCTGATACAATTTAGAGATGCTCACGCTCTCGTCAGCCGCTTCCAGAACGTCCATAATCACATGGCGCGTTTTGTCGGTGGCAGCTCCGGCATCCTTCACATAATACCGAAACTCCTGACCTTCTTCAACCTTGCGGTACGCAAGCTTCACGACCGGCGTGTAGGCTGATTTTTCATACGCTTGCGCCAGTTTTTCAAAAATAAGAGCGGAATGCTCATCGATCACCGGTTCCTCAGCGGTATACCACACGCCGGTATCATCATACGGCTCCGGCGTGACCTCCGCTTTCTTTACCTTCACCTTACAGCGCAGGGTGTATTTTTTCGTCTTTTTCTTGGACTTTTTTACCTTGACCTTTGCCTTGATCTTCGCGGTACCGGGTGCCACTGCCTTAACCTTTCCTTTCGAAGACACCGTAGCCACCTTCTTTTTCGATGTCGACCAACGGATGGACTTGATCTTGTAGGTGCCCTTTTTGACGGTCAGGGTCTTCGAATCCCCTTCAATAAGAGTTATGGACTTCGAAGAAATCGTCGGCGCCTTGGATTTGGCTTCCGTCCGGATCGCCGGCGTCACACTGACCGCCATCGCCGCGGCAAGCATGACAGTGACGAATCTTCGCGCTACTCTTTTTGTCCTTTCTTTCATCGTGAACTCCTCCTCCGAGTTTAACATATGATTTCACATTATACACGATTCCGGCTCGTTTTGCAACCGATTCGTCCGAATATGACCGCCGTTATTTGTCAGCCGGAGGGCTCGCTTGTGGTCGCAATCGTTTTTTCAACCGACGAATCCATCCCGCCACCGCATGGTAGGCCCACGCGAGAATCACGGTGATCACAAGGCTGCACAGGGCATACCACAGGCCACCCTCTTCCCATCCGGGCACGCGTAGCAGCACGATCATCGGAATCCGCATCAGGATGTATACCTCGAAGAGCCGCTCGCCGAACCACCGAAAGACATAGTCCGGGAAGGGCGCGAGGAAGGATAGCAACACCACTCCCATGCAGAAAAATACCGTCATGACCAAAAAGACTAGATAGTTCCAATCATGCTGGATGTATTTTCTGAGCGCGATGGTAACGGCAACCATGGCCGTCGTCGTGGCAATATAGAGGATGATCCCGCCGGCGCCTTCCGGCTTTCCACTTTTCCCGAAACCGCAGAGGCGAAGAATAACATCCTTTTTTTGTGAGAAAAACAATCCGAAAATATAGGCCGATATCGTATTGTAATAGTAGTCCGGAGAAACCTGCTTCAGCACGATCACAAGACCGATGGTTAGAAGAATGGTAATAATCAGTCCCCATGTGTCCCGATGCTTTTGCCTTGCGGTCCCTTCCTTCGCGATCTGTCCGGCGGCAAGCCAGGAAAGCCAGGTGATCAGATAAAGACAAATAATAACAAAAATATACCAGTTACTATTCCCGAGATTTAACCAGGCAACTAATGACAAAAAGAACTGTCCCGCCGTAAACGGGATTCCCAAAATAAGATCCAAAAGCGCGTAGAGAAGAACGGCCGGAATATAGAGTGCCATCACATGGAAAACGCGGTGTACCGGCATGCCCTTTACATAGTCCATCCCTTTGTTGCGAATCGACTCCATCACACCGAAGCCGGAGTAGAATAAAAACATCGCAACCATCAACTGAGACAGCGTTCCCATCGCCCATTCCAGCCGCGGTTGCAATTGCATATACGTGCGCAGGTGACTGATAAAAACAATCAGAATAAAAAAACCGTTCACGCAGGTTGTATTCTCTTTTCTTAAGAATTTATACACCGGCATTCTCCTTGTTCAGAAAAAGAGTTGTCCCTTTCACAAAGTGCTCGACATAACGAATCAGTATATCTTTTCCAACTCGCCCTCAATGCCGTACTTGGTTTTAAACTGATACAGATCCTCGGCGCCGCGGATCAGCATGTCATCACGGTATTGATTGGTCTGCAGGTTAATAAAGCCAGCGGTCTGCTCTCCGGTGCAGATGCTGGCCTTGATCACCGGCTTCTCGACAGCCGGATCGTAATTTTGTGTGGTTTGTTTCTTTTTGTGGAACATAATGTCTCCTTTTTTAAGTACCCCTGGCGGGAATCGAACCCACAACTGCCCCTTAGGAGGGGGCTGTTATATCCATTTAACTACAAGGGCGAAAAGCACGAGAGCGTCGGCTCTCGCGCCAACGTATTACAAATACTTTTTCAATGCCTCGACCTTATCCAACTTCTCCCAAGGTACATCGATATCGTGTCTGCCGAAGTGGCCATACGCCGCGGTCTGCTTATAGATCGGGCGACGCAGGTCAAGCATCTTGATGATGCCGGCCGGACGCAGATCGAAGTTATCAAAAATGATATCTACCAACTGTTCCTCCGGAAGTTTGCCTGTGCCGAAAGTATCAATACGAACCGATGTCGGCCATGCCACACCGATCGCGTAGGACAACTGCACCTCCGCGCGGTCACACAGTCCCGCTGCCACGATGTTCTTCGCTACATAGCGAGCTGCATACGCACCGGAGCGATCCACCTTTGTCGGATCCTTGCCGGAGAACGCTCCGCCGCCGTGACGTCCCATACCGCCATAGGTATCTACGATGATCTTGCGGCCGGTCAGTCCGGCGTCACCATTCGGTCCGCCGATCACGAAACGACCGGTCGGATTGATATAGATTCTGGTCTTATCATCGATCAGGTCAGAAGAAACCACCGGATCGATCACATACTTGCGGATATCCTCATGAATCTGATGCTGGCTGGCATCCTCGCTGTGCTGCGTGGAGATAACCAAAGCATCGATTCTCTTCGGCTGTTTATTCTCATCGTACTCAACCGTCACCTGCGTCTTGCCATCGGCACGCAGATACGGAAGCGTCCCATTTTTGCGAACCTCGGTAAGCTTTTTCGAAAGCGACTGCGCCATGAACGCCGGATACGGCATGTAGGTCTCCGTTTCATTCGTCGCGAATCCAAACATCATTCCCTGGTCGCCGGCACCGATCTTGTCGATCTCGGCATCGGTCATCCCCATATCCGTCTTGTTGAAGACGCCGTCCGCGTCGGAATCCTGCTTGGTCTCAAGGGAATTGTCCACACCGAGCGCGATATCAGCACTCTGCTTATCCAGACGGACGATCACCTCACAGGTCTTGCCGTCAAATCCCTTGGCCGGGTCATCATACCCGATCTCACAGATCGTATCCCTGGCTATTTTTTCAAAATCCGCCGGTCCCAGATCGGCACTCGTCGAGATCTCTCCAATGATGCATACAAAGTTTGTGGTAATCGCGGTCTCGCAGGCCACACGGCTCATCGGGTCCTGCTTGTAGATCGCATCGAGAATAGCATCAGAAATCTGATCACAGATTTTGTCCGGATGTCCTTCCGTGACGGACTCGGACGTAAATAAGATTTTACCCATGTTCTTTTCTCCTTTCGGTAGCGCTTGTACTCCTTCGACCTCATCTCCTCTTGGATCAGATGCCGAAGAAGGCGAACACGTTTATGAAATTGACAGTTGCTTTATAAAAATGCCTTCACTCCTCGTGCCGGGCCATTTTTCTGTTAAGCACCCTCGATCCACCGGCTCATACCGGCTCCATGGTTTCCAAAGGGACGCGTATGAAAGCCCAGTTTCTCGTAGAATTCTTCCTTCCCCATCGCGCTCATCAGGTTCACCATGATGGTCTCACCGGGGCCAACCTGCGTCTCCAGCCAGGCGAGTGTCGTCTCGATCAGACGTCGTCCAAGCCCCCGGGACTGATAGGTCGGTCGCACGATCACATCGCAGATGAAGTAGACGTAGCCGCCGTCTCCGACTACGCGCGTCATCCCGACCGGGCGCTCACCGTCGTAGGCGATCACCTTATACAGCGCGTTGGTAAGTGCCGTCTTCGCGCGGTTCTCACGGATCAGGCAGAAGTCCACGCTCCCGCGCAGATCGTTATAATCGGTAACGCTGATGTCATGCATCAACTTAATTCCTTCTAATTCCATAGCTTTTCCATTTTACCCCAAACATGTGCGGTTGTCAATGAAAAAGGTACCGCGCATCATATTTTTATCAAAAGGTTATTGGTTTTGAACGTATTCATATAGGTCAGTTGACCGTTATATACATCGTGGCTTGTGACATATTGACCGTCTTCCATTTGGCCACCTTGACGTGGACCGCATAGGTCCCTTTTGGCGCTCCTTTTTTGATTGTAACGATACCTTTTTTTGAAACTTTGATGTACTTCTTTTTGCTTCCGGTTGTCACATTTTTGAACGTCATTTTACCTTTGCCGTTCTTCTTTTTAATTTTTGTTTTTTGCGCCTTCTTTTTCAAATCCTTATATGAAAAAGAACTTTTTTCAATGTATATTCTCGCGAACCTTGAATCGATGGAACTGTGCTTGGGCGCCTTGCTTTTGTAGGAATTGATATCCATATATCCGGGCTCGCTACCCTCTTCCCAATTCGCATATACCGTGAGGTCTCCGTCAAGCCACACATTTCTGTATGAAGTTATCATTTTACCGGTTCCGTTCTTGCCGGTATACCATCCCGAGAACTTGTAACCACTTTTCGTCGGTTTCGGAAGTAGTCCGAAAAATGCTCCCTCGTAGACAGTTTTACTTGCAAAGCCACCCGTTCCGCCGTCGTTATCAAAGGAAACCGTGAAGGTTTTTACGTCTGCTTTTTTTGAAACATCAAGCGGATAGACTTCATCAAAATCATAGTTATGACTTTCTGAGTTTTTCCCGTCTTTTTTATTCAGCGAATAGGTTTTCCATGATACGTCCGGGTTACCGTTTAACGTTTTTATCTTGACCTTGTTTCCTGAAACCGTCACGGATGTTACCAGACAATAATGTCCCGCGGAAAAATGCATCACATCGCCGGCTTTTATTTCGTAGCTTCCTCCGGCATATACCGTGTCTTTCCACTTGACTATATTCTTACGCGTTGTGCATTCACTCGGAACGCCGGCCAGCGCGATGCACCATTCACAGAAGTTGCCGCACCATCCGCCGTAGCCCCACTTATAATCCGTTTCCTTTACGAGGCCTTTCATGCCCCACTGCCAGTCCGGCGAGCCGGTAAAGTAGTTATATTCCGCGTAGTATTCGCCACCGAGCTTATTGTAGCCGTGCATCTGATCCGCGTTGTTCCCATGGTGGTATCCAACCTGGGACTTGGCTACTGCCACCATGTCCTTCGCGAAGTCACCGGTCAGTTCCACTTCGTGAAGCCGCTTATAGTAGATTCCTTTTTTATACGCGGTTGAAAAATCCGGATGCAGAAAAAAATCGTCGGCAAACGCGTAGTTGCCGAACTTGATCTTTTTCTTATTCCCTTTGTAATTGATGGTTTCCAGTTCATCGCAGGCTTCAAAGGCGTAATCGGAAATCGTCTTCACGCTTTTGGCGACAGTGAGTTTTTCCAGACGTGAGCATCCTCGGAAAGCGCCCTCTCCGATCTTGGTGATTCCTTCCGGTATGATCAACTCCCGGATATCACCCCTATATGTACAGGCATAACTGTCGATCGACTTAACCTTCATCCCATCGATCTCCGAGGGAATCTCAGGACCGGTCCACCCTTGCGGGAAACGATCGATCCGTCCTGACGCCCTGTCGATCAACCATTGCTTGCCATCGACATTGACCTGCTCCGAGGTGTCGTGCCACTGGAGAAGACTGAGTAATCCGTTCTTTGCCAGGTGGGCCGTTTTGTTCGCGCCTGTTTTATTCGCGGCCATGTTAGTGGTTTTCAAAAGATTGGATATATAGTCCAAATTCAGCTGGTCACACCGGTGGTCGCTTGCGGCAAAACCTGCAATCTGACAGTCAAAATAATTCAGACTGGCATCGGTATAGGTATTATCAATCCAGATCCATTTGCCGCCTATATAAGCCGCGTTAAATACATGGTCTATATCCTCGTCCGCTGCCTGGTCTCTCCGGACATGCACACAGGGGATTCCCACCGCCGCGAACATCGCCTGTGTCGTGTTGGCGTATCCGCCGCAGGTTGTTCTGCGCTTTCCGTCCTGATCGGATTTATTCCAGGTGATCAGGTTGTAAGCATCTGTGTATTTTTTCAGAGGGAACTTTTCTTTGTCAGGATCATGGGTTTTTCTCCACTCCTTGAACCGCTTCATCCAGACCGTATCGTATTCGATATTCTTTTCGATCCATTTGCTGATCTTTTTCGCTTTCTCTCTGGCGCTTGTACAGCCCTTGGTCAGTTCCTCGGCTTTTTTCACAACGGTGTTCCACTCTTCATCGGTGTAGTCGTGACGGTCGTCTCCGGTCTCATCGGGCACCCACTGATTCTTCGCCTCACGAACATTATCAAGGTAATACTTGGCACCTTTCTTATTCAGGTATTCTTCAAGTGTTTTGAAGGATTTGATCTCCTGCGCCCATTTTTTATCGGGGTTATTCACAACGGTTTTAAGCTGGTTAGAATCCCAGAATATCAGCTTATCCCGGACATAACCTTTTTTCATTTTGAAGCCTTTAGGGAATACCACTTTTTTCAGGTTCGGACATCCGCCAAATGCGTATCGTTCAATCTTTTTCACGGAGGAAGGAATCTTGGCGGTCTTTAGTTTTTTGTTGTTACAAAACGCAGCCCGACCGATGATCTTCACTTTCTTACCCGCTACTTTTTTGGGGATATAGGACAGCCCGCCGTGCCAGGTTATCTTGGCTTTTGACTTGTCAAATCCTACCCAACAGCCTTTGATCTTATAGTATTTGACTTTCGCCTGCGCGTTGCCACTCACGAAAAAAACACCGATAAACAGGGCAATCGCGAGTATAGTTACGCCCTTAAGCAGACGCTTTGTAAGCTTCGATATCGTTTTTCCCATATATGACCTCCTCGCCTTTGGGTTACCAATGACTTAGTCTATATTCATGCCCCTTAAGTATACCATTCCGAGGGTGGGATGGCAAGGAGAATCTTGGTTTTGACGGGTGTCTGATATCCAATACATATTACATAAAGGGTAATTTGCTGGTGATATTATGAGGAATACTGTTGACATAATGCAGAACCCTGTTGACATTTTGTAGAATATCCGATATATTTTTCTCAAATCAAGTTGGTTTTGACTATGATTGTATTCAATTGAAAAATCACCCGGAGGGCGCCATATGATAAAAGAAATTCAAAACGAACTGTTCCGCTTGCAGGACGAGAAATATCGTGATTTTCAGGGCGGGTTGATCCCGTCAAACGATGATAAAAAAATGATCGGAGTGCGCACTCCGGCACTCCGATCTTATGCAAAAAAACTGTACAAGCGGGAGGATATCCATATTTTTCTTGAGGACCTGCCGCATACGTATTTCGATGAGAATCAGTTGCACGCCTTTATCATCTCCGAGATACGGGACTACGATCTGTGTCTCGCCGAAGTCCAGCGCTTCCTTCCCTATGTTGACAACTGGGCCACTTGCGATCAGATGTCACCGAAGGTTTTTAAAAAGCATCGCATAGAGTTGCTTGATATAATCCGCGAATGGATCGCGTCATCGGAGACCTATACAATCCGCTTCGGTATCAAGATGCTGATGATGCACTTTTTGGACGAGGACTTCACTACGGAGTATCCGGACATGGTTGCCGGCGTCCGTTCGGAAGAATACTACGTCAACATGATGATCGCCTGGTACTTCGCGACCGCGCTCGCCAAGCAGTGGGACGCGATCATTCCGTACATCGAGGATAACCGACTGGACGATTGGACGCACAACAAGACGATCCAGAAGGCCGTGGAGAGTTATCGCATCACGCCGGAGCAGAAGGAGTACCTCAAGGGGTTAAAGCGACGATAATTGATCCCTGAAATCTAATCGAGGCAAGCATCGGTTTTGAAACCGTGCCTGCCCCTGATATAAATTCGTACTGTATGTAGTTACTGCTTAACAAATACAACGGTATTGCCGGTAACATCTTTGTAGGTGAATTTCTTTCCTTTGATTTTGTATTTAAGCTTCATGTCCGCGTCCGCATTTTTGAATCGGATGGTGAGCGTTTTTCCATTGTCCTTGTATGTGAACTTCAGTTTTTCACCTAACAAGGTGTAGGTCCCTGTTCCGTTCTTTTTGAATTTATAAACAGCAACGATCGTGTCACCGCTCAACTTATATTTGCACTTCCATGTTCCGACCAGTTTAGAAGATCTTTTCTTCGCTTCCTTCTTCTCGACGGAAACGGTCTTCTTTACCGCAGCCTGCGTTGCCGGTACATTGCTGACTCCCATGATGCCAAGTGCCAAAAATGCTCCTAATGTAAGTGCCATTATTTTTTTACTTATACTCTTCATCATAACAATTACCTCCTTGTGTGATATGTTTGGTTCGTGTTTCTTTGTTACGATTCACAGTATAGAGTATTTTTATATGGATTGCAATAGATTTGGTCTGAGCGGTCGTTTCTGATGACCGAACGGTTATTTCATCATCCAGTCCTTGATCTTTTTATTCCGATCATCGTCATCCACATACATATGGATTGTCTCAAGGAATCCGAAGTAATCGGCTTTGCTTGTGGTTGGATTGAGCGCCAGTCCCACCGCGCGTTCTAGGGAAGTCATGATCACCCCGCCGAAGCGACTGAGCGAATAGAAGTATGGGCACGGAACCAATACGTTGTTCTCCTTGATCTCCGCAAACCGCAGCGGCTCAACCAAAACATCATCGTAGTACAGCCTATAGGACACAACATCGCCGACACCCTTCTCATAAGAATTCATCAGCTTGTCCTCCGGCTTGGGAAGGCCGAGTGCCTGGTCATCTTCTCTTACAAGGGAGATCCTTACTTCTTTTTTGTTAAGGATCCTTCCCATCCCGTTTGAGTAGAGCCAGTCATCGGATGTCGATTCCACTACTACATTAAAAATCTTTTCGTACGTCATTTTCAAATACCCCCTTTAGGTTTCTCGTTTGGCGCTCGGAAACACCTATTCTTTTGAGGATCTTGCGAGTTGTTCTTTCAGCTCACGGATCTGCTCATCTTTCTCCTTGAGCTGTGCTTCCATTTTTTGGATCTTCGCCTCGTATTTCTTGGCTCGCCCCTCGTTGGTGGCGTTGATGATTCCAACGATATCCTCTTCATACGATAATTCTGCTAACATCTCCAACAGTCCCTCCTTGTCAGCCAACATTTCGCAAGCTCTGGCGTAAATCTCAACAAAATCCGGATGCTCGATCAAAAACGTCTTCACGACATCAATTATACTGTGCTATGTACTTGTCTTCGATTTGCGGGGCAAAACCCGGCAATAGAAACAGAATAGAGCTGCCCACTAGCACAGGTTAGCGGGGCTTTGAGCCGTACTATAGCATAAGACGGCTGGAAATGCAAGGATTATTTTAAGAAAGATCTGCCGAACACAAGTCTTGACTTGGAGTTTATTCAGTATTATCATTAAATATGCTTGGAATCGTTTTGATAGATCATTTAGATTTTTTTGAGATTTTACCGGAGCATGAAGCGCTTGGCAGTAGGCTTTTTCGAATTCAAATGGGTAATATCAGAAAGCGAGGAAATGATGAGCATTCAACCGGACACCTATCGGGTGATCAGAAGCAAAAGAAAAACCATATCCATCGAGGTGACAAACGAAGAAGAAATTCTCGTACGAGCACCTCGATGGGTTTCTATGCGCGATATTCGTTACTTTGTTGACGAGAAAGAGGCATGGATCCGCAAAGCGAAGGCCAGAGTAAAAGCAGCCAAAGAAAAAGAAGCGGCGGAGCCGAATGTGAAGTTGACGGAAGAGGAACTGCAGACCCTTCACGATGAGGCTCGCCGGATAATCCCTGATCGCGTCGCTCATTATGCGCCTCTGATCGGTGTCACCTACGGACGCATCACGATACGTCATCAGAAAACCCGTTGGGGAAGCTGCACGGCTAAGGGGAATCTGAACTTCAATTGCCTGCTCATGTTAGCTCCGCCGGAGGTGCTCGATGCCATCGTTGTACACGAGCTGTGTCACCGAAAAGTGATGAACCATTCTGAGAAATTCTACCGCGAGATATACCGTGTTTTCCCGGAGTACGACCACTGGAACACCTGGCTCAGAAAGCACGGTCGGGAGTTGCTGCGGCGAAACCCGGGATAAGCGTATAGGCAACTGTTTCTTTTTTTTAAAAAAATTGACAATCACCCGCGAATATGATACCATAATAAACGATGAGGCAAAGGCGTCTCGGAGATTTCTCCGGGATGCCTTTTTGCTTTGGAAAGAAAATGGAGGGGATACTATGGCTGCATTTGACAGGATAGAATCGGGAATTCCGGAGATGGATCAGGCACTTGACAACATCCGTCTCGGGGATAATGTCGTCTGGAGAGTCGAGGACCTCGACGACTTCAAACTATTTATGGAACCGTATCTGAAGCAGGCGATTAAGGACAAACGAAACATTATCTACTTCCGCTTCGCCGAGCACGCTCCTCTTATCGAGGACACTCCCAAGGTGCATACCATCCATGTGCCGTTGTCGCATCGATTCGAGACCTTTACCGTCGAAATACATAACGAAATCGAAAAGGCGGGGAAGGATGCTTTCTATATCTTTGACTGTCTCTCGGAATTACAGACCGCGTGGGCGACAGACCTGATGATGGGGAATTTTTTCCGTGTGACCTGTCCGTTTCTTTTTATTCTGGATACGGTCGCATTTTTCCCGATCATACGAGGAAAGCACTCAGTGCACGCCGTAAACAAGATCATCAACACAACGCAGTTGTTTTTCGATGTCTATCACGACGAGAAAAATATCTACGTGCGCCCGGAGAAAGTATGGAATCGGAACTCCGAGACGATGTTTCGTCCACATATCTACAATCCGGAGAATGGGAGTTTCCGCCCCATATTGGACGGCGTGAAAGCCAGCCGTTTTTATAAGACGTTGAAAAAGGCGCAGCGAGCATCGGACGAACAGTACACCGATTCGTGGGATCGTTTTTTTAACCGAACCGGAGATGCCTATCGGGCCGGAAAACGTATCACGGATGAATGCGCTCAGATGTGCAATATCATGATGACGCGTGATGAAAAAATGCGGGAACTGGTAAGGAAGCACTTCGAGCCGGAGGATTATTTTGAAGTCAGAGACCATATGATCGGGACGGGTATGATCGGCGGAAAGGCCTGCGGGATGCTCCTTGCACGCGCCATCGTGAGAAACCTGGCGCCCGATATCGATGAGGTGCTGGAACCGCATGACTCGTTCTATGTCGGGTCGGATGTCTACTATACCTATATCGTTGACAACGGCTTCTGGGATGTGCGAATCCGGCAGAGAACCGAGGAGGGATACTTCGAGGTGGCGGAGGAGTTCGCTAAACATCTGAAAAACGGGTACTTCTCCCCCATCATGAGGGAACAGTTCGCAAGGATCGTCGAGTATTACGGACAGGATCCGTTCATCGTGAGATCAAGCAGTATTCTCGAGGATGGTTTCGGAAATGCGTTTGCCGGCAAATACGAGTCGGTATTCTGTGCCAACCGAGGCTCCGTAGAGGATCGTGTAGAGGAGTTTGAAGAGGCGATCAAAACGGTATATGCCAGCTCGATGAATCTGTCAGCTCTTGATTACAGAAAAAGGCGCGGACTCGATAAAAGAGACGAGCAGATGGCACTCCTGGTCCAAAGGGTGTCGGGGGCTTTTTATGGTACGTTTTATTTACCTTGCGTGGCCGGTGTCGGATATTCTTACAGTCCGTACCGCTTCCTGGAAAGTATCGATCCGAAGGCCGGGATGCTACGGTTGGTCATGGGCCTCGGCACATCGGCAGTCGATCGGACGGAAGGGTCATACCCGAGGCTTGTGAGTCTGGATATGCCTGAGAAAACCGTTTATACAAGTGTGTCGGAGAGGCACGCATACTCGCAGAGGCGGTTGGAAGTCATAAAGGATTCCGAGCGGGTTTTGGAGCAGCTGCCCCTTGAAGCCATCGAGCCGGAGTTGCCTGCCTATCTGGCAAACCTCGTCCTGGAGCATGATACCGACGCGGAGCGAAGACTTCGCGATATGGGACGGAACCAACAGGTACGGTTTATCTCGTGTCGTGGGATCGTGAAAAATGAAACGCTGATGAATCAGATGCAACGGATGATGCACAGTATCCAGGCCGAATATGAATACCCGGTGGATACTGAGTTTACGATCAATGTATCTGAGGATGGCGAGTATCTGATCAATCTCCTGCAGTGTCGTCCTCTTCAGGTGCTTGACGATCAGGCCAGAGTTACCCTGCCGGAGGATATGGATCCGGAGCGGGTTCTTCTGGAGACGAAGGGGACTTCTATGGGACTGTCAAGGGATGTCCCTCTTGATATCATCGTCTATGTAGATCCTGTTCGGTATTATGAAATGCCTTACTCTGATAAACCGTCTGTCGCGAAAATGATCGGTCGCATCAACTGGCATTATAGAGATCTGAATACGCACATGATGCTTTTCGTCCCCGGGCGGATCGGGACTTCTTCGCCGGAGCTCGGTGTGCCGGTTTCTTTTTCAGATATCAGTGCTTTCGAAGCCATATGTGAGATCGAGGAGAAAAAGGCGGGCTACAATCCGGAGCTGTCTTACGGCAGTCATATTTTTCAGAATCTCGTGGAGGCGGATATCCTCTACACGGCGGCGTTTGATAACGAGAAAACAATACATTTTTCACCTGAAAAACTGGAAAAAGGCCGGGATATCTCATCGGACTTCGATGAAGACGGACTCTTGAGTAATATTGTCAAGGTTGTTGATATGAGCGAACAAAAATGCAACCTGTATCACGACCTGAAGGGCGAGCGATTGCTGATCACGATGGGATTCTAAATGTATACCGACCATATCCCGTCACCCTTTCGGTAGTACAGGAGTATCGTCTTTTCCTTCTGAAACACGATAATACGACACTCATACACCTGCACCATCGCCGAAACATATACGCCGTCCGCTGTCCGCTGCTCTGTCTTGACCTCCAGCGGGCGGAATCTCTGAATCTTATATTCCTGGTACACCCCATCCTCGTCCTGTAATCGGATCTTGATGGGGATAATGTCTCCGTCACGCGAGTGCTGACAGATGGCATCTATGGCTTTTCTCTCCTTCACCTGTCACCACCTCCGTATCCCAATTATAGAACATTTGTTCTGTTTTGACAAGTACTAGATGTGGACAGCTGCCCTTCTGCATATGGTGGGCGTGAGTGCTTGACATCCACCTACGAATATGATACCATAACCTACGATGAGGCAAAGGCGTCTCGGAGAATTCTCCGGGATGCCTTTTTGCTTTGGAAAGGGGTAAACATGATTTCACTAAACGATTACTTATACAAGGGCGACACCGTCCTGAAAATCCTGCACAACTACTCTGCCGATCTGAAAGCATCAGCGGTGAGAGAGCATAACGCCGTCGATCTGGCTCACAGCAACTTCCTCTTGCAGGAGATCGAACTACTTGAGCACAATGATTTCCTGACGTCCCAGTCCCAGCGAATCCGGGAGTTCTATAAGCACATGGCCGATCGGTATCCTTTTCTTGCCTTCACATTCAAGGGCCGAATCAAGTCGCTGATCCGTCTGGAGGAAAAGATTAACGGAAACATCGTAGAATACATCTATGAGCATCATGTGAAGACCGGCACCTACCCCTCCGAAACGGAGATCAAGGAACAGATCGGACGGATACGGGATCTAATTGCCTACCGAATCGTCCTCTCCCTCCCGGAGTGTCATGTGAAAGAGGGTGAGGATAAAAATGCCCGCGAGTTGGAATTACTGTACGAAATAGCAAACGACCTGCCGGGTT
>JAEEGM010000044.1 GCA_016280325.1 Eubacterium sp. | reverse complement strand
GGATCGGTGCCGGCTTGATGCATGGTGTATGCACGGTTGCTGTCGGGATGGGAATCTCATTTATCCGAAAGCAGAAAAAGATGTTTATCTGTGGGACGTTATCGCTGCTCTTTATGGCGATGACATATCATGCGCTGTATAACGCGATCATCATATCGAGTATACGTTATATCGGGTTTTGCCTTCCGCTTATCACCTACATTCCGATCAATCTGTTTTTTGTTAAAAAGCGAAAAAGAATGTCCGCGGAAGAAGCACCGGAATCGTAACAAAATCGTTGCAAAATAGAGAAAAAAATACTTGCATTTTATAACCCCCGGTGCTATAATGTAATTGAGGTATTAGCCTCTTCGGGCAGGGCGCTCGGAGGTGTGCGGCTGATACCGGGTAGTGTTAGCACCTCCCACATCGCAGGATGCACCGTGGGAGCAGCCAAGGAAGGCGTGATTGTTATGGTAGCAGCTTACAATCTGTACCTGGGTGGCTATCTGCCGCGGCTCGATCCGCAACGTAGTGTCCACAACAGGCAAGAGCTAAAAACTAAATACAAAAACATCGTAAGCATGAACAATTCCAATCCGCAGACGGTGGTACGCATTTCCAACAAGACACAGGCGTATGTGTTGAATGTGAAGGAATTGTCCATGGAACTTGGCGAAGCTACGGAATCCGTGTTAAGAGGGGACGAGGAAAGGCTCCCTGAGAACATGGAGAAGATGGCAGAGACCTTCAATGAGTTGCTGAAGAAGAGCGATGAGTTCGGGAAAGCGAACGGGAAGCCATCCCGTCCCGGAGGGGAATTGCGGAATATGATCCGCAGGCATACAGATGAGTTGACCCGTGCCGGTTTCTCGATTGATGATGAGGGATTTCTGACCGCACCGATGGCTGAGGACGGCGATTCGCTGTTCCCGCCGATAGGCTTTGTATCAGAGTTGGAAGCGAAGGCTGAAGAGATGAGCATGAATCCGATGGAGTACGTGGAACAGAAGGTGTATAGTTACGGGCACCTTGCTGGAAAGGACGTCGGACCTGCCTACGAGAATTCGTTATATAGTGGAATGCTGTTCAATTCCTACTGCTGATACGAAGAACGTGAAAGCGACGAGGATGAAAGGCGTCGCAGAGGCGACAGACGTTATCGAGTGGTCTGTTGCGGTGAACTCCCGGGGCGGGTAGTCCCGGGAGTTTTCAGGATCTGAGTGCCTTTTGGTTCCCGTCCGAAGATTTCTTGCATATTTCTTATATTAATGAAGAAAGATTTTTTAAAAAGTGCTTGACGGAGACCCTTTCTTATGCTATACTATGCGGGCAAAGAGTTTTAGGTCTCTTTTTTTTATGCTCAAAAAAGAACGGAGGTGACGTGATGCGTACAAAGATCACTTTGGAGTGTACCGAGTGCAAACAGCGTAACTACGATACAACCAAAGAGAAGAGAAACCATCCGGACAGAATGGAAACAAAAAAGTATTGTCGATTCTGCAGGAAGCATACGCTCCATAAGGAGACGAAGTAATCGGAAAGGATGTGTATCGAGTGAGTGAAGAAAGAGCTACAAAACCAGGCTTTTTCAAGAATCTGAAAGCGGAATTCAAAAAGTGCACCTGGCCGAAGAAAGATGAATTGGCCAAGCAGTCGGTACTGGTTATCGTAGTATCGGTGCTCCTGGGTGTTTTGATCGCCGGCTTTGACTGGGCGATCCGTTTGGGACTGACCGCAATGAATATTGGTTCATGATTCGTTAGGAGGATTCGATGGCTGAAAAAGCACAGTGGTATGTCGTTCACACCTACTCGGGTTACGAGAACAAGGTGAAGGATGACATTTTAAAAATGATCAATCACCGCAGCATGGAGGATCAGATTCTCGACGTGATGATCCCGACACAGACCGTGTCTGAGGAGAAGAACGGAAAGAAGAAAGAATCCGAGAAGAAGATGTTTCCGGCATACGTTCTGGTCAAGATGATCATGAATGAGCAGACATGGTATGTTGTGAGAAACACACGCGGTGTAACAGGTTTCGTAGGACCGGGTTCCAAGCCTGTGCCGCTGACCGAGGAGGAGGTTAAATCACTCAGCATGATCGCTGAGGCGACCGTATCGCCGTTCTCCGTCGGAGATCACGTAGTGATCGGTGACGCGATGTGGCAGGATAAGGTCGGTGTGATTTCCGAGATCCACCCGGCAGAAGGAACCGCAGTCGTAATGATTGAGATGTTTGGCCGAGATACACCGGTTGATTTCAATCTTTCGGAATTGGAGAAGGTTTAATTAAGGAGGATTATCATGGCTAAGAAAGTCGAAGGATATGTGAAACTGCAGATCCCGGCAGGTAAGGCTACACCGGCACCGCCGGTTGGACCGGCGCTGGGACAGCACGGTATCAATATCGCTGAGTTTACCAAACAGTTTAATGCACAGACACAGGGACAGGACGGAATGATCATCCCGGTTGTCATCACGGTGTATGCGGACAGAAGCTTCAGCTTCGTAACCAAGACACCGCCGGCCGCTGTTCTTCTCAAGAAGGCAGCCAAGATCCAGTCGGGATCCGGAGAGCCGAACAAGAAAAAGGTTGCCAAGGTAACCAAGGACGATTTAAGACAGATCGCGGAGACAAAGATGCCGGATCTGAACGCAGGCAGTATCGAGGCGGCAATGAGCATGATCGCCGGTACCGCACGCAGTATGGGTATCGAAGTAGAAGAGTGATTCGAACCCGTGTAACAGATGTTTTTGAAGCATAAAAATGACCTGACTCGAGAAATGGACGTTGTGGGAGGCAGTGAGAAACTGCCGCCAACACCACTAGGAGGTATTAAAAATGAAACACGGAAAGAAGTATAATGAGGCTGCTAAGCTGGTGGATCGCACCACGCAGTATGAAGTAGCTGATGCCGTTGCTCTTGTTAAGAAGACAGCGGTTGCCAAGTTCGATGAAACCGTAGAGGCTCATGTACGTCTGGGTGTTGATGGACGTCATGCAGACCAGCAGGTACGTGGTGCGGTTGTTCTTCCGCATGGAACCGGTAAGCAGGTTCGTGTTCTGGTATTTGCTAAGGGCGACAAGCTCTCTGAGGCAGAGGCTGCCGGCGCTGACCATGTAGGTGGCGAGGAGCTGATTCCGAAGATCCAGAACGATGGCTGGTTTGAATTTGATGTAGTAGTAGCTACCCCGGATATGATGGGCGTCGTTGGTCGTCTCGGTCGTGTACTTGGACCGAAGGGATTGATGCCGAACCCGAAAGCCGGTACGGTTACCATGGATGTTGGCAAGGCTGTTGAAGATATCAAGGCAGGTAAGATCGAATATCGTTTGGACAAAGCCAATATAATCCATTGCCCGATCGGCCGCACCTCTTTCTCTGAGGAGCAGCTGACCGAGAACTTCGATACACTTATGGACGCACTGGTTAAGGCTAGGCCGGCCAGCGCAAAGGGACAGTACTTTAAGTCTGTGACCATCGCGAATACGATGGGACCGGGTATTAAAGTGAGCCCGGTTAAGTACGCATAACATTACCGTTATTTAACGCCGCTTGATAGAAATGTCAAGCGGCGTTTTCATTAGAAGGGAAAATATGAGCGATAAAGCAGAGGTTGTTTTGGATATCAAAAATCTGGACATAAGCTTTCATTCCGCTACGGATACCGTGCACGCGATCCGCGGTGTGGACCTGAAGCTGAGACGCGGTGAGACGATCGCGCTGGTGGTTCTGATGATTGCCTGCAACCTGGTTGCCGACGGGTTGCGTGAGGCGGTCGAGATATAAGTGGTTGAGGCATAAACAATCGAGACATAAACGGTTGAGGCATAAAAAAGGAGGGAACGGATGAAAAGCAAGGTAAAAAGACGCGCGTTGGCGCTCGCGCTAATCGTAGCTATGATTCTGGCGGTCGGTGGCGTGATCCCCACCGGAGAGACGCAGGCGGCTTCGACAGGGCCGCTTCAACAGAATGGGGAGTATTACGAGATCTACACCTTAGCAGATTTATGGGGAATGAAGGCTTTGATCGAAGGCAGATCCATTACGATGAGAAATATGGGCGGGTATGATACTGTCTACGACTATACGGGAAGTGCTAATCCATATGCAAAGTTCAGACTGATGAATAATATTATGCCTATGCAAGACTACAATATTGAATATGAAACTATTGGTTCACTTCCTCCGACCGGAAATTCGGCCGCATGGGATCCAATCGTCGGGTTTAGAGGTACCTTTGAAGGAGGTGGTCACACAATTACGGGACTGAGTGAGATTCATGTGGATACGAGAAACATGGGCAGCGGAGCCGGTTTCTTTTCAACGCTTGAAGGTGCTACGGTGCAGGATGTAAATTTTGATTCCTGTGCTGTTGTTGCCGACACGTCCTCGAATTACGCGATCCCAATCGGGAGTACGGTAGAGAACATCGGTATCCTGGCCGGTAGCGTCAGTGACAGTACCGTGACAAACATCATATTTACAAACTGTACGAATGAACCGGCTCTTCCGTCGGATGCGAGCAATCCGACCACGGTGGAAAATGCCGGCATCTTCGCAGGCTCGATCGAAGGTTCAAACAATACGATTTCCGGTATAACGATCGACTCGAGTTGTTCGGTTGGTACCTCGTTCGCCAATAATAATATCAAGGTTGGTAATAGTCTGGGTAAGGCAGATTCGGACGCAGTAAATGGTGTTACACCACCAACGCCAACACCAACCCCGACTCCGACGCCAACCCCGACGCCGACACCTACGCCGCCACCGGCGGCACCGGTTTCCGGAGATATCATTTTGGCGGGAAGCGCCAGGTATCTGGTTCTTGGGGATGGTACGGTCGGATTTGTCGGGCTGATCTGTAGGAAGGTAACCAATGTTGAGTTGCCGGATGCGGTCAGAGCCAGAAACGGCGATATGCTTCGTGTGACGAGGATTCTGAAGGGGGCGTTCTCCGGTTGTCAGCGACTGAAGACCGTAAAGTTCGGAGCCTATGTGGAAGTAGTGGAAGCCAATGCTTTCCGTAATTGCGTTTCTCTGAAAAGCTTCGTCAGTTCCCCGGTGCTGAAAACGATTGAAAAGTACGGATTTTACAACTGTATCGAACTGACGGCAGCAAAACTCCCCACGACGATGCAGAAGATCGGAGACGGGTGCTTCAGAGACTGCTGGAAGTTAAAGGAAGCCGCTATCGGTGTGAAGGCAACCGCGCTGAAGGCATCCTATGCCGGGGTGGAACTGCCGATTCAGGAGACCATGCTGGATTATCAGGAGGCGGTGCCGGGCTGCTCGGAGGACATGGATGATTACCGGGAAGGTGTGCCCACGAATAACGGAGAAGAAGGTATGCTTGAGGTGGCAGATGTTATCAATATCACCATCGGCGCAAGTGTATTCGCGAACTGTTCTTCCCTTCGCAAGGTGATCATCAACTGCCAGGTACAGAAGATCGGCAATTCCGTTTTCAGCATGTGCAAAAAACTGATTGCGATCATCGTGTACTCCAAGCAGTTGAAGACCGTTGGTAAAAAGGCGCTGAATGGTGTCCACGACTGCAAGATCTCCGTTCCGAAGATCAAGCTGAAGCCGTATAGGACACTGTTTCGAAACCGCGGCCAGGGAAAAAAGGTCGTAGTAGTGAAACTATAAGAGTGAACCTACTGTCCGGTGGTCAGGCTCATGGCCATCGGACAGTGTTTTTCAGAAATATCAAAAAAATCTTGACATCACACGCGTTATATGCTAAAGTGGTCGTCGTGAGAAAAATAAGGATCTGCCGTAGACAGCAGGTGCATAGAATGAATGTGTGCGCATTCATTCGCACAAGTGACAGAGTCACGCCTGCCGAGGGGGACGTCAAAGATAACGATAACGCGTGCGCGTATTTATATCATGAGACTCCTTAAGTTCGTCTGCGGATGTGCAGATGAGCTTATTTTTTTCAATAAAAATATATAAGGAGGAAAAAGATCTCATGGCAAAAGTCGAATTGAAGAAGCCGATCGTAGAAGAGATCAAGGGCTATGCAAATGACGCCAAGGGCGCTGTGCTGGTTGACTATCGTGGACTCACGGTAGAGCAGGACGTACGTCTTCGTCGTCAGCTGCGTGAGGCAGGCGTGGTTTACAAGGTATATAAGAACACCATGCTTCACTTAGCTTTTGAGGGAACAGAGTACGATCAGCTCGACAAGCATCTGGAAGGACCGACAGCGGTAGCGTTCGGAATTGACGATGAGACAGCACCGGCAAGAATTCTTTCCAAGTTTGCGAAGGAAGCCGAGGCACTCGAGTTCAAGGGCGCAGTCGTAGGTGGTACTTACTATGATGTGGATGGCATCAAAGAACTTGCGAAGATCCCGTCAAGAGACGAGTTGATCTCCAAGTTGCTTGGAAGCCTGCAGTCACCGATCACCAACCTGGCTCGCGTTCTGAAGCAGATCGCAGAGAATGGTGGAGAGTCTGCAGCAGAAGAAACAGCAGAAGCTCCGGCTGAGGAAGCAGAATCTTCTGCTGACGCAGAAGCTTCGACCGTTTCTGACGAAACGGCCACTGAAGAGGCTGCAGAAGCGCCGGCTGAAGAGGCAGCAGAGGCACCGGCAGCTGAAGAAGCACCGGCTGGAGAAGCACCGGCTGAAGAAGCTCCGGCCGAAGAAGCGGCTGAGGAGTAAGAAAGTAATTAATATGCAACCGGACACGCTCCGGAATATGAATGGAGGAAAAATTCATGACTACACAGGAATTTATCGACGCTATCAAAGAGATGAGCGTTACAGATTTGAACGAGCTGGTTAAGGCTTGTGAGGAAGAGTTTGGCGTATCGGCAGCAGCCGGTGTCGTTGTAGCAGCAGCAGGCGGTGACGCAGGTGCAGCAGCTGGCGACGAAAAGGATTCATTTGACGTAGAGCTGACAGACGTTGGCGGCGCTAAGGTTAAGGTTATCAAGGTTGTTCGCGAGATCACAGGTCTTGGCCTCAAGGAGGCAAAAGAGCTTGTTGATGGCGCACCGAAGATCGTTAAAGAGGGCGCAACCAAGGAAGAGGCTGATCAGATCAAAGAGAAGCTCGAGGCAGAAGGCGCTAAGGTTACTCTTAAATGATTCTCGCCTTAACTCAAAACCTATACGAACACAAAGCAGGAGATACCACGTGGTATCTCCCGCTTTTATTTATTAGTATATGTCCGGCGGGAACAGAGCCATTTAAACTGTCCGGCGAGGCGCCTGTCGCGAACGCCACTGCGCAGCGTACGTATTATGTACGCGTGCAGTGCTGCGTTCGGGAATGGCGGAAGCGTAGCGCCGAGCGGACAGTTTAGAATGGCTTGTTCATCCCGCCGGAAAATATTTAAAAAAAGTCTTGACACGTCTGTTGATTTGTGTTAAGGTATAGGTTGCACTATTGTGTAAAGTAGGGAACTAGGCCCTACATATTAGTAATAATCACAGTTCTGCAAAAATAACAAGGAGTGTATCATCGATGGAAAAAAACAGGATACGCCCAATCAATGTGGGCAAACGTGTCAGGATGAGTTACTCAAAACAGCGGGAAGTGCTGGAGATGCCGAACCTGATCCAGGTTCAGAAGGACTCCTACGATTGGTTCCTCAATGAGGGACTGCAGGAAGTCTTCCGGGATATCTCGCCGATTACGGACTTCAACGGGGCGCTCAGTCTCGAGTTCGTGGATTTTGAGCTTTGTCGGGACGAAGCTAAATACACGATTGAAGAGTGTAAAGAGAGAGACGCGACATACGCGGCACCTTTGAAAGTGACAGTCCGTCTGATCAACAATGAGACCGAGGAGATCTCGCAGCATTTGATCTTTATGGGAGATCTGCCGCTGATGACTCGCACCGGAACCTTTGTGATCAATGGAGCAGAACGTGTTATCGTCAGTCAGCTGGTCCGTTCCCCGGGTATCTATTATGATATCGCGAAGGATAAATACGGAACTGAGCTTTTGTCTGCAACGGTAATCCCGAACCGTGGTGCATGGCTGGAATATGAGACTGACTCTTCGGAAGTATTCTATGTAAAGGTGGATAGAAATCGTAAAGTACCGATCACGATTTTGATCCGCGCTCTTGGCGTGTCTACCAATGAAGAGATCATCGAGATGTTCGGTGAAGAGCCGAAGATCCTCGCGAGTCTGGAGAAGGATACTGCACAGAATTCCGATGAGGGTATCATCGAGCTGTACAAGAAACTTCGTCCGGGCGAACTTCTGTCAGTAGAGAACGCTTTCAGTCTTTTCAATTCGATGTTCTTCGATGTACGTCGTTATGATCTGGCGAAGGTGGGACGTTATAAATTCAATAAGAAGCTTGCATTCCGCAACCGTATCGCGGGCCTTACCCTGGCCGAGGATGCTGTCAGCACGGAGACCGGTGAGGTGATCGCGAAGGCCGGTACGCTGGTAACGGAAGAAATCGCGGATGAGATCCAGTATGCGGCTATCCCGTATGTAATGGTAGACGTAGAGCTGGAGGAGAGAACCGTATCCGAAAGCGGCGAAGGTGAGACCGTATCGATGGTACACCGCGTTGTCAAGGTTCTTTCCAATATGATGGTTGACCTGAATGCATTTTTGCCGAAGGCAGACAAAGAAGAACTCGGAATCACCGAGGAAGTTTACTATCCGGTACTCAAGGAGATTCTCGAGGAGAATAAAAAGCAGGCGGATCGTCTGGAGGCTGTTCGCCGTCGCGTAGCTGACCTGATTCCGAAGCACATCACCAAAGAGGATATTTTTGCTTCGATCAACTACAATATTCACCTGTCCTACGGGATCGGAAACAAGGACGATATCGACCACCTCGGCAATCGTCGTATTCGTGCTGTCGGAGAGCTTCTCCAGAATCAGTATCGAATCGGTCTGTCCCGTATGGAGCGTATGGTTCGCGACCGTATGTCTACACAAGATATCGAGGGAATTTCGGCACAGTCTCTGATCAACATCAAGCCGGTGACCGCCGCTGTGAAGGAGTTCTTCGGAAGCTCCCAGCTGTCCCAGTTCATGGATCAGAACAATCCGTTGTCCGAGCTGACACATAAGCGTCGTCTCTCCGCGCTTGGTCCGGGTGGTCTGTCCCGTGATCGTGCCGGATTCGACGTGCGAGATGTCCACTATTCCCACTACGGACGTATGTGTCCGATTGAGACGCCGGAGGGACCGAACATCGGTCTTATCAACTCGCTGGCGTCCTATGCGAAGATCAATCAGTACGGTTTCGTAGAGGCACCGTACCGCAAGGTCGACAAGTCAGATCCGGAGAATCCGCGCGTGACGGACGAAGTTGTCTACATGACCGCGGACGAAGAGGATCGTTACTATGTAGCACAGGCGAACGAAAAACTCGACGACAAGGGATACTTTATCCGTAAAAATATCTCCGGCCGTCATCGTGATGAGATCTCCGAGTTCTCACGTTCGCAGATTGATTATATGGATGTATCGCCGAAGATGGTATTCTCCATCGCGACGGCGATGATCCCGTTCCTTGAGAACGACGATGCGAACCGCGCGCTGATGGGTTCAAACATGCAGCGTCAGGCGGTGCCGCTTCTGATGACCGAAGAGCCGGTAGTCGGAACCGGTATTGAGATGAAGGCAGCGGTTGACTCCGGAAACTGTGTGGTAGCAGAGAACTCCGGTGTCGTTGAGCGTTCTGAGTCCAGTCGGATCCTGATCCGCAGAGAGGATGGCGAGATCGACGAGTATCGTCTTCAGAAGTTCGTTCGTTCCAACCAGGGAACTTGTATGAACCAGCGTCCGATCGTGGATGCCGGAGAGCAGGTTGAGGCCGGTCAGGTAATCGCCGACGGTCCGTCCACATCCGGCGGCGAGATCGCTCTCGGTAAGAACCCGCTTATCGGATTCATGACCTGGGAGGGTTACAACTACGAGGATGCCGTCCTGCTCAGCGAACGTCTGGTGCAGGAGGATGTATACACATCCGTGCATATCAGTGAGTATGAGACAGAGGCCCGTGATACCAAACTCGGACCGGAGGAGATCACACGAGATATCTCCACGGTCGGTGAGGACGCACTGAAGGACCTCGATGAGAACGGAATTATCCGTGTCGGCGCCGAGGTACATGCCGGCGATATTCTGGTAGGTAAGGTTACACCGAAGGGAGAGACCGAGCTTACGGCTGAGGAGAGACTGCTTCGCGCAATCTTCGGTGAGAAGGCAAGAGAGGTTCGTGATACCTCGCTTAAGGTACCGCACGGAGAGTTCGGTATCGTTGTGGACACGAAAGTATTTGATCGTGCCAACGGAGACGAGCTTCCGCCGAACGTAAACCGCAGTGTACGCGTTTACATCGCACAGAAGAGAAAGATTCAGGTCGGCGATAAGATGGCCGGTCGTCACGGAAACAAGGGTGTCGTTTCCCGCGTGCTTCCGGTAGAGGATATGCCGTTCCTTCCGAACGGACGTCCGCTTGATATCGTGCTGAATCCGCTCGGTGTGCCGTCCCGAATGAATATCGGACAGGTTCTCGAGATCCACCTTTCGCTTGCTGCGAAGGCGCTGGGCTTCGATGTATCAACACCGGTTTTCGACGGAGCGAACGAGGTCGACATTATGGATACTCTCCAGTTGGCCAATGACTATGTCAATACACCACTGGATGATTTCAAGAAAAAATACAGAGACATCCTGGATCCGGATATCATGAAGTTCCTGATTGAGAACCAGGATTATCGTAAGGAGTGGGAAGGCGTGCCGATCCGCGAGGATGGTAAGGTTCAGCTTCGCGACGGACGTACCGGAGAGTTCTTCGACGGAGAAGTCACGATCGGTTTCATGCACTACCTGAAACTCCACCACCTGGTTGACGACAAGATCCATGCTCGTTCGACCGGTCCGTACTCACTGGTAACCCAGCAGCCGCTCGGTGGTAAAGCACAGTTCGGTGGTCAGCGTTTCGGTGAGATGGAGGTGTGGGCTCTCGAGGCGTACGGCGCTGCTTACACGCTGCAGGAGATCCTGACCGTGAAGTCCGATGATGTCGTAGGACGTGTGAAGACCTACGAGGCGATCATCAAGGGCGAGAATATCTCAAGTCCGGGTGTTCCGGAGTCGTTCAAGGTGCTCTTGAAAGAGCTGCAGTCACTGGCACTCGATGTTACCGTGCTTGATGAGAACGGCCAGGAGATCGTGATGACCGAGGATACCGAGGTTACCGATATGAGCGCTCGTGAATATATGAATGAAGACAGCAATTATTCCGGACGTGAGGATTCCTACGATACTCACGGAGGATATCGGGTCGGAGAAGATCTGAGTGAATTGGATGCGGACAACATCACAATTTCGGATTGATCCGATAGACTCATATAAACCTTTTGAAGAATTCATACAAATGAAAGGAAGGTAGTAAGGATGCCTCAGATGGATGATAGCAATATGATTACATATGATAAGATCAAGATTATGCTCGCGTCACCGGAGAAGATCCGTGAGTGGTCGCGTGGTGAAGTCACCAAGCCGGAGACCATCAATTATCGTACACTGAAGCCGGAGCCGGATGGACTGTTCTGTGAGAGAATCTTCGGCCCCAGCAAGGATTGGGAGTGCCACTGCGGAAAGTATAAAAAGATCCGCTACAAGGGCAAGGTCTGCGACAAGTGTGGTGTAGAAGTCACCAAGTCCGGCGTTCGTCGTGAGCGTCTCGGCCATATCGAGTTGGCTGCGCCGGTATCGCATATCTGGTATTTCAAGGGGATTCCGTCCCGTATGGGACTGATGCTCGATCTGTCACCGAAAGTGCTGGAGAGAGTGCTCTACTTCGCGGCGTATATCGTGTTGGATTCGGATATTCCGGATTTGCCGTCGAAGACCGTTCTTTCCGAGCCGGAGTATCAGGAGGCTCGTGAAAAATACGGAGACAGCTTCCGTGTCGGTATGGGTGCCCAGGCCGTACAGGAGCTTTTGGAGCGCATCGACCTCGACAAGGAGGCGGCTGAGCTCAAAGATGAATTGGCAACACTCACCGGACAGAAACGTGCCCGCGTGATCAAAAGATTGGAGGCTGTCGAGGCATTTTTAGAGTCCGGCAACCGTCCGGAGTGGATGATACTGACTGTAATTCCGGTTATTCCGCCGGATCTTCGTCCGATGGTACAGCTTGACGGTGGTCGCTTCGCGACTTCGGATATGAACGATCTGTATCGTCGTATCATCAACCGTAACAACCGTTTGAAGCGCATGCTCGAGCTTGGTGCGCCGGATATCATCGTGCGCAACGAGAAACGTATGCTTCAGGAGGCGGTCGATGCTCTGATCGACAATGGCCGTCGTGGTCGTCCGGTAACAGGACCGGGTAACCGTCCACTGAAGTCTCTGTCTGAGATGCTCAAAGGTAAGCAGGGACGTTTCCGTCAGAACCTTCTCGGAAAGCGTGTTGACTATTCCGGACGTTCCGTTATCGTCGTAGGACCGGAGCTGAAGATCTATCAGTGCGGTCTTCCGAAGGAGATGGCGATCGAGCTTTTCAAGCCTTTCGTTATGAAGGAGCTTGTTGAGAATAACATGGCGCAGAATATCAAAAACGCCAAGAAAAAGGTTGAGAAGTTAGAGGATGATGTGTGGGATGTACTTGAGAAGGTCATCCGCGAGCATCCGGTTATGCTGAACCGTGCACCGACGCTTCACCGTCTGGGAATCCAGGCTTTCGAGCCGACGCTGGTTGAAGGTAAAGCGATCAAGCTGCATCCGCTCGTATGTACGGCGTTCAACGCTGACTTCGACGGTGACCAGATGGCGGTACACCTTCCGCTTTCCGTTGAGGCACAGTCCGAGTGCCGCTTCCTGCTGCTCTCACCGAACAACCTTCTGAAGCCGTCCGACGGTGGTGCCGTAGCGGTACCGTCGCAGGATATGGTCCTCGGTATCTACTATCTGACACAGGAACGTGGTACTTCTGTCGGGGATGAGACACCGGAACCGGGCGAAGGAAAGTACTTCAAGGATATGAACGAGGCGATCATCGCCTATGAAAATCACGAGATCACACTTCACGCGCGTATCAAGATCCGTCGCTTCGGAGAGAACGCGGACGGCGAGATCGAGTCTCGTGTGATCGAGTCTACATTGGGTCGGTTTATTTTTAACGAGGTACTGACACAGAACCTTGGATTTGTAGATCGTTCCGATCCGGACAACTTCCTGAAGCTGGAGGTTGACTTCCATGTCGGCCGTCGTCAGCTGAAAGAGATTCTGGAAAAATGCATCAACAACGAGGGTGCGACGAAGACAGCAGAGACGCTGGATGCGATCAAGGCTCTCGGTTACAGTTATTCAACGAAGGCAGCGATGACGGTATCGATTTCCGATATGGTCGTTCCGCCGGAGAAAAAGGAGATCATCGCGCAGGCCGAGAGAACGGTTGATGAGATCGGTTCCTTGTACATGCGTGGTATGATGACTGAGGAAGAGCGATATAAGACAGTCATCAAGATGTGGGAAGATGCGGATAAGAAGGTTACCAAGAAGCTGATGCAGGGCCTTGACCGCTATAACAACATCCACATGATGGCTGATTCCGGAGCCCGTGGTTCCGATAAGCAGATCAAGCAGCTTGCCGGTATGCGAGGCCTGATGGCGGATACAAACGGTAAGACCATCGAGTTGCCGATCAAGTCCAGTTTCCGTGAAGGTCTGGATATCCTCGAGTATTTCATTTCGGCACATGGTGCCCGCAAGGGTCTGTCCGATACGGCGCTTCGTACCGCCGATTCCGGATACCTGACACGTCGTCTTGTCGATGTCTCTCAGGAGCTGATCGTACGCGAGACCGATTGTCATGAGTCCCGTCCGGATGAGGAGATCCCGGGTATGGAGGTTGCTTCCTTCATGATCGGTGATGAGATGATCGAGACCTTGCAGGAGCGTATCACAGGACGCTATGCTTGCGATACGATCACCGATGACGAGGGCAATGTGATCGTCAAAGCGAACCATATGATCACACCGAAGCGTGCTGAGAGGATCGTTGCCAAGGCGGAGTTCCAGATTCCGAAGGAATTGCAGGATAAGGTGGATGAGCTTCGCAACCAGTTGGATGAGGCTAAGGCAGAGTTGAACGCCGAGGGTGCTGAGCTGACTGAGAAGCAGATTGAGAAGAAAAATGCAGAGATCAAAAAGATTTCTGAAAAATATGATGCAGCCAAGAAAGAGCTGGAGCCGATCAAGGATGAGATCAAGAAGAAGACCATCCGTATCCGTACGGCACTGACCTGTAAGTCCAAGGTTGGTATCTGCGCGAAGTGCTACGGCGCGAACATGGCTACGAAGGAGCCGGTTCAGGTCGGTGAGGCAGTCGGAATCATTGCGGCACAGTCTATCGGTGAGCCGGGTACCCAGCTGACGATGCGTACCTTCCATACCGGTGGTGTGGCCGGAGATTCTATCACACAGGGTCTTCCGCGTGTCGAGGAGCTTTTCGAGGCGCGTAAGCCGAAGGGTATGGCAATCATTGCCGAGTTTGGCGGAACCGTGGATATCCAGGCAAAGAAAAAGGATGTCAACGAAGTGGTTGTCACCAATGAGGAAGGCAAGAGCAAAGCTTATCTGATTCCATACGGAACCAAGATTACCGTAGAAAAAGGACAGGAGATCGAAGCAGCCAAGGAACTGACCGAAGGACCGATCAATCCGCATGATCTTCTGAGGATCAAGGGAGTTCGTGCCGTTCAGGATTATATCCTGCGCGAGGTACAGCGAGTTTACCGTCTGCAGGGTGTTGAGATCAACGATAAGCACCTTGAGGTAATCGTACGTCAGATGCTGAAGAAGATTCATATTGATGATAACGGAGATTCCGAATTCCTTCCGGGAGACCGTGTTGACGCTCTCGAGTTTGAGGATGAGGTAATCCGCCTTGAGAAGGAAGGCATGGAGCCGCCGAAGGGAACACAGATCATTCTGGGTATCACGAAGGCATCTCTGGCGACCAACTCATTCCTGTCGGCAGCCTCCTTCCAGGAGACAACCAAGGTTCTGACAGAGGCGGCAATCAAGGGTAAGGTAGATCCGCTCGTAGGTCTGAAGGAGAATGTTATCATCGGTAAGCTGATTCCGGCAGGAACCGGTATGAAGCGTTATCGCAACATCGAGATTTACAGTGATCTGAGAGAGAGCCTTGAGCCGGAAGAGCCGAAGGAAGAAGAATTGGATCTGTCCGCACTGAAGTCCAAGAGTAGCGGTGCCGGTAGAAACAGTATCAACATGGAAGACGAGGACGACTTTGACAATGATTTCGATAGTGATTTTGATGACGATTTCGAGGAGGAGTTCGGCGATGACTTCGATGAAGAACTGGATGCGGAACTGAACGAGGATGAAGAACTGATCGCGGACGAGTCGGAAGAAGACTGATAGAAAACGGACATCCATATTTTTCCGCGGGAGTGGGGAAATATGGATGTTTTTAGGTAACGGTAGAGGTTGTTATGACATCAGAGGATAAGCAGGAAATACACGCTGTCATCGGTCAACTGTTGAAAAGTGACGATGTGCGGCAGATGAAGGAATATATACAGCATGGAAATGTGACGACATACCGGCATGTGGTCAATGTCGTAAAGCTCGCCTATATCATGGATGAGAAGCTGGGGGCGAAGTCGGACCGGAAGGTGCTTCTGACAGCAGCGCTTTTGCATGATTTTTACGGATATGATTGGCATGAAAAGCCGTTAAATGACCTGCACGGATACAGACACCCGCACCGGGCAGCTAAGAGAGCGAAGGACATTTTTGATGTGGATGAGAAGGTTCTTGCTGCGATCGAGACGCATATGTGGCCGTTTACGCTGACGAAACTACCCCGTTCGCGTGAGGCTTGGATCGTGTGCATGGCGGACAAGATGGCTTCCCTGTCGGAAACGCTTTGGATGCGAGACAAATAGGGTATGTCGTGAGACTTGGTATCACAAGATGTAGTCCTTGTCAATATACCGAAAATCGGGTATAATACAATGTATGTGTGAGAAAACATACGATAGATACAGCGGTTTTTACCGTGGAGTAAGCAGCAGGAAGAGAAGGAGAGGGAAATGGCGCCACTTAATGTTGAGCTGATTAACCCCTTTTTAGCAACAGCAAAGAAGATTCTTTCTGAAGTATGCTTTGTTGATGTCGCTATTCAGAAACCGATTCTGAGAGAGACAGCTTTTGATACGAATCACTGGGTTATTATAGTAGGTGTGACCGGACAGCTTCATGGTCATGTCTTATTGGCTATGACGGAGCGTCAGGCATGCGCAATCGCATCCAAGATGGCGATGATGGAGATCAGCCGGATGGATGAGTTTGCCAGCAGTGCGATCAGCGAGCTGGGCAATATGATCATGGGAAATGTGGCGACAGTATTCTCGAGTTCAGGTATCGGGATTGATATTACACCGCCGACATTGTCTCACGGTAATGTCAGCTTTGCATCCAAGGGTGGAAAATCCCTGTGTGTTCCGATGCAGTTTGATGGTGGAGGAATGGAACTGTATCTTGCGCTGCAGCAGGCGTGAGACAGTGAGGATAGATTGGTTTCCCGAACGAGGGAAACCTTTTGTTTTTTCGGATGACCAAGTAGATACGGAGGGGGAAAACATTGGATTATAAGAGAGAGATCGATCATATGCGTCTTCGTCATGAGGTCACGAGAGATGAGTTAGAGTGGCTTCTTGAACTCGGAGACGAGCCGACAGAGTATCTGTTTCAGTCAGCGCGTGAGGTTTGCGACGAGATCTATGGGAAAAAGATCTACATGCGCGGGCTGATCGAGTACACGAATTATTGTAAAAATAACTGCTTCTATTGCGGGATCCGTGCCGCACATGTGGGCCTTAGCCGATATCGCCTGACGAATGATCGGATCATGGCCAGTGTGGTAAAAGGGTATGCGCTTGGAGCGAGAACCTTTGTGATTCAGGGTGGTGAGAATCCGATGGATTCGGATGAGAGCATCTTAGAGATGGTTCGTCTGATCCATGATACCTATCCGAATTGCGCAATCACGCTTTCGATCGGCGAGAGATCGAAGGAATCCTATCAGAAGTTTTTTGATGCGGGAGCCAGTCGGTACCTGCTGCGCCACGAGACGGGTAACCGCGATCACTATAATAAGCTTCACCCGGCCAATATGAGCTATGAGCATCGGGTTCGTTGTTTGTTTGACCTGAAAGATATCGGATATCAGGTTGGTTGCGGTATGATGATCGGGACACCTTGGCAGGATGTGGATTGTCTGTATGATGATCTTGTCCTGATTCAGGAATTGAATCCGCACATGATCGGGATCGGACCTTTTATCGCGCAGAGCGATACACCGTTTGCGATGGAACGGGGCGGGACGGTTGATATGACACTGAAGATGATCGCGATCCTTCGTCTGATCCATCCGAAGGTTCTTCTTCCGGCTACGACGGCACTCGCCACCATCGACCTTCAGGGTTATGAAAAGGGAATCCTGGCCGGCGCCAATGTCGTCATGCCGAATATCACGCCGCGTGAGGTAAAGGGGCGCTATACCCTATATGATGGTAAACACGGGGTGGATATCGAAAGCGAAGAGCAGATCGTGGAGCTGAAGACACGAATCGAGGATATCGGGTATGAGCTCTGTATTGATCGTGGGGATTCGTTGGTAGAGTAGAATCAGCCTAGAAGCAGAAGGATATTTTTGATGATCCATTGACCGAAGATCAGCGCGATGCCGATATAGGCGTAGACAGGCCGGAACTTCGGGACGCTTCGGTGGCGGATCCGTGCACTTGTGCCCAGGATGACGTCGATCAGTGCGCACGCCGTCAGGTACGGGACAAAGGGATGTGCCAGGATGCTGTCGAAGATGCGACCACTAAGCATGGCGGTCAGCGCGTGCGAGCCGCCGCAACCCGGACAAAATAGCCCTGTGGCGAGACGGAAGCCGCAGGGAAAGCGAAGATCATCCGTCAACGTAAAATGCCCGGTGAGTTGAAGCACGAGCATCACGAGTAACCCTCCGATGAGAAGACAGGAGAGGCCGTAGATCAGTGTGTCGACATGTTTCCACCAGGCATCTTTTTTCATTTTTCTTTCCAAAAATCATTGTATTTTTCTAAGGATTCATTCGGTATTCCCTAAAAATCGATATCCTGCGTCAGGATCCATTCATACGTCGGATAGGCGGTGCGGATCTCGTCGCAGAGAGCTTCAAAGCGTTCTTCGTAATCTTTGTTCTCGTAATCCATGATCAGGTCCAGATACGCGCGGCTGTTCGTCTTGTCGACATGGAAACCATGCATCTGGATCACGTCATCATGGCTGTTGACCAGATGTGTGATCTCGGTGCGGAGTTTAACGACGGTGTCATCGGAGGTGTTCACGGAATAGATTCCGACGCCGGTCAGTATGACACCGTGCTTAACATAGACGCTTTCTTCGATGCGGCGCCCGAGCTCGTCGATCTGCTCAGCCGTCAACGTGTCCGGAATCTCGACATGTACGGAGCCCATGTAGCGATCCGGTCCGTAACTGTGAAGGATCAGATCGTAGGCACCCTGCACGGGTTCCTCTGCACAGATGGTGGCTCGGATCTCTTTCAGAAAATCCCGGTCAAAACGCTGGCCGAGGATCTCGTTCAGTGTTTCCATCATGATCTCGATACCGGATTTTATGATCAGGATTGAGATAAGCACGCCTACATACGGCTCGGCGTTGAACCCGGTAGCGATAAAAATGATCGCGCTCACGAGAACGGATATGGATACGACCGCGTCAAAGAGTGCGTCGGTTCCGGAGGCGGTCAGGGCCCCGGAGTTTACCTCGTGGCCTTTTTTGCGATAGTAAAGTCCGAGCAACAGTTTGACGATTACGGCCGCGGCGATGATGATGAGACCGATCGGCGTGTAGTCCGGAATTTTCGGATCGAGCAGGTTCTCGACCGATTTGACACCGGCACCGACACCGGCACTGAGAATGATGATGGCGACGATCATCGCGCTCAGGTATTCGATCCGGCCGTGTCCGAGCGGATGAAGCTTGTCCGGCTTTTTCGCCGCAAGTTTGGCACCGATGATGGTGACCAGCGAAGAGAGCATATCTGTCAGGTTGTTGATAGCATCCAATATGATAGCGATTGAGTTCGCCAGAAGACCAATCACAGCTTTGAAAATGACTAAGGCCAGGTTGGCCAGAATCCCGATGATGCTCACGCGGACGATCACTTTATCTCTGCTTTCCATATATCTCTCCCATCCTTTTTTCGTTTGTGACTATTCTAACACATAAGGTTTTTGGTTGCAAGTGTCTCGAAAATATGTTAGAATTAAAATAGCGCGAATCGGGGTATTTTTATGCCGAATCCGCATCAGAAAGAAGCATCAGAAAGGGGTACTAATCTATGGCAGCACAGTCAATGAGAGGAATCATGACACCGGTGAATGACATCCGGAAAAAAGTTTACGCCGAGGTGGCGAAGCTCTCTTACAATTATGAGGAGGGATCTCTGGCCGAGATGGAGCAGATTCCGTATCGGATCATCCCGGGCGAGGTATCGAAGTACCGTGACTCGGTATTTTTGGAGAGAGCTATCGTGAAGGAGCGTATGCGTTTGGCGATGGGCCTTCCGCTTCGCGACACATCGGAGCACGCGCCGGTCTCCACGGGAGCGGATGAGTGTGTCAAGCCGGAGAAGTATTATCAGCCCCCGTTGATCAATATTATCAAGTTTGCCTGCAACGCCTGCCCGGACAATGAAGTTCAGGTGACGGAGGGATGTCAGGCGTGTCTGGCGCATCCCTGTCAGGAGGTATGCCCGCGCCAGGCAATCAAGTTCAAGCACGGACGATCCTATATCGATCAGAGGCGTTGTATCAAGTGTGGAAAATGTATCAACGTCTGCCCGTATGAGGCGATCATCCGGTTGAAGAGACCGTGTGCCGAGGCATGCGGGATGAAAGCGATCTCCTCGGACGAGCTGGGACGTGCGGAGATCAATCAGGACAACTGTGTTTCCTGCGGACAGTGTATGGCGAACTGCCCGTTCGGCGCTATATCTGACAAAGCGCAGATTTTTCAGACAATTCAGGCTATCCGTTCGGATGTGCCGGTTTATGCGGCTGTCGCACCGGCGGTGGCAGGTCAGTTCGGTGAAAAAATGACCCCGGAGAAGATCCGTGTGGCCTTCAAGGAACTTGGCTTTGAGGACGCGGTCGAGGTGGCGATCGGAGCCGACCTGTGTACGATCGAGGAAGGTGAGATGTTCCTAAAGGAGGTCCCGACGGAGATGCCGTTTATGGCGACCTCGTGTTGCCCGGCCTGGTCGGTGATGGCAAAGAGAGTATTCCCGGATGAAGCAAAGTGCATCTCGATGGCACTCACGCCGATGGTACTCACCGGACGTCTGATCAAGAAGAAGCATCCGGGCTGCAAGGTTGCCTTTATCGGACCGTGCTCAGCGAAGAAGTTGGAAGCGTCACGACGGACGATCCGAAGCGATATCGACTTTGTGCTGACCTTTGAGGAGGTCATGGGAATGTTCGAGGCGAAGGGCGTCGAGTTTGAGCAGCTTGAGGAGTTCGATGCGATGCATGGAGCATCGGCTGACGGTCGAGGCTTTGCTGTCAGCGGCGGTGTGGCCGGCGCCGTAGCGAATTATATCAAGGAGAATCATCCGGAGGTCGGCGAGATTCCGATGCACGTGGCGGAGAATCTCGAGGAGTGCCGCAAGATGATGATGCTCGCAAAGCGTGGTCAGTACGATGGATACCTTCTTGAGGGAATGGCATGTCCGGGTGGCTGTATCGCCGGCGTGGGTACGATCCAGCCTCTGGCGAAGTCGGTGGCAGCGGTCAACCTTCACAAGAAAGTCTCGACCAACCAGCACTCACATCAGAGTGATTATCAGGATGAGTTATCGGAGCTTGAAGAGGATCTTTTTGACGAGCCGAAGAATTAAATTTACCATTTTTTCAGCCTCTGAAAAGTACGCAGTAGAGCCAAGTTGTGAAAAATCAGAATAGAAAACTGAACATAAACATAAAAAAAACATCTTGTGCAAAAAGAATCGTTGCGTTATAATGCAATTAACTTTTTTTCGACTATACTACTACAAGGAGGGTGAACAATGGATTTATCAAACATGCCAAAGACCAAGATCGGAATCGTGGCCGTAAGCCGTGACTGCTTCCCGCCGCAGCTTTCTGTGGACAGACACAAGAAGGTTTGCGAAGCGTATCGCAAGAAGTACGATGAGGCTGACATCTATGAGTGCCCGGTATTGATCTTTGAGAGCGAGATCGACATGGTGAAGGCACTCGAGGACGTGAAGAAAAATGAGTGCGACGCACTTGTTGTGTATCTCGGAAACTTTGGACCGGAGATCTCAGAGACCTTGCTGGCAAAGCATTTTGACGGACCGAAGATGTTCGTTGCGGCAGCAGAGGAGAGCTACAAGAACGAGGGACTGATTCAGGGACGTGGAGATGCGTACTGCGGTATGCTGAACGCCAGCTACAACCTGAAACTTCGCAACATCGGCGCGTATATTCCGGAGTATCCGGTCGGAACACCGGATGAGGTTGCGGACATGATCCATGACTTCGTACCGGTTGCTCGTGCGGTGACCGCGCTGAACAATCTGAAGATCATCAGCTTCGGACCGCGCCCGCAGAACTTCCTTGCGTGCAACGCTCCGGTTAAGCAGCTTTATAACATCAACGTAGAGATTGAGGAGAACTCAGAGCTTGACCTGTTCGAGTCCTTCAACAAGCATGCCGGTGATGCTCGTATCGCCGATGTAGTAAAGGATATGGAGGCAGAGCTCGGTGCAGGAAACAAGAAGCCTGAGGTTCTTGAGAAGCTCGCTCAGTACGAGCTCACACTTCTCGACTGGATCGAGGAGCACAAGGGCTATCGCAAATATGTCTGCATCGCAGGCAAGTGCTGGCCGGCATTCCAGACACAGTTCGGATTCGTTCCGTGCTATGTCAACAGCCGTCTGACCGGTCGTGGTATCCCGGTTTCCTGCGAGGTAGATATCTACGGAGCGCTCAGCGAGTTCATCGGAACCGTTGTCAGCCAGGATATCGTAACACTTCTCGATATCAACAACTCCGTTCCGAACGACCTGTATGATGACGATATCAAGGGCAAGTTCGACTATACACGTACGGATGTATTCATGGGCTTCCACTGCGGC
>JAEEGM010000043.1 GCA_016280325.1 Eubacterium sp. | reverse complement strand
CTTTTGCGACGATCGGAAAAGCGTCGGCGCCGGGACAGCGTAGTGTCGATGAGGTGAAGGCAACGTTTGACAAACTGTTTTCTCATCCGGGACATATCATCCTGATCGGTTTCATGGGCACCGGAAAGACTACGATATCCAAGACGTTGAGCGAAATCTATGATATTCCGGAGGTGGATACGGATTCGATGATCGTGCAGAAAACCGGAAAGCAGATCTCGGAGATTTTTGATGAGGACGGAGAGGCGGCTTTCCGCCAGGTGGAGACCGATATCCTGGATGAGTTGGGGACGCTCCCGAGGTCGGTTGTTTCCTGTGGTGGAGGTACGGTTCTTCGTGATATCAATATCCGGAAACTGAAAAATTTCGGCACAATTGTTCTTTTGACGGCAAAGCCGGAAACGGTGTATAAACGTATTCACAAGGATACATCCCGTCCGTTACTCGACGGCAACATGAATGTCGGCTATATCGCGGAACTGATGGAACGACGTCAGCCGGCCTATGAAAATGCGGCGGATCTGGCAGTCAATACCGATGATCGCGAGGTGGAAGAGATCGCGAAGGATATCTGGGAGCGGGTGTCCGGATAAACAATTTGACGCTTGCGAACATTTTTCTTGCATTATAAGACGAAATAGGGTAGAATAGTTCATGTATGTGGAAACGCAAATACGAAATGGAGGATTTATATTATGATTTCAGCAGGTGATTTCAGAAATGGTTTAACTGTGGAGATTGAGGGCGTTGTTTACCAGGTTATCGAGTTTCAGCATGTAAAACCGGGTAAGGGAGCAGCTTTCGTTCGTACCAAGCTTCGCAACGTTGTCGACGGTGGTGTGGTTGAGAAGACGTTCCGTCCGACCGAGAAGTTCCCGCAGGCCCACATTGATAAAAAAGAGATGCAGTATCTGTACAAGGATGATATGTATCACTTTATGGACAATGAGTCCTATGAGCAGATCGATCTGACCGAGGAAGCAGTCGGTGAGACGATGAAGTTCGTTAAGGAGAACGATAACGTAAAAATGCTTTCCTACAAGGGTAACATTTTCGCGATCGAGCCGCCGATGTTTGCTGAGCTTGAGGTAACGGAGACAGAGCCGGGTGTCAAGGGTGATACCGCTACAAACGTTACCAAGCCGGCTACGGTTGAGACGGGAGCACAGGTTGCTGTACCGCTTTTCGTTAACCAGGGTGACAAGATCCAGATCGATACACGTACAGGTGAGTATCTGAAGCGTCTGTAATTGATCTCGGGATCAGATACGAATATGAATTTAAGAGGACCGACAGGATCGTGGATCCTATCGGCCTCTTTTCGATACAAGGAGTGAGCATGGGGCTTTTTCGTAAGAGATACGCGGACGACGATTGGGAAGCCGGTGTGCCGGAGAGTTTCAAGACATGGTTTTGGATCCGGTTGGCGGTGTGCCTGTATATCGGCTACATCGGAGTTGACCTGATCTGGCGTTTTATAAAGGACGGTCTGGCCTGGTGGTATGTGGCGCTGGGATCTGCATTTATTGTTGTCGCGGTCATTTTTCTTATCGTGGATGTCAGGCACTATGTGCGTTTGAAAAAGCATCTGAAAGAGAAGGACGCGGCAGAGGCGGATGAGGCGGATGCGTCGAAAGAAAACGTCGATGTGACGCGTGAGGTTAAGGAAACCTCGGCGGATGGGCAGGAAATGTCCGGCGTAAGGTCATTTGCGAAATACGTTGTGAAGGACGAGGAGGTGGATTCCGATGATGAAGTTTAAGAATTCCAAGAAAACCGGTCGGTGGTTGTTTCGTGCCGGCTCGAGACACCGGATGTTCCGAGTGCGTTCAAGGAAGCCCGGCAAGTGGACCATGAAGATCAAGCAGGGGACAGCCGGCCTCAACAAAATGAAGAAGATGAATAAGCCTCTGAAGATGAGAAAAATGCGGAAGATGGCGAAGATGCAGAAAATCTTTGATATCATCTATATTCCGAAGCCGCATCTTAAGAGAAAACTGAAAAAGGCCAAGAAATTCTACAAGGTCGCAAGGTTGCCGAAGGTGAAGGTGAAGCGTAAATGAAACTGATTTCCTGGAATGTGAATGGACTGCGCGCATGCGTGGGGAAGAACTTTATGGAGGCCTTCGAGGTGCTTGACGCGGATGTATTCTGTCTGCAGGAGACGAAGCTTCAGGAGGGTCAGATCGACCTTGATCTGCCGGGGTATCATATGTACTGGAACTACGCTGAGAAAAAGGGGTATTCCGGAACGGCGGTCTTCACTAAGTCGGAGCCACTGAACGTGACCTACGGGATCGGTGTCGAGGAGCATGACCACGAGGGACGCGTGATCACCTGTGAGTTTGAGGGCTTTTACTTCGTATGTGTCTATGTGCCGAATTCCCAGAATGAGTTAAAAAGGCTTGATTATCGGATGCTCTGGGAGGATGATTTCCGCACGTATCTGTGCGGGTTGAAGGAGAAAAAGGACGTCATCGTCACCGGCGATATGAACGTGGCGCATCAGGAGATCGACCTGAAGAATCCGTCGGCCAATCATCACAATGCCGGCTTCACGGATGAGGAGCGCGGCAAGATGACGGAACTTTTGTCAGCCGGCTTCGTTGATAGTTTTCGCCTGCTGCATCCGGATGAGGTCGAAAGATACAGCTGGTGGTCGTATCGGTTCAATGCCAGAAGCCGGAATGCCGGGTGGCGGATCGACTATTTTCTCGTGTCGGATGGCCTTAAAGATCGGATTTTTGAGGCCGAGATCCATGATGAGATCCTCGGCTCAGACCATTGTCCGGTGGAACTTCAAATCGATTAATCCTCGGTGGATATGATCTCACAGGGCAGCCGACACAGACCGCAGCCGAGCGGCGTTGATGCCCTGGCATCTGAAACAGGAAGTTTCAGGAGCGTTGGCAAGCATGCCAGCCCGAACACGGATGTGAGGGCTGCGCAGCCAACGATCCTAAGAGCGAGGCAAGGTACTGTGGTCGGCTACCCGTCTGACACACCACGCAATTTAACTCTTGCGATAAGTCGTTTTTTATGGTATAATTAGCAAGTTGAGTGAATTTGTTCCTAAGTGTAACAAATACATAGAAAGGCAGGAAAACAGATATGGATAACGAGAGAGAAGAAGGGATCGGCGAGATTCAGATTGCGAACGAGGTTGTCGCTGCGATTGCGGGTATCTCGGCCAGTGAGATCGAGGGTGTTGAGACCATCTCCGGTGGCATGAAGAATGAGCTGGTTGGCAAGTTCGGTACCAAGAAGAATGCCAAGGGCGTTAAGGTTGTAGTAAATGATAATGAGGCTGAGGTTGATATCGCGATCACGATGAAGTACGGATACAGCATCCCGGAGGCAAGTGCCAAGGTACAGGATCGCGTTGCTCAGGCGATCAACGAGATGACCGGACTGAATTGCAGCCGTGTAAACGTAACGATTGCCGGTGTAGATTTGCCGAAGGATTGAGTGAGATATGAATAGACACGAACTGAGAACCTGCGTGTTCCTTTTGCTGTACCAGAAGGATTTTTATCCGGAGGAGCGGTATGAGGAACAGCAGGATATTTTTCTAAATGAGATAAAAAATGAGGAGCCGCTGACGGACGAGGATCGCGCGTTTGTTGAGGCGGAGGTGGAGAAGATTCTGCCTCTTTTGCCGGAGATTGATGAGAAGATCGCCGCGGCTTCGAAGGGGTGGCAGCTGAACCGCATCGCGAAGGCGGAGTTGGCGATCCTGAGACTTGGCGTTTACGAGGCGCTCTATGACGATGAGACACCGACAGCGGTGGCGATCGATGAGGCGGTGGAACTGGCCAAGGAGTACGGTAGAGACAAGGGGTATGCCTTTGTTAACGGTGTTCTCGATACGATCAGCAAGGAGGCGTGAAGGGGACATTTTTGATGGGGAGAATGGAAGAAGATGGAGTATGGGCTGATTGGCGGGAAGCTGGGACACAGCTACTCGAAGGAGATTCATGAGGAACTGGCGGATTATACATATGAACTCTGTCCGCTAAGAGAGGATGAGTTTGAGCCGTTTATGACGGCGCACACGTTCAAAGCAATCAATGTTACAATTCCATATAAACAGCGGGTTATTCCTTTTCTGGATGAACTTGATACACATGCTGCTGCCATCGGTGCGGTGAATACGATCGTGAACCGGGACGGCAGACTTTTTGGTTATAACACCGATTATCACGGGTTCAATTATACGCTGAGGCAGCATCAGGTCGACCTGAAAGATAAAAAGGTGCTTATCATCGGAAACGGCGGCGCAGCGCAGGCGATCAAGGCCTGTGTGAAAGACGGTGGCGCGGGTGAGATGGTCATCGTGAGGCGTTCTGCGGATGATGAGTGCGTCAGCTATGATGAAGTGTTTGAAACACATACCGATGTCGATGTGATCATCAATACGTCTCCCGTGGGGATGTTTCCCGAGGTGGATGCTAAGCCGATCGATCTGACACCATTTACTGACTGTAAGGTGGTGCTGGATCTCATTTACAACCCGCTTGTCACGAAACTGACGGCGCAGGCGGAGTCGCTTGGTATGGCCGGGATCACGGGACTTGAGATGCTGATTGCACAGGCGAAGGTCGCCGTGGAGATTTTTTTGGATAAAAAGATAGAGGATGGAAAGATTGATGAGATCTACCGACGGATGAAGGCGGATCTGCAGTGATTGAGGCCGGCGTTGGCGCAAAGAGGGAGTGAAGGATAACAGGTCTGAGGGATGAGAGGCCTGCGAGGAGGAAGCAGATGACGGGAGCGACAGAAGAAATCGTAAAGAAAAAAGCGGCAGAAATAGAAGAAATACTAAAGGAGCATCTGCCGGAGGAAAAGGGCTACGCAAAGACGATCTACGAGGCGATGAATTACAGCCTGACGGTCGGCGGCAAGAGACTTCGCCCGATGCTGATGCGGGAGATGTTTTATCTGTTCGGAGGCGGTGACGAGACCGTCCTTCACCGCTTTATGGTGGCAATCGAGATGATCCACAGTTATTCACTGGTTCACGATGATCTGCCGGCGCTTGACAACGATGATATGCGAAGAGGAAAGCCGTCCACGCACAAGCAGTTCGGCGAGGCGATGGGAATCCTTACCGGTGACGCGCTGTTGAACGCGGCTTATGAACAGATCTCGGATGCGCTGGTGGCAATCGGCAGAAGAGAGATCGTCGGGACGGTCAAGAAAAATGAGCAGATGTGCCGGGCAATCATTGCTTTTGATAAGTTGTCCGGATGTGCCGGGGTGAACGGCATGATCGGTGGCCAGGTTGTCGATGTGGAAAACACCGGAAAAGACATCGATACGGATATGCTTTTGTACATCTATCGCGGCAAGACGAGCGCGTTGATCGCAGCTTCGATGATGGTGGGGGCGGCTCTTGCCGGAGCCGATGATTATTCGCTTCAGATGGTCGAGCGGATCGGGCGGGATGTCGGCATGGCCTTCCAAATCCAGGATGACATCCTCGATGTCACGGGAGATGAGGAAAAGATCGGCAAGCCAATCCACAGCGACGAGGATCAGAACAAATACACATATGTCGCAATCCATGGCCTGGAGGAGAGCTACAAGGCAGTAGAGGAATACACGAATCAGGCGTTGAAGCGTCTGGACGCGTTGCCAATCTCAAGTTCAGGTATGGAAACGAAGGCGTTTTTAACCGATTTGTTTTCCGGATTGGCTAAGAGGGATCACTGATCTTGCAGAGGAAAGAGTGAAAAGACCAGGATGGAGGTAAGGATGAAACGAAGGGTTTGCATATTCATGGCATGGCTGTTGCTCAGTCTGACGGTCACTATTCCCGTCGCTCAGGCGGCTGAGTTCCGTACGTTCTCCGAACTCAGCGGGAAAACGATCGCGATGCTTACCGGGGCGCCTTTTGAGGAACTGATCAGCAGTAAGGTGCCGAATGTGGGCGAGTTTCAGTATTTTGCGACGCTCCCCGATATGCAGCTGGCGCTTCGGTCGGGAAAGATCGACGCGTTTTTGACGAACAGCGCGATTGCGACGTTGGTATCAAATAAGAACGATGATCTGACCGTTTTTCCTGAGAATTTGGGAGAAGCGCTGTTTGGCTTCGCCTTTACGAAGGGGAGCAAGGAGCGGGATGAATGGCAGAAGGCTTTAGATTCGATCGATCCTTCTGAGATTCAGAAAACGTGGGAAAAATGGACCGGCGCGGACGAGTCCGTCAAGATGATTCCGGAACAGGACTGGCCGGGTAAAAACGGCGAGGTTAAGGTGGCTGCCTGCGACACGCTGGAACCGATGTCGTATTCCGGAACGAACGGGCAACTGATTGGCTTTGATATCAATATCATTCTTATGATCGCGAAGAAACTGGATAAGCATGTGAAGTTTACCGGGATGGACTTTGCCTCGGTGATGCCGGAGGTGCAGTCCGGGAAGTCGGATATCGGGTGCGGCTCGATCATGATCACCAAAGAACGAAGCGAGATGGTTGACTTTGTCGAGTATTTCCCCGGCGCGTATCAGCTGATGATCCGGGAGAATGCCGGGGATGTCTCCGGCGAAGGATTTTTTCAGGGATTAAAGGATAGTTTTTATCGAACCTTTATCCGGGACGACCGTTACAAGATGGTTCTGTCCGGTTTGGGATTGACGGTTCTGATGAGTATTATGGCAGGCTTTTTCGGTTTACTCATTGGCTTCGGGATGGTATTTTTACGGCGTAAAAATATCCTCGTGTTCAATGGCCTGATCCGTGGGTATTCCGCGATCGTCATGGGCGTTCCCGTGGTTGTTATTCTGATGGTGTTCTATTACATCGTGTTCGGCGCTATTGATCTGCCGGCAGTTCTGGTGGCTGTCGTCGGTCTGGCGTTGATCTTTGCGGTGCGCGTTTTCACGACAGTTTGGAGTGCGGTTTCCGCCGTGGATATCGGACAGCAGGAGGCGGCGTACGCGCTCGGTTATCCGGACGCTCTGGCGTTTCGAAAGGTGATCCTTCCGCAGGCCAGACAGATCTATTTTCCGATGTTGCAGTCACAGTTTGTCATGCTTGTGAAGGAGACCAGTGTGGCCGGGTATATCACGGTTGTCGATCTGACAAGAGCCGGTGATCTGATCCGAAGTCGTACGATGGAGGCATTTTTCCCGCTGATCGCGATCGCGGTTATCTATTTTATGTTGACATGGCTTTTGACAAGGTTGATTCGGTTGATCAATAACAAGTGGAACGCGAAAAGTCGCAGCCGTAGGATAAAGGGGGTGGATCGATGAGTTTTATCAGTATTCAGGGTCTGACCAAACGATATCCCGGAGTGGTTCCGCTGCAGAATGTGAATCTGGATGTGGAAGAGGGTGAGGTGATCGGTATCATCGGCCCTTCCGGAACCGGAAAGTCCACGCTGCTTCGCTGCGTCAATCGACTTGAAGAAGCAAGTAGCGGGAAGATTTTTGTTGACGGTGTGGATGTATGCGATCCAAAGACGGATATGTCCGCGGTTCGTAAAAAAATGGGAATGGTATTCCAGTCCTTTAACCTCTTTGGTCATAAAACGGTGGCGGAGAATATCATGATGCCGCAGATGGATCTGTTGGGAGTGTCCGCGAAGGATGCGATGAAGGAGGCTTACCGGCAGTTGGTACGGGTAGGATTGGCGAGCGCGATCCGAAAGTATCCGGATGAGCTTTCCGGCGGCCAGAAGCAGCGTGTGGCGATAGCGAGAGCGCTGGCGATGCAGCCGAAGATCCTGCTTTTTGATGAGCCGACTTCGGCACTCGATCCAACGATGGTATCCGAGGTTATCTCGGTAATCCGTGACCTTGCCGGTTCGGGACTTACAATGCTTATCGTGACACATGAGATGCGACTGGCACGGGATATTTCGACTCGGGTTGTTTTTATGAATAACGGTGGTATCTGTGAGGAGGGCGCGCCGGAGGATATTTTTGAAAATCCGAAGCGTCTGGAGACCAGGGATTTTATCTATCGGATCAAGAGTTTTACGTATGATATATCTTCGGAGTATCCGGATATGCCGGCGCTTCTTTCGGGCGTTGATGAGTTCTGTTACCGTCAGTTTATGCCAAGGAAGGCGACTATGAATACACGCCTGGTCGTGGAGGAGATCGTTGCCGGAGCGCTGGTGCCGTGTATGGAAAAACACATCGGTTCGGTGGTAGGGCTCCGTGTTGACGCCGGAGAAGGCGGCCAAAAGGTTATCATTGAGGTGGATCATCGGGATTTGCCGGATGGCGTGGATCCTTTCGGCGGTGATGTGAATGAGATGACGAAAGGGATTTTGGAAAACAGGGTTCAGGAAAAAACCAATCCGATGGCAGGCGTGACACGGTTCACGCTGAAGGATGCCGGGTAATAAACGCATATATTATTTGGTGACAGTATATTTTTGTAACATAAGTTAGGAGCAGATCGTTGGGACATATTTTGGATGAGATCCGGGGGGTAAATGATATTCATCATATTGACCCTTCGGATTATCGCGTATTGGCAAAGGAGATTCGGCGCCGGCTGGTGACGACCGTTAGTGAGACGGGAGGGCATCTGTCGGCTTCTCTTGGCGTGGTGGAATTGACGATCGCGCTGCATCTCGTATTGACGTTTCCGGAGGACAAGCTGGTGTGGGATGTGGGGCATCAGTCCTATGCACACAAGATTCTCACCGGGCGTGATGAGGATATGCCGACACTTCGCCAGTACGGAGGAATGAGTGGGTTCCCGGATGTGAGGGAGAGTGAGGCGGATGCTTTTTCCGTAGGCCATTCATCCACATCGATATCGGCGGCGCTCGGTCTTGCCAAGGCGAGGGATCTCAGAGGGACGGATGAGAAGATCGTTGCCGTGATCGGTGACGGGGCGCTCTCCGGCGGAATGGCGTACGAGGCGATGAATAACGCGGTCGAGGCGAAGACGAGTCTTACGATCGTTTTGAATGACAACAAGATGTCGATCGCGCCGAACGTCGGCGGCATGAGCAATTATCTCGGTCAGATCCGCGCGGACAGGCGTTATCGTGACCTGAAACTTCGGGTGGAGGACGCGCTCGATAAGATCCCGACGGTGGGTGTGCCGCTTGCCAAGCAGATCAAAAAAACCAAGGATTCCCTGAAGCACCTTTTGCTTCCGGGGATGCTTTTCGAGGATATGGGTCTGACCTATATCGGACCGATCGACGGCCACGATATCGAGGCGATGCGTGAAGCCTTCGAGACGGCGGCTTCCATGAAAAATGAAACCGTACTGGTTCACGTATTGACGAAAAAAGGTTTCGGCTACAAGCCGGCGGAGGAGAAGCCGGATCTGTTTCATGGAATTGGGAAGTTTGATATTGAGACGGGAGAACCTTTGGAGGGCGGTGAAGACGCGCCTGCGACGTATACGGATATCTTCAGTGCGTGGCTTACGGACCGGGGTGAGACCAATGAGGATATGGTTTCCGTTTGCGCGGCGATGCCGGACGGAACCGGTGTGATGGCTTTCGCCGAGGAGTATCCGGACCGTGCCTTTGATGTCGGGATCGCGGAGGAGCATGCCGTTACTTTTGCGGCGGGGATGGCAGCCGGCGGTCTGAGACCGGTGGTAAGCATCTACTCGACATTTTTACAAAGAGCGTATGATCAGGTTCTTCACGATGTGTGTAATGCTTCGTATCCGGTGATCTTCGCGATCGATCGAAGCGGTATCGTCGGGCGTGACGGACGGACGCATCAGGGCATTTTTGATCTGTCGTATCTGATGCCGATGCCGGGGATGACGATCCTGGCACCGATGGATGGTGACGAGTTGATCCGGGCGCTTGACTATGCTTATGGGTACACGTCGGGGCCGGTGGCGGTGCGCTATCCCAGAGGGGAAGCGTTCTGGTATGACGAGGAGGATCGCAAGACGTTTGAGGCCGGGAAAGCGGAGATTCTTGCGGAGGGGCGCGAGGTCGCGATCCTGGCGGTCGGTGACATGGTGCGGACGGCGCTTGCCGTGCGAGAGTCGCTGGCGGAGGAGATGATCCGTGTGACGGTCGTGAATATGCGTTTTGTGAAACCTTTTGACGAGGATACAGTGAAGGAGGTTGCTGACAGGCATACGGTTGTCGTGACGCTGGAGGATAATGTCGCGACCGGCGGGTTCGGCGAGGCGGTGGCCGCGTTCATGCAGCGCGAGGGCGTGCGGACGGATGGGTTCCTCAGCCTGGCGCTTCCGGATGAGTTTGTGCCGCATGGGCGGCGCGAGGAGTTGCTCGAGGTCTATGGCCTCGATGAGGTCAGCGTCGCTAATTGTGTCCGTGAGGAATATCATAAGTGCAGGTGATAACGGTATCTGACGGACAGTCGACCACAGCACCTCGCCTCGCTCTTAGGATCGTTGGCTGCGTATTTTTGTTGGGTTATCGACGGACAACCAACCACAGCACCTTGCCTCGCTCTGAGATGCCAGGGCATCAACGCCGCTCGGCTGCGGTCTGTGTTGGTTGTCCTGAGAGAACACAGGAGAAAAACAGTTTATTAATCGTAAAAGGCGTGAAAGGAAAGATAGATTGGGAAAAGAACGATTAGATGTTATGCTTGTCAATCGGGGGCTGATCGAGTCGCGGTCGCAGGCGAAAGCGGTGATCATGGCCGGTGAGGTTTTCGTTGACGGGCAGAGAGAGGATAAGGCCGGAGCGATGTTTGCATCGGAGGTGAATATCGAGGTTCGCGGCAAGAAGATGCCGTATGTGAGCCGTGGCGGGTTTAAGCTGGAACGGGCCTTGGAGGTGTTTCCGATTGAACTTGACGGGCGGACGTGTATGGATGTCGGTTCGTCGACCGGCGGGTTTACGGATTGCATGTTGCAGAATGGTGCGGTGAAGGTCTACGCGATCGATGTCGGGACGAATCAGCTTGCCTGGAAACTGCGGCAGGATGAGCGTGTTGTCGTAATGGAGAAGACCAACATCCGTTATGTGACGCCGGAGGATATGAAAACGGTAGAGAAGATGGAGGATTCATCTGAATGGCCGGGCGTCGACTTCGTTTCCATTGATGTGGCATTTATTTCGTTGGAAAAGGTTTTGAAGCCGGTGCGGGCTCTGATGAAGGATGAGGCGCAGATGGTAGCGCTTATCAAGCCGCAGTTTGAAGCCGGCAGGGAGCAGGTCGGAAAGAAGGGCGTCGTCCGTGAGCCGAAGGTTCACAAAGAGGTGATTCGCAATGTGTTAGGATATGCCACAGAGGCCGGCTTTACGATTCGCGGAATCGATCACAGTCCGATCCGAGGCCCGGAGGGAAATATCGAGTATCTGTTGTGGCTGACCGCGACAATAGTTGCCGCAGAAGAGGAGGGGACAGGGAACGTGACAGCCGCTGAAGAGATGGTGGCAGAGGCTACGGGAACTGATAAAAAAGTGCAAGAATGGAACGAACGGATCGACGCTTTGGTACAGACGGCGCATGAGACATTGTGAACGTATTTTTCGCACTTTTCCATTGACTTTTTTAGCCCAAAGGGTGTATAATATACATGTATGAATCGGTTGTGACAGGATAAAAAATGTCAAGTCATTAGGAAGGAAGAGGTCGGATGAACGCAGTTATGGAACGCCGCACGACGACTATGAGTTTCGCGCAGAAGGACGCGATTCGCCAGGCGGGAGCCACGTTGGCGATTGAAGACATGTATTTTCCGGAGGAGTATATGTCGGATCTTAAGGATCTGGCGATGGGACGGATTTCCCGTGAGGAGTATCAGGCCAGGATTGCAGCCATGTGATTATAGGAATATGACAGGATGAGAAGTGTAGACAAGTATGTTTACCCGGGCACACGGGTTCTCATCAATAAGTTTAACTGCCGCGACGCGGAGGAACTGAGGGCTTTGGAAGCGAGATCCACGATGGGGAATCTCGTGTACCTTCAGTTGCACCCGATCAGCGGCAATTTTGATTTTCAGCACCTGAAGGACATTCACCGCTTTATTTTTCAGGATGTCTACGATTGGGCCGGGAAGGTACGGACCATCGATATCGGTAAAAATAACCTCTTCTGCAGGGCAATGTTTATCGACGCGTACGCGGAGGAGGTGTTTGGGGATTTTTATTCCTCCTGCCGCAAAGCGAAGGGGGACCGAAAGGCGTTCGTGACGACGGTGGTCAATCATTTTGCCGATCTGAACGCACTGCATCCGTTCCGTGAGGGAAACGGCCGCTCGCAGCGTGAGTTCACGAGGGAACTCTGTTTGGAGTGCGGGTATGTCTTTGACCTGACGGGAACGACCTACAAGGAGATGATCAAGGCAAGCGTTCTGTCCTTCGATAAGGGAGACAACTCGAAGCTTCAGCGCATTTTTGAAAAATGTATCGTGCCTGTGGAGGAGTACCTCAATCTGCAGGAGCGTCTGGCCGGAGGGGTGATGATCTTCTCGCCGGACGATCTGTGAGGTTTTTCTTGCAAGAAGAGGCGATTTGTGATAGAATAATTCAGTTACGAGTAGGGGAAAGCCATCCCCGATAGAGGAAGGAGTGACGGTATGGACAATATCGTAATACTCTTTGATCAGAAAAAGGAACCCGGTCAGGAGACGGCCAACGAGATCAAGCGCTATCTCGCTGATGCGGTGCGCTCCGTGACCATTGTTTCCGATGTCTCCAAGATCGTTCAGGACGATGCCGATATCGTACTGGTGCTCGGCGGAGACGGCACTGTCATTCAGGCGGCCAAACAGGTCGCTGGGAAAGATCTGCCGATACTCGGTATCAACTTCGGTACGCTCGGCTTCCTTACGGATGTCGAGAGACCGCGACTTCACCAGGCGCTCGACGCTTTATTGAAGGGTGAATATGAAAAAGAAACCCGCATGGCACTGACCTGTGAGATCCATCAGAAGGACGAGAGCCGTATAGTCGGTCCGGTAATCAACGAGTTTGTTGTGTGCAAGCGTGACTTCGGCCACATGGTTACCACCAGCGTCTATGTCGACGATACCTATGTCGATACCTACGCGGCTGATGGCATCCTGATCTCGACACCGACCGGTTCGACAGCATATAATCTGTCGGCGCAGGGCCCTATCGTAGCGCCGAACATGGAGGCATTGATCATCACGCCGATTTGCCCGCATTCGCTCAGCAAAAAGCCGTTGATCGTCTCATCCACATGTACGATCCGCTTAAAGATCGACAGAACCAAGGCCGCATACGCTGACGACGCATCCATCCGCGGTGATGGCATCCTCTTGGGCGAAGCCACAACCGGTGATCAATTCATCATCCGCAAGGCAGATGAAACCTTCGATATGGTTCACGTGGGGGAAGTTAATTTTTATGATAAAATGCGTGTTAAATTGGGTGTGTGAGTTGAAGTAAAGATTTCAGTAAACTAAAAGAGCATCTGAAGTCAGATGCTCTATGAGGAGGATAAAAATATGTCAGGACACAGTAAATTCAGCAACATCAAACATAAAAAGGAGAAAAACGACGCCAAGCGCGGCAAGATCTTCACCGTGATCGGTCGCGAGATTGCCGTTGCCGTCAAAGAGGGCGGGCCGGATCCGGCCTCGAACTCCAAGCTTCGCGATGTCATCGCCAAGGCCAAGGCGAACAACATGCCAAACGATACCATCGAGCGAGGCATCAAAAAGGCCGCCGGCGACGTGGATGCGGTCAACTACGTTACCTGCGTATACGAAGGTTATGGTCCGGGAGGAACCGCGATCATCGTTGAGACATTGACGGACAACAAAAACCGTACCGCGGCGAACGTAAGAAACGCTTTTACCAAGGGCAATGGAAATGTCGGCACCACGGGTTGCGTATCCTATATGTTCGACGAAAAAGGACAGATCCTTGTCGATAAGGAAGAATATGAGACCGATCCGGATGACTTTATGATGATGGCTTTGGATGCCGGAGCG
>JAEEGM010000042.1 GCA_016280325.1 Eubacterium sp. | reverse complement strand
AGGCCCTACATAGGTTGACAGCCCAAAGCTTTTGATGTAAGCGATCACCTCATCCACGATACGGATCACTTCATTGTCATCGGTGGTATTGGGCAATACCTGGATAGCTACACTTGCGTTCATGTTAGTTCTCCTTTCATACTCGAACAGGGGTATCGCCCCCCACTCGCACTCCACACGCATATACCGAAGATGCAATCTTTCATTTTTATGCGTGCACACAAAAATAACCCCGGGCGGAAACACCCGAGGCTTATAAGCGTCTGTATCGGATGCTTCCTTACGCCGGCATTAACCGGTTCAAGTTCTAAGGGTCGATGTGACGGCCAATCCACAGCGATGCTTTCTGCGATGCGCCATCAAACAAACCCTCTGCGCATGCGTCCTACAGCACCGAAATCACTGTTCCGGCCGCCAGGGATCTCTCAGCCTTTCGGCTCCCCCAGCAAGTATGTATTATATGTGATTATACGTTCTTTGTCAATAGCTATTTTCAGTCTTTTTTTGAGGTTTAAGCCCCCTCTGTCTTCAGATAAATGATCGTACCCGGAAGCTTCCAATCCCGCTTGCGGATCAATACGCGACAAATGAATTTATCACCGGATTCATACTCCGATTCCATATTACCCTCAACCAGATAATAGGAGTCATTCTCATAAATCTTTGGTTTTTTACTGAAGTAGTAACCCATCTCGCCATCGCCGAAAATGAACTTTACAGTGTCCCCCGTTTGCTCAATTCCATCCGAATCCGTGATCGGAATTGACGGATCACGATCGTAGAGCTTACTCCAATACTCGAGAACCTCTTCCCTATTGTACTCGGTCTCATACCCGTTTTCGTCACTCGGCTTAGTAACCGGCTTGATAAACTTATCTCCGTCACTGCCGCTTAAGTAGTTCAGGGACGAATACTCACAGTTGGGATTATCTTCATAGAAATAAATCTCATCTTTCGGGAGGATCAAAGGAAGAACAATATTGCACATGGTGAGAAGATCCTCTTTAGCTTTTGTCTTCACCGGCTTACCTGCTGACAACTCATCACAAAGCGTCCGACATTCCTCTCTTGACGGTCTTGCAAATCCATCCGCTGCAACTTCCTGCTCCTTATTCTCTTCCGTTGCTTCCGGCTCCTCGGTCGGCTCCGGAGCAGCCGGCTCTTCCGTCGCGACGGGTGCCACCGTCGGAGACGCCTCCGCTGTTTGATCCGACTTACCACCAAACACACCGGTCACAAACAATACAACAACCACGGCGGCAATACAAACTACGCCGCATACAACTCCGATAATAATCGGCGTCTTGCTCTTATTCGTATTATTCTCCATACACTCTCCATCCTTTCATCCCGGTACGGGACCTCGCCGGATCAGCCGGCAGACAACGTATCATACTCTATCCATTATGACATATTTCCCCCGAGTTGTAAAGAATTCTTTACGCTGAAATCTGTGCTATCACCGCTTCATACTCCCGCAGATGCTTCGTCTTTTTGATCCTCTTAAAAAGCTTCTCATCCTCCGGAAAAGAATCTATTAAATGCGACCACATCTCCTTCATCTTGAAAAGCACTGGAATCTCACCGTAAAGCACTTTTTCATATTCCTCCTGGAGCCCGCGAATGAATTCCAGCACCACCTTCCGATCCGTGTAGTCCGCCTTCTTCGAATCGTTCCCTGCAAAGCCGGGGTGTGACAGAAACCCTCGTCCGATCATCACGCGCTGCAACTCCGGGAAGTCTGACCGCAGACGCTCTACATCCTCTGCCGTTTTGACATCACCGTTATAACAGAGTATATCCTGCGGTCCCATGCCGGTCCCGTCGGAAGCACTTGCACCGCTGCCACCGGCAGACGCATCTGCTCCGGTGCTTGCAGCCCCTCTCTCCAACTCCTCCCACGCGTATCGGAATGTCTCCGGATGCACATCTCCCTCATACCACTCTTCACGCGTTCTCAGGTGCAGGATCAGCATCCGCATCGGATACTTTTTAAAAATATCCAGAAGCGCCGGAAACTCATCCGGCGAGTGAAATCCGATCCGCGCTTTGATCGAAATCGCAAGGGGACATTTTTCATATATCTCATATAAAAACCTGTCCAGTTTCTCAGGTTCACGAAGAAAACCGGAGCCCTTGCCTTTCGGAACGACCGTACCGGACGGGCATCCGAGATTCAGATTCACTTCGGTATATCCGAGTTCCTGCATATGTGTCGCCGCCTGCACGAACTCATTCGCCTTCGTCGTCATGATCTGCGGTATTAATGTGATACCCGGATTGTTCTCGGGAAGGATATCCCTGAGTTCTTTTTTCTTCATGATGCCGCCGTCACGTGTCGTCACAAACGGTGTATAATAGGCGTCGATCCCGCCAAAAAAGCGATCATACGTCCGCCGGAAAACATGTCCTGTAATCCCCTCCAGGGGAGCAAAATAATACTTCATTTATCCTCCCCATATTCGCCGGCTCGATAATCGCCGAGAAAATCACTTACATAGGATTTGATCTCCGCGAAGTCAACCTTTATCTTCCCGTTATAAATACCGATCGGAACCTTATCCTCCAAACTATACTGCAGGACACGCGCCTCATCGTATAAATAAGTCGTGACCAGTTCGTCCCGAAGATCCACCGTCCAGTACTCCCGGACGCCGGCAGAGCGGTATTTATTCTGCTTGATAAACGTGTCCTTTTTTCT
>JAEEGM010000041.1 GCA_016280325.1 Eubacterium sp. | reverse complement strand
GTCTGTTTTTCTTCTCTTCGATACGATAAAAACTCTTGAACAGTTTATCCTTATCTTCCTCACGAATTCCCATTCCGGTATCCGTCACACTGACGACCAGATCGATGGTCGAATCCGATTTTTTTCGGAAATTGATATCTATGTCGACATGTCCTTTTTTGGTATATTTGATCGCGTTATTCACGATGTTGAGTATTACCTGACGAACACGGATCTCGTCTCCGTAAAGCGCAGCCGGGATCTGTTCATCGACGGTCATACGGTAAAGAAGTCCTTTTTTCTCAGCACGAGGACGTGTCAAATTGAGGATATCGTTCAGCACGGAAGCAAGATCATAGTCCACCGAAATGATCTTCAGATTGCCGGATTCGATCTTGCTGAGATCAAGAATATCATTGATCAGTGAGAGAAGGGTGTCGCCGGCACTCTTGATCTCAATCGCGTGCTTCTTCGTGGCACTCTCCCTCGTCTCCCGCAGGATCATCTCGTCCATGCCGAGGATACCGTTGAGCGGCGTTCGTATTTCGTGCGAAATATTAGCAAGAAAGTCATCCTTAACCTGACTGATATGCATCGCCTCATTGGCTTCGATGCGGATACCAATCAACTGCTTGATCGTGTGGATGATCGCGCAGATCATAAAGCCAAAGAGCCCAAAAGCCATGAACAGTCCGGAGAACACACCGTTGTGAGCGAACTGGTAAGCGGCGATCTGTATCACGGCTGAGATCGCCAGCACGACAAATCCGACTGCCACGAACCGGTAGGACACAATTCGCTGTGCCTTCAGATCGCGTATCAATGTGATGAACATAACCGTGATGGAAAAAAGGGCGCACAACGCTGACGGAAGAAAACTCTTTGTCAGCGGAACCACGCCTGCGACAAAAAGTCCGGTACAGATGGTGAAGTTCACGATCTCAATGATCCCCGCAGTCCTTATCAGTGAGTTGTAACGATTGTTTTGCAGAGAGTTGACAAATACCAAAAACGGAAGCGGCATGATCATCACCATCAGAAACGGGATATCCGACATGACCGACATATTACTGGTATAGAGCTGACGAAATACAGAGTTTGAGAGCACCCAGCAGGCGCCGAGGATAACGCCGATGGAAAGATGCTCCATTTCGAGGTATTTTTTATGGATAATCTTATAGGTGACAGCGGCGATCAGACAGATCAATCCCAGGATCAGGATCGTCAATCCGACAAAGAATTCAAAGCCATAATTGTCAACCATATACGTTACAATCCCGAGGCGCGTTCCGATGAAAACCTCGTAGACCATACCGGCATTGTATTCATAGTGCACACGGAGTGTCTTGCCGGCATCCGCCGGAAAAAGAGAGGCCATGACATACCCCTCTGCCGACTGGTCACCGAAAAGCGCGTAGTCCTCGGTTTTGAACTGTTCGCGCAGTTCGTTACCGATATAGATATCCATATCCATCCCGCGAAAACACAAGGTCGAATACTCCGGATTGAAGTGCTTCGGCAATTCAGTCTCGAGCGTGATATCTCCCTCTGTCGTCCCGGGAACGGTAAAGGGAACCCTTGTCCCGTCTTCTTTCACCTCATACCACTTGTCACCGGGAAGCGTATCGCAGATATTTCCGTTCATCGGTGCATTGTTCGGGAGCACAAGTTCTCCGATAAAAATATACCCAAAGACGAGGATAAGTATGAAGGATAATAGATATCTGACTGCTTTCATAACACCCACCCTCTCTTTACTAAACCACTTTACATCACTCACTCGATGGACGGAACAACCTCCCTGACCGCATCGGCTGCCTCATCGTACAGGAAGTCTTCGAGGTATTCCTTGGCCGTCTTCAGGATCTCTTTTTGTGTAAGCCGGAACGGATATCCGGACAGTTTTTGCAACAGTTCTTTTGACAGGTCATCGTCAAAGTCATCCAATGCCTCGAGTAGTCTTTCTGCGACCAGTTTTGCCTCTTCGCCGCTAATCTCATCCGCGGCTAAAAACTCACCGATCTCGCCGATGGGCGCAAGCTTTTTAACCAGAGCTCCGTAATCCTTAACAACAGTCGGAGTATCTCTTTTAATGGTCTCGATATCCCCTTCTCTTGTCGCGTCCTCGAGCGCTTCAAAGGCCTTGCTCAGCTTCGGTGCCCCGATCATTTTCGCGTTACTTTTCAACGCGTGAACCGTGATCATATAGTTATCATAATCCTCATGTACAAGGAACGAATCCACCTTCGCGGCATTTTTATCAAAGCCTTTATAAAACCGCTGAAGAGCGGAGATGTATCTGTCCTGTCCGCCGGTATATGCCATCCCGTTTTTGGTGTCGAGCCCGATCTCATCGAGCCACCTGAAATCATAATCCATGGTTTGCGTCCTTTCCCTATGACAACTCGTCTTCAAAAACGTCTATAATCTTTGCTACAATCTCTGACTTCTTTGATGGCTTGATAATATAGCCCTGCGGCTTGAGTTCGGTCAGTGTTCGGATGACTGTATTTTTCTCAGTCATACCCGTCAAAAATATCACCGGGATCTCCGCGTACGCCTCGGTCTCACGCAGGCGCCTGAATACCGAAGGGCCATCTTCCTCCGGCATCATGTAATCTAAAAGGATCAGATCCGGGATTCGTTTTTTCAGGAACCGAAAGGCCGCCTCACCGGACTTGACCGGCGTAACATGGTAGAATTCACGCAACTGTTCTTTGATATTGAAAAGCTGCTCGGTATCGTCATCAACGACCAGTATATGCCGGCGTTCGTCGTCCACTTCCTCGTTGATAAACTCATGAAATGCCGAGAGATTTCCCTGGATTGTTTTATCCAATTCTTCCTCGATCCCGATCAGCTTCTCATAGAGTGACAGAAGCGGAACCGGGCGCGATATAAACAGAACCTTTTTGAGAACGGTATGCTTCTTGAAATACTTTTCATCCTCGTCATTTGCCACGACGATGATCGTGCAGTTTCTCCCTCGTGTCGCGTCCTTCAATACATTGTAGGAAAGGATGGAATCAAGGGTTTCATTGCCTAAACAAATGATAATGACGCGCGGCACCTCGGCGAGCAGGACTTCATAAAGGGCCATCTTATCCGCTATGCACTTGACCGTAAGATACCCCCTGTCGGATTCGAGATGCTCACACAGATCGTTCACAATCCTCCGGTTCTGACCAGTTACCAGAATCTGTAATTTCATATCTTCACTCTTCCTCCTTTTTCTTCACATCCGCGAACCTCTTCCACTGCTTTAACTGTTCATCAAGTTCCCTCGTCTGTTTTTTGGATACCAGGTACATGATCAGCCAGATCATAAAGTAACCGACTATGTAGCAGGCGATCATGATATACGTTCCGATACTGTCAAAATGAAACCACCCGAGCGTCAGCCCGATCGTGAGGTAGCTGCCGATGGTGATGAGCGCGTGTGTGACTGTGCACCGTGTAACGCTCCAACTATCCACCTCATATACAACGGCAAATCCCATGGCGACAGCACCGAGTACACCGCTGAGGATAAATTGAAGTGCAACCGACAATACCGTCCATTGTCTATCCGATCCCATAAGGTATAAAAATGCCCATCCGACAAAAACCCCAATAATAAATCCGACGAGGCCGAGGATCAATCCCTTTTTCACTAAAGAATTCAAATCCTCACCCCCTTTGCTCCCGAGTCACGACTCAGAAGTTCACGGATGGCACTCACATAACGACGTGCCACATAGGTTTCCGAATCGTCCTCAAAAATAACCTTGATGGTGCCTGATACACTGAAGTCAAAGCCGGTGGCTTTTTTCAGGTTGATAATCTCGAAACGGCTGATACGGACAAAGCAATCCGGATCCAGGATCCGCTCGTATTCCTGCAAGGACGTACGCGTCTCATATGTGTTCATCTCCGTATGGATCACAACCTTGCGGCTTTCCGTATGTATACGAAAAACATCCCACTGATTGAGCATAACGACGGATTCTCCGTCACCGACTGCAATCTGTGGAAATTCGTTGTCCACACATTTTTCGATCGCGTAGATCAGGGTTTCGACGAGATCCGTCGTCTCCGCTGTCTGGATGATCACACGGGGCTCTTCCCTCGAGGGGTCGATCTCTACGCGAATATCAACCTTGCCGTTCATCTGCGTCCTCTCTCCCCTTATAATTTCGGAACCACATCACTCAGCATGCAGGCAACCTGATAGGCGATCATCATACGATACGTCCAACGATCCTTCAGTTGCCCCGGCCAGGACAGCTGCTCCTGGTAGTATTCATTGTCAAAAGAAATCGCGACATAAACCTCACCCGGCTCACTGTCCGTATTGTTCGGATCGATGGTGCCGAGAGTTCCCGTCACACCGATACCGATATCGGTCTTATAGTAATCCCTGCATGTTTTGGCCATCTGCCCGGCCGTCTGAAGGGAATACACCCCATGTTCGCGAATCACATCCCCCGGCACACCGGCACGTTCCTTCGCTTCATTCGAATATGTAAAAAAGCCACCGGGCACAACCGAAGACGCTCCTGCCTGATCTGACAAGAGGGTTCCGATCAGTCCGCCGGTGCAGCTTTCCATCGTCGTTATTGTAAGTTGTTTTTGGATCAATTGAGAGGTGATCTCATGAAACAAATCCAGGACTTCACCCCAATCTACTTTTTTTGACATGCTTACGTTTCCTTTCCTTCCGGTAGGTTCACACCCCGTACACTACTCCCCATTTTCCCCTAAAGATGACAAAAGAGCACTCCGGAGAGAACTCCGAAGTGCTCACTTGCAAACTGATTATTTTTCGGCCAATGTGTTCTTTGCCTTTGAAAGCAGTGACAGATACAAAATGTACTGAAGAAGCGTAAAGAACACAACCAGGATACCAAGAATCGTAGCGATCACATCCGCGATGTTCTCTTTGAAAAGAAGAATTACGCAGTTCGCAACGAACTTAAGTACGATCACCGTTACGATGATTCCCAGAAGCTTGCTAGCCTTCTCCTGAAGCTCTGCGCTATTTACTTTTGCGCCGAGGCTTGCGATACCGCCGATAACCAGGAATGTGGTCAGGATCTCAGTCAGGTTCACAACAACCGTCGGAATATTCTGAGCAAACTTCGGCATGCCCGGGAACATGGTTACAAGAACGGATCCCACGATGGATGCTGCGAGCGAAAACAGAATCAGGTAAAGGGCACCCTTGAATGCCTCCTCATCCTTTGACGCCTTCACAATTCCTATCAGCTGGAGAATGAAAGCAACGATCATGATCACTCCGCCAACTGCGAGGAACCCTCCTACCAGGCCAAGCTCCACGTTGGTGGTGGCTGCGAAATCCGTGATGTTACCCGAATTGTCAACCTGAGGCTTTGCAAAGAAAATGGATACCCCCGTTGCAAGTGCCCCAAACAGCGCTAAGATCTCGCCAATGAAAAGCTTCTTAATTCCATTTGCTGCGTTTGGAAATGTCATTTTTTTTCCTCCTTTGATTATGTTATTTACGAGGCGCCACATAAGGCATCTCGCCAAATACCCATTAACTATACCACAATCTGACTGAAAAGTCAACCTGAAAACCCCACTTCTCCCCTTAATTTGGCACAAATCCACCGCTTTTCCCCATAAGCCCCCTTGCATTTGCATGGCCGTTCCCATATAATGGTAGATATAAAGTCAAGAACCACTCATAAACGGGGAGGCGTTTTACCATGAACAGAAAAATGATCGCGTTGCTTCTTGTGATGATAATGATACTGACCGCTTGCGGGGATGCGTCTGAGACGTTGCCTACGGGTACGCCTTTGCCTGCGACTGAGACCACGGAACAGCCGGACGAGGTTGTCGACAAAGACGAAACCTGGGCCGTGTACTGGTACCTCTGCGGTAGTGATCTCGAGTCCGAAGACGGATGCGCGACAGACGATCTCCAAGAGTTGATGACGGTACCGCTCCCGGAAAATGTCACCTTTGTTATTCAGGCCGGTGGCGCCCCCAAATGGCAAAACGAGTTTATATCCTCGGACTCCATCACCCGTCTTGTCTATACCGGAAATAATCTTGAGCCGGTCGAGGAACTCGAACAAGCCAACATGGGTGAATCAGATACGCTGGCGGATTTTTTGTCCTTCTGTAATGATAACTATCCGGCCGATCACAAAATGGTGCTCTTCTGGGATCATGGCGGCGGCTCAACTACGGGTGTTTCCGTAGATAAGAACTTTGACGGAGATTGCCTGACTCTTCCCGAACTTCGCAAAGCATTTACTGCGACATGCGAACCCTCCATGACAGAACAACCCTATGACATCATCGGCTTTGATTCCTGCCTGATGGCAACCATCGACGTTGCGGGTATTTTTAAAGATATAAGTAAATACCTCATCGCTAGTGAAGAAAACGAACCGGGCATCGGCTGGAGCTATGACGAATGGGTAAAAACACTCGCGGAGAATAAACCGATCGACCTGAAAGAATTATGCAAAAATATATGCGATACCTATTATAAGACATGTGAAAAATACGAGGTTGCAGAAAAAATAACCCTGTCCGTAACCGACTTGTCGAAGATCCCTGCGCTTCAGGAAGCATACAGCGCTTTCGGAGACGAGGCTCTGATAAATATGCTCAGCGACGATGACTTCTATGCCAAGTACGATCGCTCCGCCAAGAAGGCACAGAACTACGGTGGAAACACGGACAAGAGCGGGTATTCCGATATGGCGGATCTCGGTGATCTGGTAAACAAAAGCAAAACACTCATGCCGTCAAGTTCCGACGCGCTTGAGAAGGCGCTGTCTGATGCAGTAGTCTATCAGGTTATGGGAGACCGCAGGAAGAAAGCGTCCGGCCTCTCGTGCTACTATCCGTATTCGTATGATTCATCAAATTACAAGGGGTATCACAAGGCGACGGAGACAAAGTCGTTTGATTATTATTTCCGGTATTTATTCAAGGATTCATTCAGCAATCAAGGACTTGCGTATATCAGTTCGCTTATAGACGGAGCCAAAGTTACCAAAAAGAAAACCGTCGGGAAAAAAGAGTTAGAAGATCATAAAATAAAAATCATAGGTGGAAACACAGCCGAACTGAATCTCGGTCCGGATATCGCGAAACTTCTTTCCGCTGTTTATTATCAGTTGGTTGTAACCGACGGCGATACCTATATGTACTTAGGGACCAATAACCAGCTGGATTACGATTGGGATAATGGTGTATTCCGCGATGCCTTTGACGGCACCTGGGGATCGATCGATGGTCATCTTGTCTATATGGAGGTGTCGGCCTCCGAAGAGGAGTATACGATCTTTACCGTTCCGATCAAGTTGAACGGAAAAGAATGCTACCTGGATTGTTCCATCGACAACAAGACGCGCGAAGGCTCCATCCTCGGTGTAAAGAGCAGTATCGAGAACGGCGTGTCCGCAAAGGATTATAAGAAGTTGGAAGTCGGTGATAAGATCACAACCCTGTTCGGTACCGGATCAATCGAGAATAATACGTTGGACTTGGTGGATATCGATACGATAAAAGTAAAAGAAGATACGAACTTCTCCCTGACGGATCTCGGAGACGCAACCTATGCGCTGCTCTTTGAGATGCAGACCGCCGATGGCAAGGACTACACCTCAGAGGCAGCGTTTTTCCAGGTTAAAAATAATACAATGAAGTTTATTGAATAGTATTACTTTTTTATGCTATCACATAGGTTGTTTTTTCATTCATCTGAACTTATGACCAGAGTCTGATTCGGTTATCCGGTGCGATATACATCGCGTCGCCTTCCTTGATGCCGAGTGTCTCATAGAACACATCCTGCATCTGGAACGGAACGGCTCCGCGAAGTATTGCCGGTCCATGGTTGTCCGAAAGAAGTTTACCCAAATCAACTTTCTTAACTGCCCAGAAAAGACTTAACTGTTTAAAGAGTTCTTTCATTTGTTCCTGATCATATTTCTGATCTTTTGCGATACGTACGCATACTTCCGCCGCGGAGAAATCCGCCATATTCTCAGCCAATTCCTTTTCTCCGTCCGCATAGTAAATTGTCTTTGTTGCTTTATCGTAATACATAGAATACTGATCAAAAAGCTTGATACATTTTGCCTGAATCTCGTTAAAGTGCTGTACATCTTCAGCGCTCATCCACTGATTCTTTTCTCCGTTCTCATCATAAGTCGCACCCTCAGCGTCAAAGGCATGTCCGATCTCATGTCCTGAAACATACCCGATTCTTCCGAGGTTGTAAACATCATCACCCTTTTTATAGCTCTCTTCACCAATGATACCGGCAAAAATACAAAAAACATTCGAAGTATTCGCATACATTGCATTCACGGTCATCGGCGACAGCCCTGCCGATGCGACCGTAAAGAAGTAAAGATCCTGACCTTTCAGCTTCTCTCCCAGAATAGCAACGAAGTTTGTAAGTTCGTTCTTGGAAATCTTGCGGCAATTGCTGAAAATACTTCCGCCTTCTCCTGCCGTCTGAAGATCTTCATGAAGACCATACAGCTTACAATCGCCGGCATCACCGATGACGTATTCCATCTTTTCAATCTTCTTGACAGCACCGGCTTTACCCTGCTCCGACAACCACGGGCAATCTGTAAACGCCGCCTTATATTCTTTCTTATAATTGTTGATGACCTTTTCCAGGTCTGCCTTCAGCGTCGATCCTCCGAGATACTCCGTATACTTACCGCAGATTTCAAAACCGGTTTTATCGCAAAGGAACGTAATTACTTTATTATCATAATCCTTTTTGATTTCTTCTGCCGTAGGTTCTATGGCCAGTCCCTCTTTTTTTGCATCAAACAACCGTTGTGCCGTATATCCGCTTTCCGTATAATCTACATACTTGTAGGCAACACAGAACTTCAAAAGCTCACGAATCTGATCCGCGGTACCCCCCTTCAGGAAATCCATAAGCGCGGTCCAGCAATTCATAAACTCGACAGACATGACAAACACATCATCTTTAACGCCCAATTCCTTATACGTTTCACCCATTTTCAGACCCGGAAGCACCGAATCAATCTTCAGTTTATCGTCGGCCACAAGACCAACCGCAGCTTCGAGCCCATTTTTCTTCATGAATTTTTCCAGTTCCTCCGGAGTCATTTTGGCCATTTGGGGAGCATAATCTTCCAGTGATTTCTCCGGCGTGATCTCTTCAAAGACGTTAGCAAGCATCTCCTTGTTCTTCTCAGCATCTGCTTCTGTTTCACCGGCAAGAAGAAGGGTTTCCTTGATCAGATCTTTCAGTCTGCTGACTGTTTCTGCATTCTGGAAATCCGCCTTGCGTTTCAGTACGGTTGCCGGGACGAGCTCCGGCTTGAGAAATGGAACTCCTGGTTCCACACTTACACCGGTTTCGGGATCAGATATAGCCTGGGGGGATTCTCCGCATTTAGTTTTCCACAATCCAAACTCTCCATCCATAACAACTTTCTTATTGAAGTCTATGAATTCGTCGAGTGTTGTGGCTTTCTCGAGCGGCTCCAGGTATTCCTTAATATCCTTCATCAACCGTTCTTTTTTTGCGGTCTCTTCCACATCAAATACCGAACGGATCGACGCGATGACATCCTCCGGCGTTTTATCGTCATATTTTTTTCCACTTTTTGCAAAGGTGTCAGAGAACTCCCTTACCATCTTATCTCTGTCCGTATCCTGCTTTTTACAGCCCATCGGCTCCGTTCCGTCATTGACATCAATACCCTTTTCTTTCAGTTCAGCAAGTCTTTCATTTACCTTCTTCTGACAGAAATCATTTAACTCATCCGCGTTATCCTTCGAAGCGAAAACTATGACCTTGGCCGTCAGTTTATCTCCCACATCCGGCTTAATGGTGATCGTAGCGGTACCTGCTGAGACACCCTCAACCGCACCCAGATTTCCTACGATCTTTGCCACGGACGGATCCGATGACGTATAGGTCAGGCGGCTCATATCGAGCGTCTCCGTTCCGAGCGTGAAAGGACGTACACCGACCGCTTCGCCGACATAAGTCGCGTAGGTGTCACGGAACATACCGAGACTTTGCGGTGTTTTCTTTGCCTTGACCGTCACCTTACAGCTATAGGTCTTCTTACCCAACTTTGCTTTGACGGTAGCCTCTCCGACACCGACTGCTTTTACCGTAGTCTTGGCAGATTTTTTAGCCGGAGACACGGTGGCAACCTTTTTCTTTGAGGTTGACCATTTGATCTTCTTGACATTTTTCTTCTTGACATTCTTCAGTTTGATCGTAGCTTTCTTGCCTTTTTCAAGCGTAAGCTTGGTCTTCGAAAGCTTGATCTTCTTTGCCGCCGCACTCGCGTCCGTCGCTCCTGCCTGGAGCACTCCGATGGACAGTGCCGCTGCCATGGCGATGGCAATAACTCTCTTAGCATTTTTTACCATACCTGTTTGCCCTCCTGTCTATGTTTTCTCTGAATAATGAACTGAGCCAAACGTTTCCCCGCCGCTCAGTGTGCTTTCCATTATACAATACAAACACGAATCGGTCAAGAACGGTGCGAAAAACGTCGTTTTGATTACTATTCGGCTGTCACTCCCATTTCACCCATGTCATGGTTGACAAGTCGTTTGTGGTGGCATATAATCTCATTGTTACACAGAGTGCTCAGCATGTGAGATAGCAAAAACATTGATTTGCCGATTTTTCACACGCACTTTTTGCCGGAGATGGAGGGCAATATGAAGAAGAGAGAACTTAAAATAAAACTTGGCTCTGAGGCCATCGATCAGGCATCCGAAATCCTGCAAGGTCGGATGCGTGAAAAAAATGTTCAGGATCGCAATCTCCAGCGCACGCGTCTGGCCGTCGAGACCATTCTTCTTAACCTGTCTGAACACTACGCGGAAGGCAAGGAAGTCACTCTTATCACCAGAACAATACTCGGGCGTAAGTCTCTGTGCATTCGGTATGACGGGGAGCCTTATAATCCGTTGCACAGTGATGACACGGACGAGTGGACCGAGCGGTTTCTCGCGGATATATCGATGAAGCCGTCCTGGAAATATACGAATAATACAAACGAGATATACTTGCGTATCCCGCGTAACAAGTTGCGCGATGACGTGATGCTTTTGATTGCTCTTCTTATCGCGGTCATTCTCGGATTCGTGGGAGCCTACCTTCCTTCCGATGTGGTCAACAACGGGATAACCTATGTGTTTTCTCCCATCTCCACCATATTTATGAACATACTGAAATCTCTCGCGGGATTGCTCATATTTTTATCGATTATTACGGGGATATGCGGAATCGGAAGTCTGTCGGAATTCAGCAAGGTCGGGAAGTACCTGATTGGGCGCTATCTTTTCTTTACTTTTGCCGGCGCCGCTTTCTGCATACTCGCGATGCTGCCGCTCCACCACATCGCTTTCGGTGCGGGCCAGGGGTCAACGCAGTGGAATAAAATTTTTGATATGGTGATGAAGATCATTCCTGACAATCCCATCACGCCTTTCATCGAGTGCAATCTCCTGCAGATCGTATTCTTGGCGATCCTGATCGGTATCGGAATCCTGGTGCTCTTACGCGAGTCCGCCGAGCTCCATGCCGTCCTGATCCAGACGAAAAATGTCGTGATGTATCTGGTCGGGCTGCTCTGTCATCTGCTGCCACTCTACATCATCGCTTCGCTTACGATCCTGTTCTGGCAGAACGGAATGGGAGTATTTAAATCGATCTGGAAGCCGTTATTATTTGTGGTAATATTTTTACATCTGATGGCGCTTTTCAAGGTGGCAAGCGTCTCGATCCGGTGCAAGATAAGCCCGATATTATTGTTGAAAAAAGCTGCGCCTTCCTACCTCATCGGTCTGTCGACGGCGTCATCGATGGCTGCGCTCGGAACGATGTTGGAGGCGAATGAAAAGCGTTTTGGAATCCCGAAAAACTTCAGTGATTTCGGCGTTCCGATCGGGAACACCATCGGTCGCCATATGGTCAGCGGCGGCTTTGTTATCGTCATGTTTTTCCTGGCAGAGTATGCCGGAATCTCGATTAATATCGGTTGGCTGATCAGCCTGTGGCTCTATGTTTCGATCGTTTCTTTTGCCAATCCGCCGATCGCCGGCGGTGTGCTGATCTGCCTCGGCGTCATGCTCACACAGTTCGGTATTCCGGAGCAGTATCTGGGCCTCGGCGCTCCGCTGACATTGCTGTCCGATTTTGTCATGGCCGGCGCTTATGTGTTGGATGAACATATGGAAATGGTTCTCCAGTCCAGACACTGGGGAACGCTGGATGAAAAGATGTTGAGAAGTAAAGTAGAGTAAAGATCAAGAACAATGAAAGAATCACTGTTCTTGAAACCGTTTTTGAAACTGTTTTTGAATAAGATTATCCAATCTATAATTCCCAGGATTATTCAACATAAAACTCTTCATCGGTATCAAGACAGATGGCGGCCAGTCGACCTCCGTCGAAACATGCGCCGCAGTCGATAGCAATGTGGTTGTTATGTCGATAAATATAACCGGGTTTGGGGTTGCCTTCGATAAGCTGTGTCGGTGTATGACCGGTGATCACATACTTATCCGGGAAATACGGAACATTATAATCCGGGCGTTCCCACACCATTTCTTTCACCGAATACTCATCTATAACCTTGTCCGGACGATAGTTTCCGAGTCCGGCATGAACTAACAGATAATCCTTATTTCCTACCGATACCTCTTCATATACGGAAAACTCCATGATGGAATCAAGGATATTTTTTCGTTCTTCCGATTCAAGCATCCGCATCTCTTTGATCGTTGTTTCTGCTCCATTATATAACCAGTTCGAGAGGTTTCCGATCGTCTTATAATCAAGGGTTTCGATCGATTCATCCGTGATCTCTTGGAGCAAAAAATCCATGCACTCCAGTGCCATCAATTCATGATTTCCGATCATGCAATAAACATTCGGCATAACTAAAACCTTACGTATGATTTTTATTGGATGCGGTCCGCGATCAAGAATATCGCCGAGAATAAAAAGCGTATCCTCGTCCTTCAGATCTATCCGCTCGAGCAGTCTTTCGAACTTATCATATTCACCATGAATATCCGCTGTAACGTATGTCGCCATAGACGCTTACCCCCTGAATTATTACATGTCTTATGAGAGTACCGGATCATTTTTCAGGACATTTTTATCATTCATATTCCAACTCAAAAACTCTGTCGTATAAGCAATGAAACGATCCCAAATCATCATCCACATGCCAGTGACCGAAATACCACTCTTCATATTCCGTCGACTCGGCAATCACATCCAAATAACGTTGTAATTCCTCTTCGCCGGAATACAAGTATGTCACCAACATGTGCGCAATAGACTCCGGGCAGGTATGCGTCAGGACATAGTCAACCTTGTTCCCAACCTTTTCCAGGTTACGATGCCCTTCCTCATATTCCTCATAACTCGGCATCTCCTCCGGCCACCAGCTGATACGGGGTGTCCGGCTGCCTTTATCGATACTGTTTCCTCCGCCAAATACAAAAAATGTTTTGCCACCAATCTCATATACCTGTCCGCGCATCAAGTGAATGATGTGCTCATCGATAAACTGCACCCTTCCGCCGTGCCACTCATCCTCGGGATATTGATCGATCAGATCGAAGTTCTCGTGATTTCCATCCAGCCAAAGCGTCGTCACCGGCAGATCCCGTAACGTTTGCTGC
>JAEEGM010000040.1 GCA_016280325.1 Eubacterium sp. | reverse complement strand
GATTGCACTGTCCATCATAGTTCCAGTTCTTTGCAAGGAGCTCCTGCAATGCCCACTTGTTGCAGTCGAATCCCATTACGATGACGTCCTTACCTACGCCGTGAGAAATGTTTGCCTTGTCAAGTGCTGCAACTGCGCCGTTAGCCATATCGTCGTTCTCGGCATAGATTACGTTGAACTTTTCATTGGAATCGATAACGGACTGAACGATCTGCTGAGCCTTCTCTGCACTCCACTCAGCCGTCTGCTGCTTAACCAGGGTCCAATTGGCATCAGCATTTACCTGAGTATCCAGCGCGCCGGTACGACCCTTCTGAGCTGCGGAACCCATAACGCCCTGCAGATGAATGATCTTATACTCGCTAAGTCCCTGGCCTTTGAGCCAATCCACTGCGGTCTGACCTTCCTTATCCATGTCGGATACGATGGAAGCCTCATACAGTGACGGATCAGCATCGATAGTACGGTCGAAAAGGATTACCTTTGTGCCGGCATCCTGTGCCTGCTTCAATACGGAATCCCAACCAGCTGTATCAGCTGCTGAAAGAAGAAGATAGTCAACACCGTCCTCGATGAACTTCTTAGCCTGTGCCTGCTGCTCATCGTTCTTCAAGCTATAAGCGAACTGTGCTTCATAACCATTCTCTTTTGTGAACTTTGCCTGAAGATCTTTGTCGTTAGCTGTACGATATCCGGACTCGTTCGGATCGTTGTTGATGATACCAACCTTGATCAAGTCTCCGGATGAAGCGTTCTCAGTCTGAGCATCGCCACCTGCGTTGCCTGAGTCAGCTTTCTTTGCATCATCGCCGCAGGCGGTGAGTGCAAATGCCATTACCATAACCATGAGTAATGCTAACACTTTTCTCTTCATTTCTGAATCCTCCTTTTTTTTCCTGTCCGTTCGGATCAGGTGTTTGAACCCTGTCGCCCGGACAGAGTCGGTTACGTTTTCAACGATGAGACTATGATAACTCGTTTTTCACAAAAATGCCATATGTATTCTCCCATAAATGGTTTGATTTTTTCATGGCAACACCATATATGGTTTACTTTTTTTTGTGAGCGGTTAAGTTTTTTACGACATGGGGAGTCGAACCGTGACAATCGTCCCGGACTCCTCTCCGCTCTCAATCGTGATCCCGTAAACCTCTCCAAAATGCAGACGAATACGCTCATTTACGTTATATAAGCCGTATATCCCCTTCTCCTCAGGCGCCTTCTCACGGATACCGTCACGCACCTGTGTCAGGCGTTCTTCGTCCATCCCGACACCGTTATCACGGATAAAAATGAGCAGATCGCCCTCTTCCCTATGTGCCTCGACACGGATAAATCCTCCGCCGCGTTTATTTTTAATGCCATGATACAACGCGTTCTCCACAAGCGGTTGCAACGTCAGTTTCGGGATGAGCACCCCTCCATAGATGTCCGGCACATCTACCTCGTATTCGAGGATATCCTGGTAGCGGACCTTCTGGATCGCCAGATAACTTCGCACATGGTGCACGTCCTCGGAAACCGTAACGATGTCCTTGCCGGAATTGAGCGAGGTGCGGAAAAATTCGGAGAGCGAGCCGACCATCTTGACGACCGCTTCCTGCTCACCGGACTCCGCCAGCCACGTGATGGCATCCAGCGTGTTATATAGGAAGTGCGGATTGATCTGAGACTGAAGTACGAGAAACTCCGTCTTGCGCAGCTGGATCTGCTCCTGCTGTACCTGCTTCAGCAATCGGTTGAAGTACCAGGTGATCAGTATGATCAAGCCGAAGACGATGACATACGCGACGATCAGGAAGGTAACTGTCTGCGTCAAAAACTTCTGCTGTTCCTCTCTCTCGGTGTCGAGATCCTTGACTTCATAATATATATATTGATAGAATGCTTCCTGGAGAAGCGAGGTGCCTACCTGCACGTCATTTTCCCAGATCTGCATATTTTCATCGTAGGTGCCGGGTCGGCCGATATTTTTTTTGATACGGTCGACATAGGTTTCCAGATTGTCCAGATACTTGACGATCGACTCGAGACGATCCTTGTTCTCCCCGGTTTTTGTCAACTGACCAAGATCACCTACCACTTCTTTCGCGCCGGTGATCATCTCGTCGAGCTTCGATTGTTTTTCCCCTCGCTGGCCCACAACGACCATATATGTTTCATAATCAAAATCGTGCTTGAAATCTAGGCTGAACGCGCTGGCCTTGACCACAGAACCGATCATGTCACTGTACTGACGGTT
>JAEEGM010000039.1 GCA_016280325.1 Eubacterium sp. | reverse complement strand
CTTCGCTTTTCATGCTGCGCACGTCCTCGAGAACCTCTCTCGTCTTAGTTTCATGGATGGAACAATTATAGCTCGCCGGATCAAACTTGCGGATCACATCCGTGAATGCTTTGACCGCAAAATTATAATGCTGCGTCGATACCGAGAAGCGTTCTTTATCACTGTCTCCGGAGAGATAGCGGTCTTCTAATATCTCATACTGAGCGACGGTTCGCTTGGCATAGTTTACAAACTCCCGCCCCTCATCCGTCAGGGTAATACCCTTATTGGTTCGATCAAAAATAAGGATCCCCAGTTCTTCCTCGAGTTCGGAAATACTGACAGACAGCGCCGGCTGTGACACGAACAGCTTCGTTGAGGCTTCCCGCATCGATGAAGAACCGGCGGTAGTCAGGACGTATTTTAATTGGTTGATATTCATTACATTTTACTCCTGTTCTATTTTACACTCCCCCATCAGAGCACATTGCTACGCTCAGTGCAACATAAATCGTCTGGCTATCGACGTTCCGATCCGATAAGGAAGCGGACGAAGTGCCTTGTTGGCATTTTTCAGTTCATCGATAATCCGGATTCCCTGCGGACAATGGCTTTGGCACTTGCCACATGCAACACACTGCGTCGGGAAGGATTTCTCCTTGCGGATACCAACGACCTGCGCGTATTCAAAGCGAGCCGAGCGCTTGCCGCTGATCATCGTTTCATTATAATAACGAAATGCCGCCGGGATATCCACGCCCTTCGGACACGGCATACAGTAACCACAGGCGGTACATCCGACCTTGGTTATTTCACGGATGGCATCACGAATACCGGCGACTAATTCAAAGTCTTCTTCCGTGAATTCTCCTGCTTCCACCTCGGAAGCGATCCGACAATTCTCCTCGACCATCTCCGTCGAGTTCATCCCGGACAGAACACATGTAACCTCCGGCTGATTCCAAAGCCAGCGAAGCGCAAGCTCTGCGGGCGTTCTCTTTTTCGGATCGTTTTTGATCAACTCCTCCGCCTTTTCCGGAAGAAGATTGACAAGCTTTCCACCACGCAAAGGCTCCATGATAATAACCGGGATTCCTTTTTCCGCTGCCGCGTGCAGTCCCTTCACACCGGCCTGTGTCGTCTCATCCAGATAGTTGTACTGTATCTGGCAAAACTCCCAATCATAGGCATCGAGAATCTGCAAAAAACGGTCGGTATTTCCATGAAAGGAAAATCCTATATTTCGAATCGCGCCGGATTCCTTTTTCTCCTGTATCCACTCCCTGATCCCAAGCTCACAGAGCTTATCCCAGCTCTGCAGATCCGTCAGCATATGCATCAGATAGTAATCGATATGGTCTGTTTTTAATCGCGATAATTGTTCCTGAAAATGCTTCTCGATCGACTTTGTGCTTTTGATCATATACCCCGGAAGTTTCGTCGCAATATTGACTTTATCCCGAAGCCCTGTCCGCTCCAGAATCTGTCCGAGCGCTACCTCACTGCCGGGATAAATATAAGCCGTATCGAGATAATTCACACCACTCTCGATCGCAAGCTTTAGTTCTTTTTCCGCCTTATCGAGATCGATACTGCCGCCCTTTTTCGTAAAGCGCATACAGCCGTATCCCAAAAGCGAGATTGGTTCCCCGTGCTTATCGTTTCGATAATTCATAAGCGTCTCCTTCCCCTTCAACTTTTGACTGCCCTGAACGCAACCCATTCGCCCATCGGTGTGCAGTTGATATCCGTAAAGCCTGCCACCTCAAGTGCTTCTCTCACCTCATCCGCCCGTGTCGCCAGAATACCGGACGTAATATAGATTCCACCCTGTTTTAAAAATGCCGGCACAAGCGGCGTCAACGGCACGATGACATCCGGGAGGATATTTGCTACGACGATGTCATAGCCACCGGTCGGATAGCTTGCTGCTTTATCGGAGATTTCTTTTGCAAACTTCGCATCGCCGATCAGATTCCCGGCGATCAGTTCGTAGGATTTTTCCGAAATGTTGTTTACATCAAAGTTTTCCTTTGCCACCTTCACCGCGATCTCATCGATATCAATCGCCGTTGCGAAACCGGCGTCCAAAAGAAGCGATGCGATCGAAAGGATCCCGCTGCCACAACCGATGTCAAGGACATTATCGCCGGGCTGCAGTACCTGATCCAGCGCCTGGATACAAAGCTTCGTCGTCTCGTGCGACCCGGTACCGAAGGCGATCCCCGGATCGATCAGGAGTTTACGAACGCCTTCCGCCATCAGCTCCTCATCCATTTCCTCAATCCAGGTCGGACAGATTGCAAGTCGATCCGACGCACGGAACGGTTTGAAATACTGCTTCCAGTTGTTGATCCAGTCCTTATCCTCGGTCTCAGATACACTGACCGTTCCCTCGCCGATATCCATATAGGAACCCACGTCCGAAAGGATGGTGTTTACCTGCGCGATCACCTGCTCCGGGTTACAGTCTTTTTCATCGATATAAAAATGCACACACGCGATGTCATCTACAACTTCCGGATCCGGAAGGATATCAACAAACATCTTTTCTTTATCTTCCTTAGAGAGCGGAATGTGATCCTCGATTTCGATCCCCTCGACACCGATCTGATCCAATTCATAACTCAGAACATCCACCGCTTCTACTTTTGTTTTAATTGTAAATCGGATCCACTTCATTGAATAATCCCTCCACCGATAACATAATCATTCTCGTCATAGAACACCGCCGACTGCCCCGGTGTTGCCGCCTTGACCGGCTCATCAAATGTGATTACTATTTCATTATTATTCGTTGCTTCCAGCATGGCTTTTTGTGCTTTATGATGATAACGTATCTTGACAAATGCCGGTAATTTTTCTCCTTCTTCCATCGGAGGAATGCTTAGGAAATTCACATCATGACAGCTTATTTTTTCACTGTAAATCGCATCCTCGGAAGCCAAAATAACTTCATTTTTATCGGCATCGATCCGCTTGACATAAGCCGGCGCACCGAGCGCAATGCCAAGTCCCTTGCGCTGTCCGACCGTGTAATGAATGATGCCTTTATGTGTTCCCAGCACCTTGCCTTCTTCATCAACAAAGCTTCCTTCGCCGGGGATATCAGTCGTTGCATTTTCTTCGATATAATTCGCGTAGTCGCCGTCCGTAACAAAACAGATCTCCTGCGAATCCGGTTTGTTCGCAACCGGAAGTTTGGCTTTCTCCGCTATACTTCTGACCTCGTCCTTGGATAGTTTTCCGAGAGGCATCAGCGTCGCCGCGAGCTGTTCCTGTGTCAGTCGGTAGAGCATGTAGGTCTGATCCTTCTGCGCATGTGAGGCCATTTTTACAGAGTATCTGCCGTTGTCCAGCTTCTCAACAAAAGCATAGTGACCGGTCGCCACATACTCCGCCCCCATCGACGAAGCGAATTTCAGCATCTCCTCCCACTTCAACACACGGTTGCAGATCACACAAGGATTCGGCGTGCGTCCGTGAAGATAATCATCCACGAAGGGATCGATGACTTTCTCCTGAAACGTGGAAAAACAATTTCGCACGTAGTAAGGAATTCCGAGCGCATCACACACCCACTTCGCGTCATCGATCTCACAGCACCGACTCTCCTGACCGTCCGCTGCCACCCAGTTGCGAAGCGTCAGTCCGATCACTTCATAACCGGCCAGCTGCAACAGGTACGCGGTGACTGCGCTATCCACCCCGCCAGACATTCCGACAACTACTTTTGACATAACAACCATTCACTCCCGTATATACTATCTACGGTTTAAGCTACCGTAAACTCATTCTTACATCCTGTATCAGTCATCCAATTTGATACCGGCAAAAAGACTCGCCAGGGAGCCGCCGCCTTCATCCTCGTCATGATACTCGAGCGGTTCGTGCTCCTCGTCCTCAAGCTCCGGCGCATCTCCCTCGACCGCCTGCTTCATACTGAGGCGAATCTTTCCTTCATTTACGTCCAGAATTTTAACCTTCACACGGTCACCGTACTTGACTACTTCCTTGGGCGACTTCAAAAACTTGTTCGCAATCTCCGATATATGCACGAGTCCCGTCAGATCATCACCGATATCCACAAAGCAGCCATACGGTTCGATGCGTACCACTTCACCCTCGGTGATATAACCCTTCTGAAGCGCATTGATCTTTTTATCATGTGCAGCTGCCGCGAGCTCTCGCTCCACTTCCTTTGCCGAAAGCACCAGTTTATCCTTCTCCGGATCGCAGGTGATCACGACAACCTGAAGTGTCTTTCCGACAAATTCATCGACGTCCTCAACATAGTCAAGCGCCAACTGCGAAGCCGGAATAAAGGCCCGCTGCCCTTCCAGATAGGTCACCACTCCGCCGTTGACCGAGGTCTGAACCTTTACCTTAAACACTTCATGTGTATCCATCGATTCTTTCAGTTTATCCCAGGCATTGTCACGCACAGCCTCCTTACGGGAAAGCAGAACACGTCCCTGCCCGTCGTCTGAGTCCAGTACGACCGCCGTGATCGGATCACCGGTGCGCAGCTCATCCATCGCATGGAAGGACGGATCGTCACTGTACTCCTCCGGCAGTATCACTCCCTGCGAGTAGGTATGCAGGTCAACCAATACCTCTTCCTCTTCAACACTGATGATAGTTCCGTGCACGATATCCCCCTCACGAAACTTCGCCAATGACGCGTTGATCTCGTCCTCGAAATCCGCCATGGATTCCGTCGGTGCCGCTACTGTTTCTACTTTTTCTTCCACCTTATTTACTTCCGTTTCAATTACCGTTTCCTCTCTCAATTCCTCTGACATTTCTTATCCTCCTTGCTTTCTATTGTTATTCTTCGTAATTTTATTTGATATCCTTTGATAACAGCCACGCCGTGACATGCATGGCCTGTTTGAAATCGCCGCCGTGAACCAGTTCCTCGATCTCATCTGCCGTATGCAAAATCACATTCAGACATTCCGTTTCATCAAGTGACTGTCCGGCTACTTTGCGACAATTTTTTGCAGTAAAAATATACGCATAGTTGTCAGCTATGGTCGCGTTCGACGGAATAGTAAGGAGATGCTCCCACTCGTCCGACTCATAGCCGGTCTCCTCCATCAGTTCGCGTCTCGCAGCCTCCAAGGCATCCTCGGCGGATAACCGTGATTGTTCCGACCTGCCATCCTGAGGTGCCGTATCGATGGCACCATCAGCCATTCCGCCATGACTTCTTTCTGCGTATTCGCGTCCGTCCTTCCGCTCGATGCCGCCGGCCGGGAACTCTGTCGTCACCTCGCCGATCCCCTGACGGAACTGACGAACACAGAGATAATTTCCATCCTCATCGATCGCGACGATCACCACATAATCCCGGCGACTGTAACTGTAAAACGGCTCAAACTCGCGTCCATCCGGAAAGCGATACGCCGACCGCCGAAAGTCGATCCACTTATCCTGCACGATATGCTCGCAACGGATCTCCTCCCACGCTAACTCCTTATTATCGTTACTCATAAACCCTCCTGCCAAACTCTGTTGTTCTTATTTTTTTTATTTATTCTTCGCTGATTTTTCACGTATCTTGTCCACCTCTCACGCCTTCGTCAGCCGCTCTTTCAACTTCTCTATCAAGTCCTTTTTCACTCCGCAAAAAGCAAGATATTTTTCTGCATACTGGCTGAGGTCTGCTGTCTTCGGATCGATACTTTCATCACCTATCATGATCTCGATCAGCGGATCAAAAAGACCGCTTACTAAGATATTGTATTTGTCCGGATCATTCTTTTCCGTAATACCGTAATAATTGTCATAGGTTATCATGTAATCATCACGTAATTCATCCAGCGAAGCACCGCAAAGCGCTTCCAAAACGATGCACATATATCCGGTTCGGTCTTTCCCTTCGGTACAATGAACAAGGTAAGGAGGCTCACGCTTTACCATATCCTCAACACCCTTACCAATCTTCCCGCTTACATCCTCACTCCGATAGTACGGTGCTATCCGACTCGGGATCACTCCTCCGGAATTATAGATCGTCAAAAAGTACGGTGAATAAAAATCGCTTGAGCCCGTCTCCTTCTCACAATCCTTTATATATCCACGTATCGTTTCGTCCAAGTCCGCCAGATTCAGGATCGTTTTTACTCCGGCTTTTTCAATTAACTTATCCACATAGCCGGCCCGATTATGCCGATTATCACAAGGTGAAGCAGATCGGTATAAAACACCCTTTTTTATACTTCCGACTTTAACATTTCGGAAGTTAGCAAATACCTCATCCGTGGAATACGCCAAGCGATCATCCTTATACTGGATATTTCTTGCGTTTTGGACATCTAAGTATTCTCCTCTTTTTTCCAGCTTGATCTCAGCGGTATCGCCTTCTTTTAGACCGACTTTGTCCCATATGGCTTCTCCCATGTTGATCGCGACTTCAATATGAGGAAAGCCGGGATAGGCAACCAGCAACGTGCCTCCTGGTTTTGTATAAAACCCGTTATAATACGGAAGATTATCCAACTTGTATCCATTTGAAAATGTGACGTTGACACAGTCACCATACTCGAATCCCAACGCATTAAATTCATCGATTGTAAGATCAATATAGATACCACCGAATTCTTCCTCGCGAATTACTTTACGGTTGGAAACGGTGATCTCAGGCGTGCTCTCAGATGTTTGTTTTTCATCCGATGTGTTCTCTCCGCAACCCGTGAACAGCATGATCGCCACAAGAAGGATCGCCAGTATTCGTTTTGCCTTGTTCCTCTTCACGCTTTTATTCCCCCTTAGAATTGCTCGACCGCTTTGATGATTTTCTGTACATTCTCGCGAAATACAGGAAGGCTATACCTTTTTATTCCTTCGATCATTTCCGATGTCAGATTTCGGTTGGACTGCTCCAAAGCAATCACAAATATTTGCCGGAAGTTGAAGAGCAGTTCCATGGTTTCAACATATTGGTCTAAAACAGCAGGATCATCCGTCCCCAAAAACTCCGATCGTTCATAAGCCGCCACAACCGGGATCAGTTCCGGCTCGAGATTCAACGACAGACGCGCGAGCTTGGGATACTTTGTTGCGCCAAGCTTATGAAGTCCGAAACTGGACATATAATCATGTAGTGGGTTTCCGACACAAATACTGTCCAGGTCGATAATCTCACAACCATCAACCGACACTTCACGGTCCAACCTGATCTTGTAAAAATGTTTTCATAGCGCCCTCACTCTCTGCGACAAAATTCAATCTCCCAATCCATCGTTTATTCTTTTTTCCGCTCTGCCAGCTTTATGATGACCGGAAACAAAAACACGATATAAAACATCTGAATAAAGCATGTGATCACGGTACCGGCAAATCCCGCCACCGCTGATTTTAATAGCGGATTGATAATCAGGCTGATCAAATAATAACCCAGCAGACCACCGACCAGACGGAATACCCGCTGCTGAACGGTCACTTCCGTTGTAAAGTTTATCAAACGACGTTCCAGGATCCAGCCTATCAGAAAAGCACCGATCCAACCCACGGCCTTAAACGTATCATTCGCCATCTTGAGTCCGTCAACCAGAAGTTTCCCCTCCGCATCATAGTCTGTCGGATACGGTTTCAGTGCAGCAAAAATGGCAACAGCGACCGCGATCAGTATCCCGATCACAGCTATCATAATATCCTTATCCGGATGATCTTTCAACCATTTCAAAAGCTTTCCCGTCAGGAACATCACCAGAACACCCGCACCTGCTCCCACCAAAATATCCTGCGGTGTGTGAACGCCCAAGAAGATTCTGCTGAAAGCGGTCAGCCCCATAAGAATCCAGAACAGTGCTCGAAGTCCCGGTCTGTATTCACGTTTTATCGCAAGGCCCCCAAAAAGAGAAGCCGCGTTCATCGAATGACCGCTTGGAAAGGAGTAGCCGGTTGCCGACTCCATAGCCGCCACATCCGGAATGATCCGCGCATCCCGGATCCACGGTCTGTAGGCGCATACCGACACCTTCAAAACGCCGTTAACAACACGGTTTCCGGACCAGCCCATCAGCAGGTACGTCCCTGTTTCCTTGCTGACGCACCAATAGATCAGCCCCGCAAGGATCAGAACAACATTCATCTCACCAAACCAGGTCATCTTGGAAAGAAACTCCGTGAAAATAGCACCTATTCCTTCACGAAAAGATTGTAAAAATATCAAAATGCTGATATCCATTTTTTCCTCCTAGCGAATTCCGTTACTCATAAGACACACACTCTCGACGTCGTTTTCGTTGAGCAACCGAATTACCATCACAAGAACTATTTCTACTAATGCATTTACAAATCCGCCATCTATTACGCCACTAATCCGCCACTTTGGCGGATTGAGTAGTCCGATTTAATATTGTTCTTCGATCATTTTCTTTACCGCCTTATCAAAATCTGATTCAATAGGCTGGGTTCGGTTGAATATTTCATATTCAGCATTTGCCTTATCCATTGCCTGCTTATGAGTTATTCTTCCGTTATCCGTAAGAATCTTATATTGACGAAATTCAAGGAAAGCATTTACACTCTTTTCAAACTCTTCCATCGTGAATACATTCTCACGCTCGATCAAATCCTCAATATAATCAAAATATCCTGTGACGGTTCGCTCCAACCTGCGGATCTGCTTCTCATCCAGATAATTCTTTGCAATCGAAACATCTGATTTCAATATCCTGCCATCTGGAGCGTTCTTCCAAGTTGTAAGACCCATATGCTCTTTCTCATGATCCGCCGATTCATATACTATCTCTGCAGCGGTATGATTTGTGATCGCATAATGAAACTTGTTCTGTATCGTTGCATAAAAATGATAAGCCACTTCGGAATCCTTT
>JAEEGM010000038.1 GCA_016280325.1 Eubacterium sp. | reverse complement strand
TTCTGCGGCTTTCCGCAGCATGTCCGGGGAACGATCATCGTCTGGGCGGCAGTGAGGCACCGCCGGCGATCATCTCCGTATTCATCGGTGAACAGCTGGAGGATATCGTCGAGCAGATCCTGCGCAAGGGTACCGCTTCTCACGCCAACACCGGCGAGACGATGGATATCGGCGTGCAGACGATCCCGACGATCAAAAAGGATGCGACGGATCGCAACCGTACCTCGCCGTTTGCCTTTACGGGAAACAAGTTCGAGTTCCGTATGGTGGGCTCCTCAATGTCGATCGCCGGTCCGAACACGGTCCTGAACGCCACGGTTGCCGAGGTGCTCGAGGGCATGGCAGACCAGCTTGAGAAAGCGGACAACATCGATCAGGCCGTGGACAAGATCATCCACGATACCCTGAAGGCACATCAGAAGATCATTTTTAACGGTGACGGGTATTCTGAGGAGTGGGTTGCCGAAGCAGAAAAACGCGGCCTTCCGAATATCGAGAACATGTTTGACGCGACCGCTTACTATCTGGATGAAAAATGCGTAGCCATGTATGAGCACCAGAATGTGTACTCACGCGCCGAGCTGGAGTCTCGTGCGGAGATCAATTATGAAGCCTACGCGAAGGCGCTGAATATCGAAGCGCGCACGATGGTTAAGATGGCGACCAAGCAGTACATCCCGGCGGTCATCCGATATGTCACCTCACTGGCCGATTCGATCAACAAAGTGTCCACGGCATGTCCGGAAGCGGATGTGAGTGTACAAAAAGAAATGCTGCTTCGCTGCTCCACGCTTTTATCCGATGCGAAAAATGCGGTCGTCGCTCTCCGCGAGGCCGATGAGAAAGCAATGACTCTTGCCGAGGGACACGACCAGGCAGAATTCTTCTGCAAGACCGTCCTTCCGGCCATGGCAGCGCTTCGCGCCCCGATCGACGAACTGGAGAACATGGTAGATAAGAAACTCTGGCCGGTACCGGCGTATGGAGATATGTTGTTCGAGATTTGATTGATCAAAAAAGGAATCCCAAGAGCACTCTTGGGATTCCTTTTTTAATTACTATAAACGAAACAGTCGACTTACTGCTCTGCGCCCTGGTCGCCTTCCGCAGCCTCACCCTCAGCATCATCGGTTGTATCTGTAGTGTCTGTGGTATCCGTAGTATCTGTTGTACCACCAATGCCCGAGTTCTGCGGCATTGTTACGCCGTACTTTGTCACGAGATCCTGAATGAACTTCATTGCCTCGGCTGACTTACTCATGATCTCACCCATATACTTCTGAGAAATCTCGGAAGCAGCCGTCTGATCGGTTACACCGTTACTCTTCAAATCTGAGATCATGTTCTTGAATACGTTGAACAAGTCCTTACACATATCACGATACTTCTGAGAATCCGGCCCCGGAGCCTCTACCGTATCACAGGCGCTGATCGCTTCATCGATCATGGTGATTGCCTTGTCATAAATCTCTGCAGCCTTCGTCGGATCCTTCATTGCTTCCTGATCCGCGAAGGTATTCTGATAACTCTGCGATACGGATGTCATCTTCTCCTGCAGCTCATCGATTGTCTTCTGTACACTTTCCTTGGTGTCCTCACCACTGCCACCGCAGGCAACAAGTCCCATTGCCAGGATGAATACAAGCACGAGGCTCAGACTACGCTTAACTACTTTCTTCATAATGTTTCCTCCTTTTGGATATTATACTCCCATCGGGTTTACTGGGTTTACTACACCCGAGCTCCATTCTAGCATAAAAACGGATTTTACGCAAGCGGAATTTCGCTGTCACATCCCCGTGAAAAATCTCCTCACATCGAAAAGATCCGGGAACTGCTTCCATGCCAATCGCTGCGTATCCTCATCCGGCGCAACCAGATCCGGCACCAGGATCACCTTCATCCCGGCCATCGCCGCCGAGCGGACACCGTTCTTGGAATCCTCAACCGCGACTGCCTCCTTCGGATTCACATTCAGCATCTCACAAGCCTTGAAATAAATCTCCGGATGCGGCTTCGACTCCGTCACCATATCACCGGTCACAACCGCCTCAAAGAAATCCAGTAACCCTACCGCCTGCAGCTCCTCACGCACGCGATCTCCCGCCGTCGAACTCGCCAGTCCGATATTCCATCCATTAATCTTCAGAAACTGTAGCAGTTCTCTGGCCCCGGGCTTCACCGGTACACCGTCCTTCTTGGTACGCTCCGTAAAGAGTTCCCTGCTCTCGACCTTGAACGTATCCATCGGAAAATCCTCTCCGTAAGCGCGCTTCATGATACGTCCGGTCTCCTCACGCGTCGTCCCCAGCGTCTCACGGAACACTTCCTCGATACCCTCAAACTGATATTTTTCTCCGAGATACACCCAGATACTGAGCTCCAACTGCTCAGAATCCAGGATCACACCATCCATATCAAATACAATTGTCTTACTTATCGAAGCCATTTTTCTGCCCTCCGTATATCCTCATCGATCTGATGATGCAGACTTTCCACATTATCAAAGCGCTTCTCTTTTCGTAAAAATATCCCGAACTCTACCGCTATGTTCTTCCCGTACAGATCCCCCTCATAGTCAAGAAGATGAACCTCCAGGCCGATCGGATTGTCGGGGCCGACGGTCGGCTTGACACCGAGATTACCGATGCTTTTGTATCGATCATGACCATCAACCGTAACCCACATCGCGTACACGCCCTTCGGTGGCAGCACCCTTCCCGGCTCCGGAACGAGATTTGCGGTAGGAACTCCCATCCGTCTTCCGATACGATTCCCGTCCATAACCGTACCTTCCATCGTATACGGCCGTCCGAGAAGTCTGTATACATCCTCCATCTGTCCGGCCACGATCGCATCCCGAATGCGACTGCTGCTGATCTCTCCCGCTCCGTCGCGAAGCTTTCGGATCGCGTGCAACGTATAATGACATTCTTTTTCATAGGAAGCCAATGTCGTAACATCACCGGCCCGGTCTCTTCCGAAGCAAAAATCTTCTCCCACGATCACATGTCTCGCGTGCAACTTATCCGCAACGACATCTCTTATAAATGCCTCCGGTGTCAGAGAAAAAAAAGAAGGTCCCGCTTCGATCTCGATGTAGATCTCTACACCCAGTTTTTCTGCCAGACGTCTTTTCTCTTCCACGCTGTCGATCGTCTCTGTATGATGAAATAAAAATGTCAACACACCGACCGGATAGCCGGTCTTTTTTGCTTCCTCGATCAGCAAACGGTGTCCCTTATGAAACCCGTCGAACTTCCCGATACAAAGTGCCATTCGTTCGGATCTTTTCTCCGGGATACGGTCCCAAATAACCATGTAAAAACCTCAAAACAATACTTCTGTTTTCCTATGACCGGACATTATTATTACCAGCTGAACATCCGGGCATTCAATTATTATTAAACGTGGAAAAACTTCTCCACAACATAACACTTTTTGTTTTTATTGTATTGATACAGCGCATAGAACTCACTGTCCGTACCGTAAACGCGAATCCTGTCACTGCCTGTCTTCAAATCCATACCTGACTTATCAGCGTCGGTTGCCTGTTCCATCGCCACAACCTGCTCTCTTCGTAACGGATTGCCGTTTACCAGTAGCTTCATCGCGTCATCCGTTACCTTGCACGCGGGACAGTCTTCAAACACATCCTCCAGCGGAAGCATCATATCTTCCGTCTCACCGGCAGCGACTTTATCCTCGATCTCGGAAAGCGTGATCGCCTCCTCAATCGTAAACCTTCCGACCGCCGTTCGGATGAGAGACGCCATCGCCGCGCCGCATCCGAGTTCTCTTCCGATATCATCGCAAAGCGTTCGGATGTAAGTTCCCTTAGAGCAGGAAACACGAATGGAAAAAGTCGGTTCCTCCGCATCCGGTTTTACATCCAATAACTCCAACTTATGGATAGTGACCGGTCTTTTTTTTCGCTCTACTTCCTTACCTTCTCTGGCATATTCATAGAGTTTTTTCCCATTTATTTTTATGGCCGAATACATCGGCGGATCCTGCATGATATCGCCCTGAAAGTGTGTCAGGACCTCCTCTAATTCTTCCTTAGTAACCTGTACCTTTCGGCGTGTCAGTATCTCTCCCGACGTATCCAGTGTATCCGTCGTGATACCAAGTGCGACCACCGCCTCATAGGTCTTGTCATGATCGGTCAGAAGTTCACAAACCTTGGTCGCCCTTCCGACACAGATCGGAAGTACCCCCGTGGCATCCGGATCCAGTGTTCCGGTATGACCGATTTTTTTGATGTGAAGGATGCCGCGAAGTTTCGCGACCACATCGTGCGATGTAAAACCTTTTTCTTTATATACATTGATGATTCCGTCAGTCATCGTCGTCCTCATCCTCGGTGTCCTCACCCAGTTGCAAACGGATCTTGTCAACCAGCATATGTGTCACTTCATCCGCTGTTCCCTTGATGGTACAACCGCTGGCTTTGATATGCCCGCCGCCACCGTAATACTGTCCGATAGAAGCGACATCCACCAGCTTATTGGAACGCATACTTACCTTGAACTCACCCGGCACACGCTCACTGAGAAGGATCGCCACCTCGACACCCACCGTCGTCCGAAGATCATCAATGATACCGTCAAGATCCGAGGACTTGGCCTGATACGTTTCCATGTCGTTAGCGGTCAGCACGGAAATAACAACCCTTCCATCCAAAAGAAACTGACAATCCGACAAACATTTCCCTTTGATCTTAAGTTGCTTACTTGTTTTATAATAAAAACTATTGTCGATGATCTCCCCGAAAGGAATCCCCTTACGCATCAGTTTTCCGGCAATACGCATCGTCTGGTACGAGGTATTATTATGCTTAAAAATACCCGTGTCGTGGATGATTCCGGTATAGAGAGCCATCGCTGTCATCGTCCCGATCTTGTCCTCATCCATCAGGGTAAAAAGAATCTGACAGGTCGAACTCGCTTTGGCATCGACGATATTTTTATTGCCGAATTGTGTATTGGTAATATGATGATCCACATTGATCGTATCATCGGAATTCTCCTGCATGATCTTTCCGGCATCGCCGAGGCGCTCCACATCACCGCTATCGAGCGCGATAAACAGATCGTAATGATCGCACCGTCTGGCCGTCGCTTCATCATCACGAATGTGATCGAAGCTTTCCGGCACTTCCTCTAAAAACACACAGACAGTCTTATCCGGATAATTATCCCTGAGATAAAAATACAGTCCCATCGAGGAACCGATCGCGTCACCGTCGGGACGCACGTGTCCACTGATAGCGATAGTCTTCGCCCGCTCGATCGCTTCAATCAGATAGTTCTTGTTTTCTTCACTCATCCGCATCGTCCCCTGTTCAAAAGAAAACCAAAACGAAACCTTACTCTTCTTCTGTTCCCGGATTCTCATCGCCTCTGGCCAGACTCACTTCATGATCATGAGCCATGACTTCATCGATCCGCTTCGACATCGTCGCACCGTACTCCATCGACTCATCCAGCTTGTAGATCAGCTCCGGTGTATTGCGCAGATTCAACCTCGTCGCCAGAAGATGCCTCGCGTAAGAAGCACTTTTTTTCAAGCCCTCAAGCGTGTATTTTTTATCCTTCTCATCACCGAGAACACTGACAAAAATAGTCGCGTACTTGAGGTCGTTGGTCACCTGCGCGCCTGTCACACTGGTCATCGGATGGATCCTGGGATCCTTCAACTCCTCGCGCAGTATGATGCTCATCTCGCGCTGCACCTCACCGTTTATTCTTAAACTTTTTACACTTCTATTAGACATCAATTACTCCTATAAAACATTATATGTGCGCCCAAACTGGTGGAACAATGCACCAGACTTTCCCGCGCATGAGCGGACAGCGCTCGCGCTTGGTTCTCACCGGGAAAGAATGCGCAGCATTCTTTCAGGTGAATAGGCTTGCCGTCTGATCACGTCATCCGTTTACGGATGGCGGTGATCAGATTCACCTTGGTACTTCTACCATCTTGTAACACTCAACTTGATCAAGCTCCGCAATATCATTAAACCCGTCAAACACGAGACCGCACTCATAGCCGGCATTCACTTCCTTCACATCATCCTTAAATCGCTTCAGCGACGCCAACGGACCCTCGAAGATCTGCTCGCCCTCGCGCGAAATACGAACCGAGCAACCTCTCTCGATCGTACCATCCAGCACATAGGAACCGGCGATCGTACCGATACCGGACGCCTTGAACAGCTGACGGATCTCGGCGTGAGCAATCACCTTCTCCTCGTAGATCGGCTCGAGCATTCCCTTCATAGCGCTCTCGACATCCTCGATTGCATTGTAGATGACAGAGTATGTACGTACATCGACGTTCTCTCTCTCGGCTGTCTCCTTGGCCTGATTGTCCATACGCACATTGAAGCCGATGATGATGGCATTCGACGCGCTGGCCAGTGAAACATCGGATTCGGTGATCGTACCGACACCGCCGTGGATGACACGGACAGCCACTTCCTCGTTGGACAGCTTGACAAGACTCTGCTTGACAGCCTCCACGGAACCCTGCACGTCGGCCTTGATGATAAGTCCAAGTTCCTTGATGTTGCCGGCCTGGATCTGATCGAAAAGTCCGTCGAGAGACAGTTTCTTCGCCTTGGTATCCTCGATCAGCTTGTCCTTGCCCTGCGCGATATAAGCCTGAGCGATCTGCTTAGCTTCCTTATCATTTTCCTTAACAACGAAGATCTCACCCGCATCCGGCACTCCGTTAAGACCGAGGATCTCAACCGGTGTCGAAGGCTTCGCGCTCTTCACGCGCTCACCCTTGTGATCGATCATCGCACGAACCTTACCGTAAGCAGGACCTACTGCGATATGATCACCGATATTGAGCGTACCCTTCTGTACGAGTACGGTAGCGACCGGACCACGACCTTTATCCAGCTCGGCCTCGATAACAACACCTCTCGCGTCGCGCTTCGGATTGGCCTTCAGTTCCAGCACATCCGCCGTCAGAACGATCATCTCGAGAAGATTCTCGATACCTTCCTTGGTATGAGCGGATACCGGACAGAACACCGTCTGACCTCCCCACTCTTCCGGTACAAGTTCATACTCGGCGAGCTCCTTTTTCACGCGCTCGATATTGGCGCCTTCCTTATCGATCTTATTCACAGCCACGATGATCTCAACACCGGCTGCCTTCGCGTGGTTGATCGCCTCGACGGTCTGCGGCATCACGCCGTCATCCGCTGCGACAACCAGTACAGCGATATCCGTAGACTGGGCACCACGCATACGCATGGAAGTAAACGCCTCATGTCCCGGTGTATCGAGGAACGTGATCTTCTGTCCGTTGATACGAACCACATACGCACCGATATGCTGCGTGATACCACCGGCCTCGTGCTCGGTGACATCGGTCTGACGGATCGCATCCAAAAGAGATGTTTTACCATGATCGACGTGACCCATAACACAGACTACCGGCGGACGCTTCTTCATCTTGGATACGTCCTCTTCCTCCTCCTTGAGAAGCTCGGCAACAACATCCACCTTCTCCTCAAGTTCTACGAGGATATCATATTCCAGAGCGATCTCTTCCGCTTCTTCGTAAGAGATATCCTGGTTCTGTGTAACCATTTTTCCCTGTAAAAATAACTTCTTGACAAGTCCGGATGCCGGCATCTTCATGCGATCCGCCAACTCACGGATAGTGAGTACTTCAGGGATCTTGATGCTGCGGATATCATCCTCCGGCTTCTGCTCTACCTGCTTCGGACGGATAAATGCGCCTGCTCTGTTCGGATCCTTCTTGGATCTTGCACGACGGATCTCTTCCTCCGATGCCTTATGATAACCACCGTTATTACGGTTATGATCGTTCTTCCCCTTCTTGCCGCGACCGCCACGACGGGAATCCTGCTTGCCGCCGCCGTCAAACGCCGGTGCCGGTCCTCCGAATGAACGGGAACCACTGTCCCTTCCGCCACGACCACCGTCACGATCGTTACGACGTCCGTCAAAGCTCTGTCTGCCATCGCCACGGCCTCTTCTCGAATCGGAAGATCCACCCTTCAGGGCTGCTCCGCCATCACTGTGGTAAGCGCGTGTCTGCTTTCTCGGAGACGAGCCATCCGCAGCCGGTGCCGCAGTTTTCTTCGGTGCCTCTTTCTTCGGTTCCTCAGTGACAACCTTCTTCGGCGCCTCCGTCTCCTTCGCTTCCTTCGCTTCCTCCTTTGGCTCTTCCTCGGCCGCCGGTTTCTTCGGCTTAGCCGCCGGTTTCTTCACCGACTCTTCCACCTCTTTTTTCACATCTTTCGCCTTGTCGGAAGCAACCTCATGTCCCTCAAACGGGATGAGACCTTCCTGATAAGACTTCATGAGAAAAGCGATCGCATCACCCTCGATGCTCGACTGCGCACTCTTCACCTCGTATCCGTTATTATTCAGATACGAAACGAGATCCGCGCTCTTTATATTTTTATTCTGTAGCCCCATACTTCGAGCTATCTCATATATTCTCATTTTTGCCATACTGTAATACCTCCCCAGTAAAATTTTTCCGGATGGATGAAGCAAATCCGTCATCTATGACAGCCAGTGACGCGCGGTATTCCTTGCCCAGTGACCGTCCCAAAGTCTCCTTATCCGCAGTAAAAATGATGGGCACCTGATAGTAGGTGCAGGAATCGGTGAACTTCTTTTTCGTTCCCGGTGACGCGTCATCCGCCACCACGACGAGTTTGGCCTCACCGTCCCTTATCGCACGCTCGGTCATAAACTCTCCGCTGACGAGCCTCCCCGCCTTCATGGCAAGTCCAAGCGTGCCCAATATTCTGCCGGGATCACTCCCACTTTTTACCAAATTCATCCTCCAGACTCCGGTATGTTTCTTCCGGTATGCTCAGGCGGAAAGTCCGATTCAGTGCCTTGGTTTTGATCGCCTTTTTCAGGCACTCCGCATCCTTGCACAGATAGGCGCCTCGCCCGTCCGCCTTCTTCACGTCCCATATGACATGTCTGTCTCTATCGCACGCGATCCGCATCAGATTTTCTTTCTCTTTCTTTTGTCCGCAACCGATACAGGTTCGCATCGGTTTTCTTTTATCTTCTGTCATATCAGTAAGCCTGTGACTCACTCTTAATATCAATCTTATACTTCGTTAACTTCGCTGCCAGTTTCGCGTTCAGACCTTCCTTACCGATTGCCAGTGACAACTGATAATCCGGTACGATAACCTCGGCCTTGCGCTCCTTGTCAACCTCTTCCACTTCCACACGGATCACCTTGGAAGGACTCAGCGCGTTCTCAATAAAAATAGTCGGATCCTCGCTCCACTCGACGATATCGATCTTCTCTCCGTGAAGTTCCTCGACAACGGCATTGACTCTCTCACCGTTGACACCGACACAAGCGCCGACCGCGTCCACGTCCGGATTGTAGCTGGTCACGGCAATCTTCGAACGTACACCCGGCTCACGGGAAACACTCTTGATCTCGACCGTTCCGTCCTGGATCTCGGCGACTTCATTTTTAAACAAATGCTTAACAAAGCCCTCGTCACGACGTGAGATCATCACGCGAAGGATTCCCTTCGGTGTCTCACGCACGCCCTTAACATAGACCTTGACGCGCTCATTGATACGGAACTCCTCGCCTTCAACCTGCTCCTGCGGTGTGAGGATCGCATCGATCTTACCGATGTTGATCGTGTAGGTACCGTTGTTGTAACGCTGCACGGTTCCGGTAATGATGTTGTGCTCCGTTGTCTCGTACTGGTTCTGAAGGATGCGTTTCTCCTCCTCGCGGATCTTCTGAACGACAACCTGCTTCGCCTGCTGCGTCGCGATACGTCCGAAGTTCTTCGGTGTCACCTCAACCAATACCTTTTCACCGAGCTTGCTGCCCGGGAACTTCGCCTCTGCCTCTGCCTCCGAGATCTCCTGGGAATCATCCAACACCTCAGCGACAACCTCTTTCTCCATATATACATGGATCTCACCGGTCTCACGGTTCATATCCACGCGCACGTTTTCGATGTTATTTTTCTCACCGCTCGCGAACTCTCTTTTGCAGGCCATCACCAGTGAACTCTCGATTGCCTCGAAGAGAATCTCCTTGTCAATCTCCTTTTCCTTGGCAAGCGCCTCGATCGCGAGAACAAACTCTTTGCTTGCGTCAAATGCTTCTTCCTTCTTCTTTGCCATGATATCCTCCTTAAAAATCTATCCACAACCGAATAGATGAAATGTCTTTTCTTTCCAATACCAGTTTCTGTTCATCCCAGCCAAGTGTGACCTTGTCTGCCCCCGCGTCATAGTCAAGCAGCACGCCGACAAATTCCTTGGCACTTAGCTTCTTGCCTTTTTCCTCATAGGTGATGGGAGCAAATAGTTTGAATTCCACATCTTTTCCTATGCTCTTGGAAAAATGCTCCGGCTTGGTCAACGCCCTTGTCAAACCGGGCGAACTGACTTCCAGCATATAGGCTTCTTTGATGAAGTTTTTCTCTTCATCGATCTTATCACTCAGCTTCCGGCATACATCTGCCGTATCATCGCTGGTGATACCGCCTTCTTTATCGATGTAAACCCGAAGAACCTGACCTCCGCCTTCCCTGATCAGTTCGACGTCGTATAATTCAAAGCCGAACTCGTCGAGGATGGGCTTCACCAGCTCTTCGGTGCGCTGCACATAGTCCATAGGCCATCCCTTTCTTATTTACAAAAGAATGAGTGGTCTGAAACAGACCACTCATCCAACAGTTACGTATTAATAGTCCGTAGGGGAATCGAACCCCTGTTTCTGCCGTGAGAGGGCAGCGTCTTAGCCGCTTGACCAACGGACCACTAACAGTGACTACTATACACCATAATAAAGGAAAATGCAAGCATTTTTTTTAAAAAATTACGATTTTTGGTTGTTTTCACTAGAACAGATCCAAAAGCGACATCTGATCATCCAGCGGAATGTCTCCAAGAATGCCGAGTTCTCGCAGTTTGTCGACTGTCGTCTGAGTCGTGTGCGTGCGGTTTTTGAAGTTCTTGCAGGACGAGAAAGGACCATCCTTGACTGCGTCGGCAATCGATTCCGCCGCGGCATCTGCCACTCCGTTGATCGCGATCAGTGAAGGCATCAGTTTGTTATCCTCCGTGATCGTGAAGCGCTTCGCGTCTACCTTATTCAGATCGATCGGCGCAAACTCAAACCCTCTGGCATACATCTCCTGCACGATCTTCATATCACCGTACGCGTCCTCCTCTTTCGAGGTAAGCTTCTCCGCAGGTTTATTGCTCTTGGACCGCTTGTCATATTCCTTCAGCTTCTCTTCAAGCGGGAACCGCCCCTGACACATCATCTCATAGTCAAAGGCCTTCGCGCGGATCGAGAAAAATGCCGCGTAGTAAGCAAGCGGATAATACACCTTAAACCACGCAATACGAAACGCCATCATGACATACGCTACCGCGTGCGCTTTCGGGAACATATACTTGATCTTCCCACAGGACTCAACGTACCACTCCGGCACTCCGCAGGAAAGCATCGTTTCCTTCCAATCCTCCCACTCTTCGACCTTACCCTTGGCGACAAGTCCTTTACGTACCTTCTCCATGATGTTGAAGGCAAGACCTTTTTCCACGCCGGCATAGATCAGATAGGTCATGATATCATCACGGGTACAGATCGCCGTTCCCAGCGTACAGTCTCCTCGCTTGATATAATACTGCGCGTTATTCAGCCACACATCGGTTCCGTGTGACAGGCCGGAGATCCGCACCAGATCCGAGAAGTTCTTCGGCTCCGTGTCATGAAGCATCTGCATTACGAAGTCCGTACCCATCTCCGGGACACCGAGACATCCGAGATCGGCTCCCATCAGCTCATCCGGTTCGATACCGAGTGCTTCGGTACCGGCAAAAAGAGACAGCACCTTCTCATCATCGAGCGGGATTTTCAGAGCATCAACTCCGGTGATATCCTCCAGCATACGGATCATGGTCGGATCGTCGTGCCCGAGAATATCCAGTTTCAGCAGGTTCGAATCGATCTTATGATAATCGTAGTGCGTCGTGATGATCGGGATATCTTTATTCGCCGGATGCTGCACGGGCGTGAACATGTTGATATCCAGCCCCAGGGGCAGAACAACGATACCGCCCGGGTGCTGGCCGGTCGAGTTTTTCACACCGGCTACGCCCTGCATCAGGCGCTCGATCTCCTCCGGACGCTTGTGAATCTTTTTATCTTCCTCGAAGTAATTTTTCACATAACCATACGCGGTCTTCTCCGCGATCGTACCAACGGTACCGGCACGGTAGGTCTGGCCGGCGCCGAAGATAACCTCCGTGTAAGCATGCGCCTTCGACTGATATTCACCCGAGAAATTCAGGTCGATATCCGGCTCCTTGTCTCCGTAGAAACCCAGGAAGGTCTCAAACGGAATATCATGTCCGTCACGCGTCAAAGGCTTTCCGCAAACCGGACAATCCTTCGCCGGCATATCATAACCGGAACTTCCGGCAAATGCCTTTACCTCTTCCGAATCAAAATCCGAATAATGACAGTGTTCACAATAATAATGCGCCGGCAGAGGATTTACCTCCGTGATACCGGCCATCGTCGCCACAAAGGAAGACCCGACCGATCCACGGGAACCTACGAGATACCCGTCCTCATTGGACTTCCATACCAGTTTCTGCGCGATGATATACATCACGGCAAAGCCGTTGGAAATGATCGAATTCAGCTCGCGCTCCAGGCGTTCCGATACAACCTCGGGCAGCTCTTCGCCATACATCTGGTGCGCCTTGCGATAACAGATCTCGCGAAGCTGATTATCGGAATCCGGGATCACCGGCGCGCACTTGTCCGGGAACACCGGCGAGATTACCTCAATCCGATTGGCGATATCTACCGTATTGGTAACGACAACCTCCAGTGCCTTTTCCTTGCCGAGATAAGAAAACTCCTCGAGCATCTCATCGGTCGTCCGTAAAAATAACGGCGGCTGCTGTTCATCGGTAATCTTTTTTCCGGCTAAGAGAATCTCACGATAGATCTCATCCTCCGGATCCATAAAGTGAACATCACAGGTTGCGCAAACCGGCTTTCCGAGCTTGTCGCCCAGCGCTACGATACGACGGTTGATCTCCTGCAGATCCTCACGGGAACGGATCGATTCATAAACTTCCTTCTCCGAATCGATCATAAAGAGATCGTTATCCGCCGGCTGGATCTCCAGATAATCATAGAATGAAGCGATCTCCTCGATCCGGTCCTCATCACGATCCTCGACGATGGCGCGGTACAGTTCTCCCGCCTCGCACGCCGAGCCGACGATCAGTCCTTCGCGGTACTTCATAAGTTCACTCTTCGGCACACGCGGTCTGCGGCTGAAATACTTCAGATGCGAATTCGAAACCAGCGTATACAGATTCACACGGCCGACCTCATTGGCCGCCAGCACGATCGCGTGATACATCGGTTTTCTCTTAGTGATCTCCGGCGCATGATGCGTCCGCTCATACAGAGCATGCAAATCTGTAATCCCCTGTTTTTCAAGCATCGGGATCATTTTTACAAAAATCTGTGCTGTCGCCTCCGCGTCCTCAACGGCGCGGTGGTGATGCTCCAGAGATATCTTCATTTTTTTAGCAACAGCATCAAGCGTTGCCTTGGCCATATCCGGGAACAGGACTCTGGCGATACCGACTGTATCCACCACGGTATAGAAGGTCTCACATCCCATGTCCGCCGCCTTGGCCTTGATAAAACTGTGATCAAAAGGCGCGTTGTGAGCGACCAGGATTGAGCCGTCACAAAACCGCAGGAAGTCCGGCAGAATCTCATTGATATCCGGCGCTCCCTTCACCATGTCATCGGTGATACTCGTCAGCTTTGTGATCCTCGGCGGGATCGGCATATGCGGATCGACAAACTCAGAGAACCGGTCCACGATCTTTCCGTCCACCACCTTCACCGCGCCAATCTCGATGATACGACAACGCGTCGGTGAAAAGCCGGTGGTCTCCAAGTCGAATACCACATAGGAATCGTTCAGCGACTGTCCCTTTTCATTGACCACGGTCTCCTCAGAATCGTCGACGAGATAGATTTCGCTTCCATAGATCACCTTGAAGTCCGCGTCTTTATCTTTTTTCCTGATATCCTTGTACGCATGCTCTGCGTCCGGAAAGGACTGCACCACGCCGTGATCCGTGATCGCCACGGCCGGATGTCCCCATTTATAAGCACGACTGACAAGCTTGCCGGCATCCGTCATCGCATCGGTATCGCTCATCTGCGTATGCGCGTGCAACTCCACACGCTTGTACTCGCAGGTATCCTTTCTCGGCGAACGGAAATCCTCGATCTCCTTGATCCCCACGATATTCATGATACGAACCTCACGGTCGAAGCGCTCGTCGTAGGTGGCCTTTCCTTTTACGCACAAAAAATGTCCCTTATCGATAAACGCTCCCAGCGAATACTCTTCGTAATCTTCCTTGTCGATGAACATCTTGCAACGGATCGTATCCTGAAAATCCGTTACATCAAACATCAATATCCACAAGCCTTCTTTTTTCGTCTCGCGGATCTCGACCGCGCTCACCATACCGGCGATCACAACTTCTCCGATACCATCAAAAATATCCAAGATCGGCGTGATGTCTCCGTCGACATTTTTACCGTAAACCAGCCCTGGTTCCGGCGCGCCTTTTTTTCTCTTTTTCTTTTTCGCGCTATCCTTCTTCTTTTCTTTCCTGTCTTCTGTCTGATCGGCTTCCGCGTATGATGCTCCGGCTCCCGCACCGCCTTCTTCGGTTCGGGCATCCGCGCCTGACATGTGGCCCGCCGCCAAAGCCTCCTCCTCGCGTCTTGCTGCCTCTGCTACTTCCGCTTCCGCCATCGCATCCATGGAATCATATGCCCCCATAGGAGCTGCTGAGTTCTTTAGATTCGGTTTCTTCTTCGGCTCAATATAATTAAATACCACACGGATCGTTCGGTCAAAACGCTCCTTCATGCAATTCTCCATATACAACTGCATCTGATGAGAGCGGTTATGCGCTACCGGTTCATCCTCACAAGTAATCTGAAGCGTCTGCTCATCCGTAAATTCCATCTGATCACGGCAAAAGGTATAATAATCGATCGGGTGTCTCGAACGGATCTCTTCCACCCATACCTCACGATACATCTGAAAAATATCCCCGGTCGACTTATCTCCGTCAACAACAAAACGGACACGAACCTGAGGCAGATAATTCGTCCTGCGAAAAATCTGATCACGCAAAGCATCCTCCACTCGTTCGATATCCTTGTGTGAGATGATATCTTTGCTGTTCAACTCAATCCGTGCCATTCTTTTGGAATTGGAGGCCGTCACGCGAAGCACCGATACCTCCGAAAAAATATGATACAGACGTGATTCCAGATTCAGATCCGAAAACGCGTCAAAAAAACGAATTTTTTCGTTTTCCAAGTTGTTCAACCCCTTTTACTCATTCAATCCATACTTCAAATCATCCGCACCGGTCCGCATATCATCGGCGTATCCATACGCTTCCATCCCCTGTCATGGCTCTCGTGACTCAGTACGCTTCAATCTCCTGTCGTAACGCTTCGAGCAACTGATCCTCAGGCAGCTTTTTGATCACTTCACCATGTCGGATCAGAAGTCCTTCTCCCTTGCCGCCGGCGATCCCCAGATCCGCCTCCTTCGCTTCTCCGGGACCGTTTACCACGCATCCCATCACAGCGACCTTCAACTCTTTGTCATCGTAGGCCTGTACCATCTCTTCCACCTGACCGGCCAGTCCGATCAGATCAATCTGCGTACGCCCGCAGGTCGGACAGGATACGATCTCAATGCCACCCTTTTTCAGTCCGAGTGAACGAAGGATTTCCTTCGCTACCTGAACTTCCTTTACCGGCTCACCGGTGAGTGATACGCGGATGGTATCCCCGATTCCCTGATAGAGGATCACGCCGAGTCCGAGTGCCGACTTCACACTTCCGGTCAGTACGGTGCCTGCCTCCGTGATGCCTACATGAAGCGGAATATCCGTCTCCTTTGCGATCAGCTCGTGCGCCCGGATTGCCATCCTAACATCCGAGGACTTGATGCTGATCACCAGCTCATTATACCCCATCTTCTCGATCAGGGCTGCCTTATCAAGCGCGCTTTCGACGAGTCCTTCCGCTGTCACGCCTCCGTATTTTTCCAATAAATCTTTTTCCAGTGAGCCGCTGTTGACACCGACACGGATCGGTACATGGTGCTCCCTGCAGCAGTCAACTACCGCCTGTACCCGTTCCGTACTTCCGATATTGCCCGGATTGATCCGGATCTTGTCGGCACCGTTTTCCACCGCGGCGATCGCAAGCTTGTAATCAAAATGGATATCCGCCACCAGTGGAATCCGAATCTGCTTTTTAATCTCCTTCAGTGCCGCAGCCGCTTCCATCGTCGGCACGGCGCAGCGGATAATGTCACACCCGGCTTTCTCAAGCTCGTGGATCTGCGCGACAGTCGCCGCGACATCCTCCGTTTTCGTATTTGTCATCGACTGGATCGCTACCTTGTGCACACCGCCGATCGTAACGTTTCCGATCGTAACTTCCCTGCTTTTTCGACGCACGGATACCTCTTTCCCGGACGGCTTTAACTTGTCCGCTCACGTGGGATTCATATACCTCACTCCCAGGCACCCATGACGTACAACTAAGCCATCTCATTATAAACCGTATTTAAAACAACTTCAAAATATCATTCCCCATGATGAAAACCATCAGCGCCATCAACGCAACAAAACCGCCGACATTGAAGTATGTCTCGACCTTTCTGGGGAGCGGCTTCCTCCGTATCAACTCGATGATAAGGAACAGCAAACGTCCACCATCAAGCGCCGGAATCGGAATCAGGTTCATGACACCAAGGTTCGCGGAAATCAGGATCGCAAAGATCAGAAGATTCATCACAACGGTCGTCATTCCCTCCGGCTTACTCTCCTCAACGACATCGCTGACCTGCTTGACGATCCCGACCGGCCCCGATATCTGATCGGCACTGACCTTACCGGTGATCATCAACCCCAGACTCTTGATCGTCGTATCGATCCAAAACTTCACCTCATACGCCGAATACTTCAGGGTTGACAACACACCCACCTTCTCTCTCGGCGCGCTGTGATAATAACCAAACATGTATTTTTCCGTACCGTCCTCAAGCTTAGTCAGCTTCGGTGCGATATCAAATTCTTTTTCCTCACCATTTCTCTCTACCTTGAAATGGACCTTGGACCCGTCAAGTGTATGGAAGATCGGATAATAACTGAGTTGTCGATTCACGACGATACTCTCGTTCCCCATCTCGAGAATCTTATCCCCCACCTGAAGGCCGGCCTCCTGTGCCGCCGAATTCGTGTCAAACTTCGTGACAACAGCCGGGTCATGCCCGATCGTCCCGATCACGATCAGCGACAGTAAAAATGCCAGGATAAAGTTAAACAGCGGTCCGGCAACGATGATCGCCATCCGCGCCCAAACCGACTTACGCGAGAAGGAACGCTCATCGTCCACGTCCTCTTCCTCACCAAGCATCATACAGGATCCGCCGAACGGGAGGATCTTCCACGAATAGATCGTATGATCCTCAAACTCCGGGTGCTCCTCGAAAAATGCCGTCGACTTGAAAAACAACAGTCGATGCTTTGTTCCATCATTCGCCCAGGACAGAATCCTCGGTCCCATACCCAGTGAGAACTCGATGACACCCACATGATTCAACTTCGCTACGATAAAGTGTCCGAACTCGTGAAAAATGATAATCACGCTGAACACCAATATTGCCAATAAGATTGATCCTATATTCATTGTTCCAGCCTTTCGTCCAAAATTCGATATGTCCACGCCTCTGCCTCAAGGATATCCGTAAGGGACGGCTCCTCGCACACAGTATGTTGTTCCATCGCATATTCTATCATACCATATATTTGTAAAAATGGAAGTCTTTTTTGCAAAAACTTTTCCACCGCGTACTCATTGGCCGCATTCATGACGGTCGGCATCGATCCGCCGATCCGCGCACTCTCGGTCGCGATCGGAATTCCTCTGAGGACGTCCGTATTCGGTTTTTCAAACGTGATATTCGCCAGTTCCTCAAAGTCCAGTCTTTTATCATCCAACTCTCTTCTCTCCGGATACATCAGTGCATACTGGATGGGGACACGCATATCCGGAGTTCCGAGCTGCGCCAGTACTGCCCCGTCACGAAAGCCTACCATGGAATGAATGATACTCTTTGGCTGCACCAGCACATGGATCTTTTCCACCGGCACATCAAAAAGCCAGGTGGCCTCGATGATCTCCAGTCCCTTGTTGATCATTGTCGCCGAATCCGTCGTGATCTTCGCTCCCATCGACCAGTTCGGATGCGCCAGGGCCTGCTCTACCGTGACCGACTCCAATTCCTCCTTCGTCGCCCTCCGGAATGGTCCGCCGGACGCCGTCAGAAAAATGGTCTCTATCGGGCTCTCAACGGATGCGCCTCCACGCACGGAAGCACCTGTTCCGCCGGCATGACCACCATACTCCACCGGCCTACCGTCCACAAATGGTCCGCCGGGAACATCCTGCAGGCATTGAAAAATGGCCGAATGTTCTGAATCTACGGGAAGTAGTCTGACCTTATGTTCCCTGGCTGCTTTCATGATCAAATGCCCGGCACACACCAATGTTTCTTTATTCGCCAAAGCGATGTCTTTGCCGTGCTCAATGGCTGTCAATACCGGCCTCAGGCCGATCATCCCTACCATGGCCGCCACGACAAGTTCCACCTCGGGAGCCGTCACGGCAGCCAGATACCCATCCATGCCGTAAAGAATCTCCGTGATCGCATCGACGGACCTCTCTTGAATCCTATTTTCCAGGGCTTCAGCGTGTTCCGCATCCTTCATGACGACCAGTTTCGGTCGGAACAGTTCAATCTGTTCCGCCATCCGATCCACATTGGTTCCGGCCACGAGCGCAAAGATATCAAAATCTTCCGCATAATGTCGTACAACCTGAAGTGTCTGCGTTCCGATCGATCCGGTCGATCCAAGTATCGTTATCGTTTTCATAATTCACTCTTATGCTTTCCTAGTTGATCGCCATAGACAATAATAACAGATAATACACAAACGGAGCGACAAAGATCACACTATCGAACCGGTCGAGGATACCACCATGTCCCGGAATGATATTACCGTAATCTTTGATCACATAATTTCTCTTGATCGCCGACGCCGCCAGATCACCGAAGATCGATACCACCGCACTGACCATCACGACGATCGGAAAAACGATCCGCGGCGAGATGGTAAACCATGGCATCTCCGGTGTGAAGAACGAATAGATAAAAGCCATCAGTCCCGCACCGATCACACCGCCGACACATCCCTCGATCGTCTTTTTCGGACTGAGTTCGGAAAAATGATGCTTCCCGATCAGCTTTCCGACACAATACGCACAGGTATCCGCGCCCCACGAGCCAAATACAATCAACCATACCAGCCACTGTCCGTAGGGAAGATTCCTGGCAAAGACAACATGTGACAGGAGGAATCCGGCATAAGCCACGGCAAAGAAGCATTCGGATACTGCTTCAATTCGGACTTTCGGATACTGGATCACATAGATGAATAAAAGACTCAGCAGATATCCCACGAAAAACGGGAAGAAATAACTCGTCGAATCCATTGCGATCATGATATAAAAAACAATCACGGACAGATACGTCACTACACCAACGGCTTTCTTCTCAAGTCCCATCACTCGCATCAACTCAAAATCCGCGATCAGAGACAAAGCACCGAATACGATCGTGAGATACGGATCCCCGAACACAAACACGGCGATCAGTCCTATCACCAATATGATTCCACTGATCAGTCTTGTTACAAACATAAGCTAAAAACCTCCTGATTCTCTCCTTCTTCTCCATCCGCCGGGTCACTGCCTTCCTGCGAACGAGCACTTGCCTCCATCATTTATCTTCCTTCAGCCCACCGAACCGTCGATCTACATGATTGAAATAATCGATGGCTTTTTCCAGTTCCTTCTTGTCAAAGTCCGGCCAGGTCACATCCGTAAAATAAAACTCGGCATAGGCCAACTGCCAAAGCAGGAAATTCGACAGCCGCTGCTCACCTCCGGTTCGGATCAAAAGCTCCGGATCCGGAACCATATTCGTATCCAGGCACTCATCGATCAGCGCTTCAAAAATATCATCCGTATCATAACGACCGGCTTTCACATCCCCGGCAATCCGCTTCACGACCCGTGTGATTTCATCCCTGCTTCCGTAATTCAGCGCGATCGATACATCAAGTCCCGTATTCCCTGCTGTCGTCTCCTCCAGTTCATGAATCGTCTTTTGAAATGACTCACTCAGAGCCGTCCGATCGCCGATGACACGCATCCGAAGGTCATTTTTCATCGCGCGTTTGATCGAACTTCGAAGTTCTGACTCCAAAAGATCCATCAACGCGTCAACCTCATCCTGCGGGCGCTTCCAGTTCTCCGTAGAGAAGGCATACATCGTGATATACTCGACGCCAAGTTCCTTCGCTGCACGACAGATCCGCTCGACATTGCGAGCCCCCTCCGCGTGCCCGGCCTTACGGGGCAGGTGGCGGCGCTTCGCCCACCGGCCGTTCCCGTCAAGTATGATTGCTATGTGTTTCGGTATTTTTCTTTCTTCGCTCATAATCCCCCCATGCCGAAGACTTCTTGCGTGGCACTGCACATAATTACGTGTGTGCGCGAAATAATCATTACTGAAAAAGATACTCCCGCAAGAGAGTATCTTTTATAATCTTTTGTATCAAAAATTATACCGTCATAACCTCTGATGTCTTATTCTC
>JAEEGM010000037.1 GCA_016280325.1 Eubacterium sp. | reverse complement strand
ACCCGTACAACCGACCGCGATCACTAGACCGGTCTTCCCTTCGATACGGTAATTCGGTACAAGGAAGTCGATCATATCCGTCAGCTTCTGTAAAAATGACTTCGCCGTCTCCGAATTCATCACAAAGGACGACACGGCCTCATCGTTTCCGGTCAGCGGCTTCAACTCATCCACATAGTAGGGATTCGGAAGAAACCTGACATCGAAGACCAGATCCGCGTCCGTCGGGATCCCATACTTGTACCCGAAGGAAACAAAGGTCAGATAGAAGTTACAATAGTCCTCTCCGCTGGCATAGAGTCGGTCGATCTCCTGCTTAAGATCACGCACCAGCAAAGAAGACGTGTCCAGGATCACATCGGCATTGTCACGAAGTGGCTTCAAGAGGGAAATCTCCTCCTCGATCGCATCGCCGACACGCTCACCGCCTCCCTGCTCGTCCGCCCCCATACGAGTCAGCGGATGAAGTCGTCTGGTTTCCTTATAACGCTTGATTAAGACAGCCGTAGAAGCCTCTAAATATATGATATTCAGCGAGAGTCCCTGTGCCTTGTACTGCCCGATCGCCGTCAGTGTCTTCTCCAACGCCTCGGTCCCGTTTTTCAGTCCGCTGAATTCCATTCCGCGAACATCCAGTCCGATCGCCAGCTTCTCAAGAGGCTCATTTGAATCGTTCGCCAATTGTAGAAAAGTCGGCACTAATGCTGCCGGAAGATTATCTACACAATAGTATCCGTCATCTTCCAGTATCTTCATGACTGAGCTTTTCCCAGCTCCACTAAGCCCACTTACTATGATACATCTCATGAATCTAACTCCTGTTTTCAGTAAACTAATTGCGAATCGTGCATACACCGCCGTCGAGCGGCGTTAGCGCCGAAGGCGGTTCAGAGCGAGACAAGGTTGTATCACGATTCGCTATCGATCAACCTGGTCAATCTGACCCTACCATTATATAGTTCCAAGCTGCTTTCGTCAAGGCGTTCATTTTTTTTGAAAAACTTTTCGATCTGATTCAATTTTTGCACTCCCACGGCCCTATATAGTAATAGAAAAACCAAAATCCAACGACGCAGAAAGGAGGATGATCAATATGAACGATTTGAAACCGTCGACTGATGAGATACTCCTCATGGAAATCGTGATCAAAGAGGATGTCGTCTCAACTTGTGGGCTCAAAAATGGTGACACGTTGATCCTAAAAAGGCCGAGAATTCCTAAGGACGGCAGTGTAGACCCGTACGTAGAGGTATTAACCTCTGATAATAAGTTTGTGGCAGGGCTGATCGAGTTGCCTGTGTCAAATCTTATGGATGCAGGAAAGTGTCTGACAGCAAAGTTTATTGAAGATACCTACAAAAACACTCACAAAAAGCTTTACCTGATTGACATCAGCATGGTGGATATTTGAGAAAGGAGACGTTATGTATAAAAATGAAAAACTCGGGTATCGTTATATCGCATCCGGTGTAAAAATCTCCAACGATACCCGCAAAACCCACTGCAACAATAACGACCTCGTCATCGGAAGCGCCGGTTCCGGAAAGTCCGGAGGCTATGTTTTTCCAAACCTCCTTCACCCGTGCGGATCCATCGTTGTCTCCGATACAAAGCGGACCCTGCATTCCATGTTCAAGGAAAGGCTGGAAAAGCAAGGATACCAGGTTCAGGTCCTCGATTTTGTGGATCCCTCCAAATCGGTCGGGTACAATCCCCTCAGGTACATACGCCGTTATCGTGACGGCTCGCCTTATGAGGTCGACATCAAAACACTCGCAACCACGTTGGCTCCCTCGCTTGATTCCCGCGATCCCTTTTGGGACAGAGCCGCCGTCCGCTATATAAGCGCTCTTATCGGGTATGTCATAGAGGCACTTCCTGTAGAAGAACAGAATATGCCTATGGTCTGTGAGGTTCACAGGCAATTCATGGAAAATCCGGTCGTAAAAAATGAGTGGATCGAAGAAAGCCCGCATTCCTTTTCTGCGAGGAAGTTTATGGAGATGGCAAGCACGAAAGGCGCGGATAAGATGTGGAGCAGCATCCTTGAATTTGTCAACGAGGCACTTGATCTTTTTGAATATCGAGAGATCAAACCGATGTTTGAAAAGAAAAAAACAGTAGATCTGCATAAGATCGGGAAGCAAAAGACCGTGCTTTTCCTAAACAGCTCCGACAACGACCCAACCTTTGACAAGCTGGTCAATATTTTCCACACACAGCTTCTGCAGACTCTGATCACAGACGCCGACAAAAGCGGAGGCACACTTGATGTGCCTACCCGGATCATCTTAGACGACTTCGCGGCGTCGGCAAAGCTGCCTGACTTTGAACGTACGATCTCCATCATTCGTTCACGCGATATCTCGGTCAGTATAATCCTTCAGTCAATGACTCAGCTCGAGTCCATGTACGATGTCGCTGCTTCGGCAACCATAATCAACAACTGCGATCACATACTGTTCTTAGGAAGTAACGACCTTCGAACGGCCGAGTTTGTCGGGACACACCTCGACAAAACATCGACAACGGCCCTCCGACTTGAAGTAACAAAAGCAATCCTGATATCACACGGACAAAAGGCGGTTTACGTCGACAAAATCGCTCCATACAGCATGCCGATTGATGAAATGGATCCCCCGACTGAGGTCGAGGAGAAAGGAGTGATCAGATGACAGAATCCCCCCATAAACAAATAAGCTTTAAAGACCGCATGAAGGCCCCTGATTCGAGACCGGGCATAGTGCTTCCTTCGCAGATCGAAAAAACACTCATTTCATTCCTGGAAACTCCGGTTTCAAAACTAAAATCGGATGTCCCCGACACAAACTACACTAAAGCAGTCATGAGCGTGCTATGGAAATACTACTCCTCCCGGGAAAACAGTATAATGCGAGTCAAAGACTGGATATACTTAGCGATGATATGTATCCGGTCAGGCACGGAAATCGATCCGGAGTGGTTTCATGAGAAGCTAGACATCCGCATCGCGCAGACACTCGATCCCGCTATCCACGCACTGTTCTACTACCCTTCCCGCGTGGGAATCAGGGCACTCGGGGCATTTTTGGATATAAACTCCGAGTGTTTACTGGACTTTCTTCAAAGGGAACAAAAATTCAGTGAATACCAGCTTCCGGATCATACGATAGACGATATGATAGAACCCGGATTGGAAGATGATATTGACGGGTGGATATCCGAATATCATCGAAGCGTTATAACTCCGGATAATCTGATGCGAGTTACGACAGACTATTTTTTCTGCTATATTCATAATCCCGCCAGAATGCTTGAAGACAGAGATTATCTGATCTCACTTGTCGAATCGACCTGGATCAGTCTTTTCTATGACTTTTT
>JAEEGM010000009.1 GCA_016280325.1 Eubacterium sp. | reverse complement strand
GTTCCTTGTACGCTACGAGAAGGTTATTGATCAAAAATACGACGATCTCACCGTTCTTGAAGTTTTCCTTGTCATCCCCCAACGCTGCTACGATAAAGGCCAATTCGCCATCATCATATACTTTAAAAAAATAATTGCTTCCGATCAGCCGGGCGTCCTCATCCGATTCCACGAAGGGTTTTACCTGCTGTCTGCATTCCTCATCTTCCTCTCCGGTCTTTGCCAGGATGTTCGCCTCCGGATCCATCACCAAGAATCCCACCTTGGTAATCCCATATATCCCGTCCAGCGTATGCTGCAAGATCTGATTCGAAATCATATACTTCCCCCTGTAATTCATGAATTACAAAACTTTTTCTAACCCATTTTAGCACAGTCCTCGCCTGATGTCAAAGAAGTAAACACGATTCTACGGGTTATTCCCGGTTTTCCGCCATTTTTCTGTCAAAAAACTGCACCAAACATGACACCAAACTGTGCCAAAACTGACTTTAGTTTGTGAGGATTCTGACAAAAGCAACTGATACAATACAAACAGTTTCAGGGAAAACCAAAACGAAAAAATACAATCTTGTGCACAGATGCAACTGTCAACCGGCAAACAAATCTATTTGGATAGGGGCACACGACCAAGACCCCGGAAAGGAAAATACTATGATCAAGAAAACAGTTAAAAAAGGATTGGCATTCACACTCGCTGCTTCACTCGCATTCGGAGCAGCACCGGTCGCAGGATTCGGCGCACCGCATGTAGCAGAGGCAGCCGAGAGCGCAAACGCTTACACACCTGCTAAGAGCGTTACCGTAAACGTAGACGGAACAGACAACTTCAGCCTGTCAGGCTTCCAGACAACATTCGCCGGATTCGTCGGAGCTGAGAAGGCAGTCGTTGCCACTTCCGATGACGAAGTCGCTCTCATCAGCACGAACGGTACCGACTTCGTAAAGAGCGTGGACCTGACAGCCGCTACGGTAGGTGCGGAAAGCGATGGCAAGATCGAAAAGATCTACGTAAAGGGCCTCAAGGCAGGCAGCGCAAGCATCAAGATCGCTGCTTACAAAGGCGAAAAAGAGATTGAGAACTCCTCTCAGGCAATCGATGTAACCGTATCGACGATCGAGAAGAGTGTCGTAGTAAAAGATAAGGATGACAACGCTCTCGAGGACGGTGCTTCCATCGAAATGATCAACGGTAAAACCGCCAAGGTTAAGCTGACCGAGAATCACACCACTGAGACACTCACTCCTAAGGACGCGTATGACGTGACCGGTATCTATATTGAGGATAAGACGATCGCCACTGCAGCTATCGCAGGTTCCGAGATCACCTTCACCGGACATAAAGTCGGACAGACAAATGTTTACCTGTACTATAAAAATGACGGCATCCGTCGGGGCTTCGTACTCAGCGTAGCCGAGGATACACAGCTTTCCGTATCCATCGGAGACGATAGCTATACGATCAACCAGGCTAAGGCTTGGCTCCGGGATGGCGAGGCGGTAACCGCTCCGGTTATCTACCTGAATAACCAGGCAAAGAGTGCAAAGATCACTGCTTCTGCCACCAATGGAAACGCGGTAGCATTCTCCGTACCGGACTCCGCCAACATCGTAGTCGGCAAGGATGGTTCAATCAGTGCCAAGGTCGGCGATGACGGCAAGGTAACTCCGGGTAATGCAACCATCACCTTCGGAGCACCGGCTACGGAAGGCGCTGAGATGAGTGATCTTGAGGGCGTTACGGTTGAAGTAGTGACAACCTCTGAGCCGGTCAAGGTTTCCGAACTCGATGTACTCGGCGAAGGCGGCAAGCCATACGGCAAGGTCGCAGGTACATTCAGCCTGGTTGACGAGAGCGGCACGCTCGTAGTAAAGGGCACCGATCAGACCAAGGCTTCCGCAGAGACCATCAAACTCTCTCTGAAGGACAACACCACCGAGACCTTCACGATCGACTCCAACGTTGACATGAGCAAATACGTAACCATCACGGCCGCTCCGGAAGGCATCGTATCGATCAAGGACAACACGATCACGGCTGAGAAGAAGGGTAACGCAACCATCACGATCAAGGCAGCAAAGGATGAGGCAAGCGTGGCAGCCGCTACACTTACCATCAACGTATCCGTATCCGACAAGTACATCTACAACGAAATCACGGCCGCTCCGATCAGTGTAGACAAGGACAACCTTACGGCTACGATTGCACCGACAGCAACCTACGGCAACAAGTTCAGCTTCCCGACACTGGCTCGCGCAGCAACAGAGAAGGATTCGGAAGCAGCTCAGAAAGTTGGTTTCGTAGACTTGAATACAACCGGCGAAGGTCGCGATGACTGCGATATCATCGTCAACACACTGACCGGCGTTGTAACCTACAAAAACAACGGCAAGAGCGGTGTCGCATATGTAAAGGTAACCGGCGAGGCAACAACGGAAGCAGACGCTCCGGATCCGGCATACGTAAAGGTAACCTACGGAGACTTCCACAAGAAAGCATCCGATCTCGCCATCGAGACCAAGAAGATCAACCTTGTAGCCGGAGAAATCGCCCTCGCAGGAGCAACTTCCTCACAGGATCTCTTCTACTCATCGGATGATGAAGGTGTAGCAACCGTAGACGAGAACGGAACCATCATCGGTGTAGCACCGGGAACCGCGATCATCACGATCCGCGCTGAAGAGAACGATCTGTTCGAGGCCGGTGAGAAGACCGTAACGGTTGTCGTATCCGCTAAGGAAAAACTCGCCAACACGATCAAGGTATCCGGCAAGACAGCATCCGTTAAATACAGCAAGAAAAAGAACAAGACGGTAGCTCGCTCCAAGGTTCTGACCGTAAAGAACGCTAAGGGTAGCGTATCCTACAAGAAGAGCAAGGGCAACGCCAAGATCACGATCGCTAAAAACGGAAAGGTAACCGTCAAGAAGGGTCTGAAGAAAGGAACCTACACCGTAAAGGTTAAGGTTACCGCAGCAGGAAACGCTTCTTACAAAAAGGCTACCAAGGACGCCAGCTTCAAGATCAGAGTTAAGTAATAAAAGCCATAATACCCATATAAAAACCGTGCAGGCCAATCATGACCTGCACGGTTTGTTTGTATATGTTATTGCCGTTCCATTGCAGAAGGGCGGATCAACGCTTTCTGCGATCCTCTCCATTCTTCTCATAGAATCGTTTTTTATCATCGTACATCCGCTCGTCAGCCATGTGAAGAAGCGCATCAAAGGAGAAGCCTTCGCTGGAGAAGGCTGTTCCCATCGAAACCGAACGTCCCTTCTTCGTGATCATATCACGGACCTCACGAACCGCCAATGTGAACTGATCGCGGTTGCCTCCCTCACGAACCACCAGGAACTCATCGCCACCCATGCGGAAGACTCTGCGATCGCCGAAGACCGTCTTCAGACTATCGGCCACGTCGACGATCATCTGGTCACCGGCCTCGTGTCCCTGCTCATCGTTCATCCTCTTCAACCCGTTGATATCACACATCAGAAGGCCATAAGGATTCCCGCTTCCCTCGATCTTATCACGCGTCTCATCGAGCGAACGCCGGTTACGAATACCGGTCAGCGAATCCACATAGCTATACTGGATCAGCCGCTCCTGGGTATCCCGCTGCCGCATGATAACCACGAAGAAAAATCCCAGCAATCGGATAATCTGCAACATTTCCTTGCTCTTATCCGCCGGCGGATTGTCCACACCGAAGAATCCGATATAGCCACCTTCCTTTTCAAGCGGACAGGTGATCAATGTGCGAATATGCTGCGGCTTCAGGATTGCGTACATTTTTTCACTTTCATTCCGATACGCCTCGATATCCGGGATGTAAACATGACCTTTTTCACGATACGAATCATACCACAGCTGCACGGCGCCCTCGAAGGGAACCTTTTTCAGATTATCAATCTCGGGAGCCACGCCCTCCCTACACCATTCATAGGTATTGGCAAAGGTCCCGTCGTAGTTGTCCTCAAAAATATACGCGCGATCCGCACCACTCTCTTCACACAAATACTTGAGCATCTGATTGATGATCACCTCCGGCGACTGACCGGAGAAGGAGTATTTCAAAAGATTGTTGACGAACTGCTGTTGATCGAATACCTGATGTTCCATCAGCATACGTCTCTGCGCCTGCATGATCATGACTAAGATAAAAATCAGAAAGCCGACCTGCATATAGACACCGTTGTCGATGAACTTTTTACCGCGACTAACATACTTGATCAGATCGATCGACGCTCCGATCACGAAGCAGATCGTCCCGAAATAAAGAGCCCGATTGACCGTACGTCTCTGATTCTTTTTGTGATCGATAGCATCATCCACTATGATTACCAGGACGATGATCAGTGACGCGAAACAGGAAATCACATTCAGCGTGTTGATATCGTGCATGTCACAGCCAAAGATCAGTCGCAGACCGAAAAGCAACGTTATGCATACGATCGTTGTTATAAATGAGATAATCTCATAGATCTTGCGTCGGTTCTCCGTAACGGAATTGATAAATACAACCAGCGGAAATCCGATCGAAGCCAGACAGATATAGTCCACAACACGCATGATCGTCTGGTTGTGCAGTACCAGGTGCGGAACCAGCGTCGGAACCGCGGACCAGATCCCTCCGATCAACACGCCCATGCCAAGCGCCGGCATGTGATAACTGCTGTTAGCGCCACTCATACCGATCGATGTGAAATACATCACCAGTACCAGAATACCGAAGATGATGATCAGCATCGAGAGGATGAACGAGAATCCGTGCTCACTGAAAACAAAATAATTGAAGTCCGCTGTCGTACCGATATAGGATTCTTTGAAAAATCCTCCGCTCCCGCCACCATAGATTGATTTGCAGACCAGTGTCACATCACTTCCGGGAGGATTGATACTGATACGATGGACATGGTCGCCGTATCCCTTACCGGTGACATTCTCTCCCGGGTAATAGGAATACGTCGTAGCACCATCGATCCGCACTTCAAAATAGATGTTGTGGCTGACCAGATTCCACACCGCTTCCGGCTTCGTCTCCGTCGGAGTCACATGATGGAGCCTGATCTCTTCTCCCGCCTGAAGGGTCGGGAATTCATCCAACGTGACCGTACGTCCGTCGGATGTCTTCCACTCCGTGCCGAAAGAGATCAACTCTCCGATTTTGTCAGCATCCGCCCCGGAGATCGTCCAAAGTCCATAACCGAACGCCGCCAAAGCGATAACTACATAGATAATATAGATGATTCTCTGAATTTTCATAGGCCCTTGTTCCCACCTGTGTGTTTTTCAGATACTAAGTTTCAATTACTCTTTATTTCCATTATCCTTTATAAAGAGAACGCTTATCGATAACGCGAACCGCCTTACCCTCGCTTCTCTCAATTGTCTTCGGCTCAACCAGCTTGACATCCGCGAGAATACCAAGCATCGCCTTGAGGCCGGCCACCAGCTTCTTCGTCGCCTGTGCACGATCGAAGGTGTCATCGGCCACCATAAACGGTGTCAGCTCAACCTGAACCTCGATCCTATCCTGATGTGCCTTATCACGCGTTACGATGATCTGATAGTTTGCCTGGAAGCCCTGATTGATCAGCACCGTCTCAATCTGCGACGGGAATACATTGACGCCCTTGACGATCAGCATGTCATCGCTTCGTCCCAAAGGTTTCGTCATCTTGACATGTGTACGGCCGCAGGCGCATTTTTCACGGGACAGTACGCAGATATCACGCGTACGATACCGAAGAAGCGGAAACGCCTCCTTGGTTATGCTGGAGAATACCAACTCGCCTTTCTCTCCATCCGGCAGTACCTCGCCGGTATTCGGATCGATAACCTCCGCAATAAAGTGATCCTCGTTGATATGCATACCGGACTGCTCCGAGCACTCGAACGCCACGCCCGGTCCGGAGATTTCCGTCAAGCCGTAGATGTCATAGGCTTTGATACCAAGCGAGCTCTCGATCTCCTGACGCATCTCCTCTGTCCAGGCCTCCGCGCCGAAGATACCGGCCTTCAGCTTCAGCTGATCCTGCATACCTCTCTCATGGATGCTCTCCGCCAGATACGCCGCATAAGAAGGCGTACAGCAAAGGATCGTCGATCCGAGATCCGTCATGAACTGGATCTGGCGCTCCGTATTCCCTGATGACATCGGCAGAGTCATGCTTCCGAGTCTGTGCGAACCGGCATCAAGTCCCGAACCACCGGTAAAAAGCCCGTAACCGTAACATACATGAACCACATCTTCCTTGGTTCCGCCGGCCGCTACGATCGCGCGGGCGCAACAGTCAGCCCACAGATCCAGGTCATGCTGCGTATAAAAGGCTACCACACGGCGTCCTGTCGTACCACTGGTCGAGTGGATCCGGACACAATCGCCAAGCGGTCTGGCAAGCAGACCGTACGGATACGCCTCTCTCAGGTCATCCTTTGTCAAAAACGGGAGTTTGTGAAGATCTTCCACACTATGAATATCTTCCGGACGAACTCCCTTGTTCTCCATACGATTGCGATAATACGGCACATTGTCGTAGACATACTTTACCTGCGCTACGAGGCGCTCATCCTGCCATGCCCGGATCTGGTCCCGGGAGGCGGTTTCTATGTCTTTTTGAAAATAGTTTGCCATTGGTTTCTCCCCTCTTATTTCTTGTTACGCATTATTCGCCGCGCGTGTTCCAAATATCACCCGGATTTCACGCGTAACCGGCAAAAAATGGGAAAAGGGTCGACAGCTTGTGCCGACCCTCCTGTTATAACCTATCGTAATTCTTTCACTTCCGGGAACAACCGACCTCATCCATCTATCGATGATGATAATCGCCATTCACTTTTAGTTACTTATCTTACTTGATCATAACTTAGTTACGTTTGCTGCCTGCGGTCCCTTCTCACCCTGGATAACCTCGAACTCTACCTCGTCTCCTTCATCCAGAACCTTGAAGCCCTCCATCTGCAGTGCGGAGAAATGTACGAATACGTCTGTTCCCTCCTCGTCTGAGATGAATCCAAAACCTTTCTTTGCATCAAACCACTTTACTGTTCCCTTCATGTGTTTATGCCTCCT
>JAEEGM010000036.1 GCA_016280325.1 Eubacterium sp. | reverse complement strand
CTGTCTAAACATCTCCATACTATCCATCTCCTTTCTCACGAAGCGATTTACTGAATAAAAAAACGGAGTCCCATGCACCACACATGGAACTCCGTTGCCCCGTTTTCTTTATGGCAACAGTTATATCATGAATCCTTTGATTTGAAAAGCAGAAAAAAAGTTGTCCAGTTAAACCTTTATGTTTCGCCACCCTTGTATCGTTCGGAAAAATACTCCCGAACCGCATCGTAGAGTTGCTCTCCTTCATAACTCATCACATAATTATTCTTCTTTACAAGGTAAACCGTTTTGGTAAAAATATCATCTTCAAACGGACGCACAACCACCGCGTCATTCTTGATCTTGTCCGCCAAGTAGGTGAGCGTCATCGCTATTGCGGCACCGGATTCCGCCATCGCGTGTATCAGATGCGCATCGGATGACTCCAGTATATAGTCGGGCGATGACTCATGTCTTGCCAGTTCCAGGATCTGCATGGCACTGATCCTACTCTGAACATCCTTTACCGCCAAGGGTTCCCCGTCCAGGTCCTCCAGCCGGATGGACTTTTTCCCCGCCAACGGATGCTCCTTGTTTATCACCAGACAATACGGAACAGTAAATAACGGAATAATATCATAATCAAGTTCGTCAAGCGGCCCCGATACGATCGCCACCTCAACCTTAGATTTATCCAATTGCTCCAAAATCATACTCTCGGGATATTCCCGGATCTGCATCCTGAACTCCGGATGTGCCGCGTCAAATCTCACAAAAAAATCCGTGGGTATCATCTGCGGAACATCATAAGAACACGCTATCTTTGCGGGCTTTTTTGTCGTTCCTGTCTTAAACAGATGATTCTCGATAAGATCATATTCAATCAATATACTCTTTGCGTGAGCAGCCAGATTCGCGGCAATCGGCGTCGGTATGATCCGGTTCGCCTTATGCTTAAAAAGTTCCACACCCAGCTCTTTCTCAAGCCTTGAGATCGTCTTACTCAGCCCCTGCGGTGAGATATAGAGTTCCTCGGCCGCCCGGGATATACTCTTCAAATCATACACCTTCAGGAAATATTCCAGATTCCTTTTATTCATAGCCATGCCCTCCCCATCTACTCCATAGTTCGCCGCGCACAAAAAAAGGGCAACGGCATTCGATTACGAACGCCGTTGCCCGTGTATTTAGATTACCATACTATGAAGTTACTGTCAAGAAAAACTATCCCGTACCGGAGCCGGTATTACCCCTTTTTCTTCGCGCCGGTCATGATCGTGATTGCCTTTTCATGCACCTCGATCTCGGCTTTTTTAACTTCTCCGCCGAACTCACCGTCCAATGACCACGGAACCTCATCTTCGGAATAAAACACTGCCTTTTTTACCTGACGAAGAGAGATGTTCGGATGATCCGAGGAACCGGATAACAGCGATGTGGCAATCGCCTGCAGTTCCACCAGGCTTTTGGTATCATAGATCAAAAGCAATTCCATCTTTCCGTCATTCAAGCGTACATCCGCCTTCCCAAGCAGTTTCATTCCTCCCACCGTTGCCGTATTGCAGACCGCACCAAACAGGAAGTTTCCTTCAATCTCTCCCGTATCTGTCTCTATTCTCATGTGGCGTTTGTATTTGGTGTTTTGGATCAGCTTTCCCGCTGCCGTGATCACATAGGCCGCGTAGCCGAGAATATTTTTCCAGGACTGCTTCGTCTCGTAACTGACGTCAGAAAACGCACCGAAAGCAGCGACATAGTTATAGAACCTCCCATTCATGCATCCCAGGTCATAGGTAAAGGGGCGCCCCTCAAATGCATTCTCGATGGCCTTTGCTCTGGTGATCGGTATCCCCATACCCTTGGCAAAATCGTTCGTGCTTCCCGTAGGAAGATAGGCCACTTTAGGCTTATGCTCCATATTCATTATACCGTTTACGATGTGGTTCATCGTTCCGTCACCGCCACAGCCGATCACCAACTCGATCCGCCCGTCATACATCGGCAACAGTTCATCCGAAGACAGCCCCGCATCCGGAACGATAGGATAGACGATCGGCTCATAGCCCTTGGCCGCCGCCCGCTGGATCAGTGTCATCACGCGGCTGCTCGCTTTTCCGATTCCTGATTTTTCATTGATCAGTATCAACGCACCCGGTTTTTTCTTCACGATCATTCACCTCCGTTATATCCCTATTACGGTCACCTCAAAATGCATCGGTCCGCTCACATCCAGATGGTACTCCGGATGCACCTTCGCGCCCCAGCTGTCATCGCCACCGACCCCCATCTGCGCCAGCGATGTCCGCACGATCGTATGATGCGGATTCGGCAGTTCATACAGATGCTTCGCCTCCTCCAGCTGGTTCGGCGTATAGTAAAGCGCGGAAGCGCACATCAGAGATGACGATGCCGTAAACGTAAGGCCGTATTGATAGGTCTGATCCATCACGGACATCCACCTCACGTCCTCCCGGTTACCGCATTCCTGTGGCACAAGATAACGTGCCATACAGTCTCTCACTTTCTTATGCCATTTACCGAGTTTTCCACCCCGCTTGCGATCCGCGTAGGTCTCCTCCGGTCCGAGTCCGTACCAACGCACGTCCGTATACTCCACGGGCAATGTAAACATCAAGCCAAACTCCGGCATATCCGGAAGTCCCTCCACCGGGGTGTGATCCATCGCGATCCTGATCCGTCCATCCGGGTAAACCGTATAGCTGACTCTCACTTCCGCCATGGGATTCGTCGGCAGGATAAAGTCAAACGGTATGAAAAATGTCCCGTCGTCACGCATTCCCATCGTCTCACCGTACTTCTCTATATAGGCCTCCGTCCACGGCAGCATCGGTCGATCCGAACCGGCGTCACGCAGGAGCGGATACAGACTGGCAACTTTCCACTGCGCGTAGATAAAGTCGGAACCGGCACCACGGTCGTTGTCTGTCGGTGCCCGCCAGAAGTTCGGCCTTGGTACTTCTCCGAGAAGCTGTCTGCCCTTGTATATGTAGGAAACCAGACCGCCCTTGATGCCCGAGAACAGCACCTCAAAGTCTTCGCCTCTCACACCGACGTTTTCCTCACCGATGATAACTTCCAAGGGGGCATGTGAGGATGTGGAGGTTTTTTCATCTCGAACAGCAACAGTCCCCGGCTGCTCTGTGGATGCCACCTGTACCGCTGCCGACTCATCCACCTCCACCAGGTAAACAAACTGATCGAAGGCCATCTCCTCGCCTTCATATCCCCAAAGTGTATTCTCCTTTAGACAAAAAGACACGATGATCGCGTACTCGCCGGGCTCTTTTTCTTCACCGTAAAAAGGTAGGTCAAACTCTTCCTCCGACAGCGGTGCCACAGAGGTCGCTACTGTTTTTTTACCGATCTCCCTGCCCTCATAAAGCCACTTAACCACGCAGTCATAAATATCGGTCGCGGTAAAAAGATTCCGGTTACGGACAGTCATTTTTCCATCGTCGAAATCCACATGAACACCCTGGTAGTTGTACTTCACCTCCTGCATCTTCGGCGACGGTGTCCGGTTGTCCCCATAGACGATACCGTTGCCGCTGAATTCATACGAGGCCGGCCGGTCCCCGAAGTCCCCGCCGTACAGCTGACACTCCTTCTCCCACATCGTCGTCCCCGTTAACGACTGATCGATATAATCCCAGATAAAACCTCCCTGATAGCGCGGCTCTCTCTCAGCAAGATCCGTGTACTTGTGCATCCCGCCACAGGAGTTCCCCATCGCGTGCGTGTACTCACAACAGATAAACGGCTTCTCCTTATGTGCACTTAAAAATGCCTCGATGTCCGCCACCGGCGGATACATCTGACTCTCCATATCACTCGTATCCGGATATCTTCGGTCGTGAAAAATACCCTCATAATGCACCAGTCGATCCGGATCCAGTTCATGGAAAAGATCCGTCATATGCTGTAATACCTTCCCGCCGAAGGACTCATTTCCGATCGACCAGATCAGGATACACGGATGATTCTTGTCACGCTGATAACACGAGTTCACACGGTCGAGAAGCAGCGGCTCCCATTTATCATCATCACCGGGAATGACTTTATCTATGATTTCTTCCGCGTACTTGTTGATCACATCGTACTTATACCAGTCATTGAAGTCAGGCTCCGGCCCGGCGGTCACACTCTCCAAGCCGGCCCCATCCGGCTGATCAGCCGCAAGCGCTTTCCTCGCTTCCTCCTTCGCCTTACCTAACGGATCACGCATATTCCAGGTACCGTGCGTCTCCATATTATTCTCCGCGATCATATAGAGCCCGTACTCATCGCACAGATCGTAGATCCTCACATCGTTCGGATAATGCGAGGTCCGAATCGCGTTGATATTGTTTTGCTTCATCGTAACGATATCCTGAAGCAGTTCCTCGTCGGATACCATGCGCCCGGTTTTCGAACTGAACTCGTGACGGTTCACGCCTTTAAAAACGATCCGCTTTCCGTTCAGACACATCAGGCCGTCCCGTATCTCAAAACGACGGAAGCCGACACGCTGGGTGGTTCGCTCGACGACTTCTCCCTGCTCATCCATCACCTCAACAAGGAGCGTGTACAGATTCGGCTGCTCGGCGCTCCACAGGCGCAGGGATGAAAGTTCAGGTGATTCGACTGCGATCTGTATACGATCTGCGTCACCCTGTTCCGGGCTCTCCGTACCGCGAACGACATCCGAATCATAAAGCACTTTATCCGGCTCACTCTCCACAATCTGACATGCCTGTTCTGTTCGCTCACAGGCAGTCAGCCCGATTGCCGGCGCATCAACCAACCGCAACCGTATTCCTCCCGGAGCGGACAGCCACGTATCCACCGCCAGGCGGCCGTTTTTATAATGCTCGTCAAGAAGGGCGCGAATTCGTATATCTTCCAGATGCACCTCCGGCACGTAGTAAATATAGACTGAACGATAGATCCCGGAAAAGCGGAAGAAGTCCTGATCTTCACACCAACTCCCCGCGCACCACTTGAAGACGCGGACAGCGAGCTTATTTTTACCCTCCTTTACATAGGGCGTGATATCAAACTCCGCAGGATCAAAGCTGTTCTCAAAGTACCCGACATAAGAGCCGTTCAGCCACACCTCGGCCGCACTCTCAATCCCCTGAAAGGAGATGCGCAGTGTCTTCCCCTCGTATTCAGACGGGATTTCAAAGTACCGGATATAACTGCCCACCGGATTGAACCTCGAAGGTGTCTCACCGCGCGCAAGCGCCTCCTTGCCGTCCCACGGGTAAGCCGTGTTGGTGTAGTGGGGCTTGTCGTACCCCTCCATCTGGATATGTGCCGGCACATTGATCGAAGACCACCCATCCCAGAATCCACCGGGCTCATAGCCCTCCGCTTCGAATCCCTCCTTTGCGCCCGCCGGATTTTCGGCATACGAAAACGCCCACTCGTCATCCTCATATTCCCCGTCCGGAGTGAGGTAAATCTCTCCGTTCAGGTCCAGGATACGAATGGACGTTTCTATCGGCGCAGAACCGGAGGATTTTTCACAGACAAACATCTCATACTCCGCGTGCGCGGGCAAACGGTTTTCCTGAAAAATCCTCGGGTCTGACAGTTTTTTCATTCAGATGTCCTCCAGTTTTTTGTTGATAAACTGATTCCAGTATTCCTCGTCATCGTCGCTGTCAACTTTGAACGTATTGGGATCCCCCTTCGGCTCGTCATCGATCACAACGCCTTCCGGCAGATCATCATCCCCCATCGCGTCCGCCATGATCGATTCAAATACCTGACCGACCTCCTCGAGGAGTCCCTCATCTTCGATATTCTCTATCGTGAATTCGATCTCGTCTCCCTGATCCTCAAAGGTCACGCCGAAGAGATACGCCTCCGAGATATTCTCATCTGTCGGTGTGAGCGCCGCGTACGCCTTGTCATCATACTCAAACATACAGATGACCTCACACTCGGTCTTCGTGCCGTCTTCCTCCTCGATCGTCAGGATCACATCTTCCAATTCATTCAGATCCGGTAATTCCATAGTTACCTCCGTTCCGGAGCATGCCGCTTACCCGGCCGCCCCATGTAGTATACGCGCATTTTTCTAGTACGCATTTTTATTAACAAATCCTTTAAAAATGGTCAGAAACAGAATCTTGATATCCAATCCCACCGACCAATTCTCCACATAATAAAGATCGCAGTCAATACGCTTGCGGATCGACGTGTCACCGCGATACCCGTTGACCTGCGCCCATCCGGTGATCCCCGGGCGAACCTGGTGCTTGATCATGTAACGAGGGATCTCCTCACGGAACTTCTCCACAAACTGCGGGCGCTCCGGTCTCGGTCCCACGAGAGACATATTTCCGATCAGCACATTGAAAAACTGCGGAAACTCGTCCAGACTCGTCTTTCGTAAAAATTTACCGATCTTCGTCACACGCGGATCATCCTTCACCGTCCACGCCTGGCGCTCGGACTCCTCGTCCTGCATCTTCATCGAGCGGAACTTGTACATCTTAAACGGCTTGTTGTGAAGGCCGATACGCTCCTGCTTGAAGATCAACGGTCCCGGCGAGGTTGCCTTGACGATGATCGCGATGATCAGCATCGGGATCGACGTCAGGATGATCAAAAGGAGCGATCCGATGATGTCGATCATACGCTTGATCGCGCGGTTGAAAGACATCGACAGCGGCACCTTTCGCACATGGATAACCGGCAATCCGTCGAGGTCCTCGGTGTACGGACGCGTCGGGATGATGTTATTGTAATCCGGCACGAACTTCGTGTGCACCCCGGAATTCTCCGTGATACTGACGATACTCTCCAATCGGTCAAGGTGATCGATGGCGAGCGTGATGATGATCTCATCGAAATCATTCTCTTCAAGCAATACCGGCAGTTCATCAATCTTCCCGATCACATGCATACCACGGTAGGTGTGCCCGATCTCCATCTTGTCATCCAGGATACCGTGCACCGTGTATCCCCACTCAGGATTGGACTTCAGTCGATCGATATACCCCTCTGCCGTACGGCTGTAGCCGACGAGCAGAATATGCTTCTTATTATGTCCGCTCCGCCTGAACTTCCTCACGATCGTCGTGATCCAGAACCGGACAAACATCGAGAAAAATGTGTTCGTCGCAACAAAGATCACGATGAAGAGTCGGGCGTAGCTGATTCCGTTACGATAGAAGAACAGGATCGCCGTCACAATGATGATCCCGACAATATTGGCTGCGAGCACCGCTGCCAGCTCCGCCTTACGGCTTTTCACCCGCTTCGGATCATACAAGCGGAACAATCCGTAAGAAACAATATAGCAGGGTACCAGCGCGAACAGGCATTGCATGTATTCCTGCAGACTCGAGTAGTACCCGATCGGCTCGCGAATCCAGTTCCACCGTATCAGCGGACTATGTACATCGTCAAAACGCAGATAGTAGGATAATACGAAAGCACCGATCAGAATACCGGCATCCACGATCACCCGAAACAGCGTCAAGAGCTTTTCATTTTCCTTAATCACGAAATGAATCCTCCGTTTTTTCAAATCATCTCCACAATTATACTACACTTTCTTCACAAAGTAAACACAAATTCAACTTATAATGGCACTCGTAAACTTGAAAACCGGAAAGAAAGATACATTTCATAAAGGAAGGTGATTACTATGGAGAATCAGGACGAACGTTACATCGTCGAATATGACACACAGACCGGCGAACCGATCTACAGTGACGGAAGCCGGGGAAGAAGACCGGGTGCGGAGCGTACGGAGGATTTCCACCGCACGGAAAGCGATTCCACCATCTACCGGCACACCGGACCGGTTTCAGACTGGCAGCCGGAGCCGGAACCGCAGCCACAGGTTCAGCCGGAAGATAATGTTTATCGTTTCCAGGACGCCGAGACCATCCGCCCGAAGAAAAAGAAGGTAAAGAAGGGCTGGACAATGCCGAAGATCGCGATCGGCGCGGCCATGTTCGGTGTCATCGCAGCCGGATGCTTCTTCGGTGTCAACGCAGGGCTCAATGCTCTGACAGGAGGCGCCGGTGAGAGTTCCGGAGATACGATCGAGCCGACGCGGATCGAAGCGCATACCGACGATTCCAAGTCGACCTCATCCGCCCCGACCGATGTATCCAGCATTGTAGACGGCGTGATGCCATCGGTCGTAGGTATCCGTGAGACACAGACCGTTCAGAATATCTTCGGTCAGCAATACGAGGGCGAAGGCGCAGGAAGCGGCTTCATCGTTAAGCAGGATGGCGACGAGCTCCTGGTTGTGACCAACGCTCACGTCGTAGCCGAAGCTTCCAAGATCAACATCGTTTTCTGCGACAACGAAAAGGTAGAAGCAACCGTCAAGGGCGTCAGCTCTTCGAACGATATCGCTCTTCTCACCGTTGATATGAAAAAAATGAAGGATTCCACGAAAAAGGAAATCCGTGTAGCGACTCTCCGCTCTTCCGACGATGTCAAGGTCGGTGAGATGGCGATCGCCATCGGTAACGCCAACGGCAACGGACAGTCCGTAACCGTCGGATATGTCAGTGCCAAGGATCGTACCTTTGTCGTAGGCACCACCAACGCCAACGGTGAGTCCAATACACGTCCGATGCTCCAGACCGACGCAGCTATCAACCCCGGAAACTCCGGCGGTCCGCTGATCGATACCAAGGGACGTGTCATCGGTATCACGACATCCAAAGAATTCTCAGCCGCTGACGGCCGTGATGTCGTAGGCATGAACTACGCGATCCCGATGTCGGACGGTGTTTCGATCATCAACGATCTGATGAACCGCGAGGTGCTGAAGGATACGGAAAAAGGATATCTCGGCATCACCGGCGAGACCGTGGATAAAAATGCCTCCAAGCAGTACAACATGCCGGAGGGCGTCTATGTGAAGTCGATCTCTGATACAGGTGCCGCTGCCAAAGCAGGTATCCATCAGGGGGATATCATCACAGCCATCGACGTAACCAAGGTGTCCCAGATCGCTGACATCCTCGAGATCGTCAACAGTCGACTCGT
>JAEEGM010000035.1 GCA_016280325.1 Eubacterium sp. | reverse complement strand
GGCGGCTCGTGATGTTATTAATGAGATGGAAGAAGTTGCCGAGGCATGGGCTGAAGAGGAGAGTAAGGAAGTGGCATCCTCGATCAATTCAGCTATCATATGGCAGGCTATCATATTCGGTATTATTGCATTGATTGTTATCGCCATTGCTTTGTTTATCGTCCAGATTATCAACAAGGGAATTCGTGAGGCAACAGTCGGTCTTGAGCGTATCGCCGATGGACATCTGGATGTTGATGTGGATGTCAGCAATGCCGGCCGTGATGAAGTGGGTACCATCAAGAAGGCGACTCACAACCTGGCAGAGCGCTTGAAGGATATCATTTCCAAAACAAAGGCTATGTCCGGAGATCTGAGCGAGTCCGGAGAGGATCTGGCGATGTCTGCCGGTCAGGCAACGGACGCTTCCACGCAGGTATCGGAGGCGGTTAGCGAGGTATCAGAGAATGCCGTAACCCAGTCTGAAAGCGTACAGACAGCGTCTACACGCACCGATTCGATCGGTGATGATATTGAGTTGATCAACACTGACATGAGCGAGTTGAATGAGTACTCGCAGAAGATGAAGGATTCCTGTGATACGACGATGGTAACGTTGGAGCAGTTGATTGCGTCCAACAACGAAGTGTCCAAGTCGGTTCGCGATATTGGAGAGACGATCAGCGCGACCAACGAAAGCGTGCAGAACATCTCCCAGTTCTCCGATGCAATCATGGATATCGCGTCTCAGACAAACCTGCTGTCACTGAATGCCTCTATCGAGGCGGCAAGAGCCGGCGAGTCCGGTCGCGGATTTGCGGTCGTTGCGGATGAGATCCGTCAGTTGGCAGATCAGTCACGTGAGAGTGCGGATGAGATCAAAGCGATCATTGATACGCTTCTTCATGATACCGAGGCTTCGGTTGCCGTTATGGATGCGTTGAATACAAGTATTCAGGCGCAGGGAGAGCAGATCACAACGACAAAAGCGGATATGTTGGATATGTCCGAGAATGTGAATTATGTATTTGCGAATTCGGAGAACATCCGCAGCCGTGTCGAGAGCCTGAACGAGGCAAAGGCTTCTCTGGTAGAGATCATCCAGGAGCTGGCGTCCGTTTCCGATGCCAACGCGGCATCTTCCGAAGAGACTTCGGCTTCTATGGAAGAGCTGAACGCGACATTTACGGTTATCAGCGAATCGGCTGACGGTCTGCGTGCGCTTGCGAAGGATATGGATGAGACGATCTCGTTCTTCAATGTCTGATTTTGATGAATAAACAGAAACGGAGTTTTTGGCGATGGTTGAAAACTCCGTTTTTTTAACGGTGAACAGGGTGGGAAAAGGTGAGCACACATGAATCGATTCTATGAACGCGTGGCGATCCTGCTGCTGTGTTTGGCGGGATTGCTGATGGGAGGCGAATATCTTGAGCCTGTGACGGTGGGATTGTGTCTTATCATCCTGTCGGTAATCGTGCAGCTTCTGTCGGGAACCTGGATAGCGGCGGCACTCATCCTTATCGGAAGCGCGGTGGCCGGCTGGGTGCCATTGGTTTTTTGCGGACTTCCGCTTCTGATGTATGAGGCGATGTGGGAGAAAAAATGGTATCTTGTCATCCCTTCTCTTCTGGTCTTTCGACAGGGAATCGTATTGGCCTCCGGACAATATATCGTTGCTTTCGCAGGCGCCTTTTTGGCGATATTACTTTACTTCCAGGTTTCAGGTGGAGAAGAGGCGGTGGAGCGGTTCCACACATTGAGGGATGAGCTTGCCGGGAAAAATGAGATGCTGGCTTCGCAGAATGCACGCCTGACAGAGGCGCAGAATACAGAGGTGCATCTGGCGACGCTGAGGGAGAGAAACCGGATCGCCAGAGAGATTCACGATAATGTTGGTCATATGCTGACGCGTTCTCTTTTGCAGTCGGGAGCACTGATCGTTGCGAACAGGGATGAGAATCTGAAGGAACCGTTGGAGGAGTTGCGGAACACCTTGGATCAGGCGATGACAAGTATTCGTGAGAGTGTCCACGATCTGCATGATGAGTCGATCGATCTGCAGGCGGTGCTTCAGGAGATATTACGGACGGCGGAGCATCGGTTTGAGACGAAGTTGTCTTACAACGTAGAGGGTGCGATGCCGAGTCCGATCAAGCTCTGTATTGCCGGTGTGGCGAAGGAAGCGGTGTCAAACGCAGTCAGGCATTCAAACGGAACCAGCCTGACGGTAGTCGTGGGTGAGAAACCGGGTGTGTACGAGCTGGAAGTGAGAGATAACGGGAACTCTGCCGGAGCCGGGTTTAATCCGGCATCCGGCGGTATCGGATTGGCGAATATGCGCGAGCGCACCGAGCAGGTGCAGGGACGGATTATGTTTGACACGGGCACGGATGGATTTGTTGTTACCGTGGCGATACCGATGTAATCAGGAAAGGGATAGGACATATGAGAATTGCGGTAATTGATGACGATAAACTGGTGGCACTGTCGCTGAAAACGATCCTGGAGAGCAGTGACGGGATCGAGGTTGTGGCGATGGGAAGTTCGGGGGAGGAGGCGATAAGCCTGTATCGTGAGCACGAACCCGACGTGATGCTGATGGATATCCGGATGGAAGGAATGACCGGGCTTGAGGCAGGGACGGAAATCCTGAGGGAGTTCCCGTCGGCGAAACTTCTCTACCTGACGACGTTTTCGGACGATGAGTACATCATCAAAGCGCTTGGGATGGGGGCAAAGGGCTACATCCTCAAGCAGGATTATGAGGGGATCGCGCCCGCGTTGCAGGCGGTGATGAACGGTCAGAGTGTCTTTGGTGACAGCGTCCGTGACAAGCTTCCGACACTGATGAAGGAGAAGGAAGAATTTGACTTTGCCGCGTATGAGATCAGCGATAAGGAGCGGGAAATTCTCGAAGCGGTGGCATCCGGCCGGAACAACAAGGAGATTGCGGAGCAGTTATTTTTAAGCGAGGGAACGGTTCGCAATTATATCAGCTCATTGCTTGATAAACTCGATCTGCGCGACCGGACGCAGCTGGCGGTGTTCTATTATACAGAGATCAAAGGTGGCTGAAAGTTGACATCGAGCCTGATTGTTGGTATAATGACTACGTATGGCCTCTTGTGAGGGCAGGCTGGATTGATGCTCTCATAAGTCCGGTGATATGTATATTTAGAAAAAGACAAGGAGAAAATGAAAATGAAAAAACTACTCACATTGGTATTGGCATTAACGATGTGCCTGTCGCTTATGGCGTGCGGTTCATCGGATGGAGACATGGGAAAGATCAAGGATAAGGGAGTATTGGTTGTCGGTATTACCGATTTTGAGCCGATGGATTATAAGGACGAGAGCGGCGAGTGGGTCGGCTTTGACGCGGATGTGGCAAAGAAGTTTGCCGAGAAGCTCGGTGTTAAAGTTGAGTTTTCTGAGATTGACTGGGATAATAAGGCGCTTGAGCTCGACGCAGGAACCATCGACTGTGTATGGAACGGAATGACATTGACAGATGAGGTTAAGTCCGCGATGGACTGTTCCAATCCGTATTGCAATAACGCGCAGACCGTTGTGCTGCCGAAGGATAAGATCGATCAGTACAAGGATGTTGCATCGATGAAGGATCTGAAGTTTGCTGTTGAGGCCGGAAGTGCCGGCGAGGAGCAGGCAAAGGAGCACAGCCTGAACGCGACACCGGTTCAGAATCAGGCAGCGGCATTGATGGAAGTGGCTTCCGGAACATCGGATGGTGCGATCATCGACTCCTTGATGGCAGCGGCTATGGTCGGAGAGGGCACAAGCTATGAGAATCTGGCATACTCCGTTAAGCTCAATGACGAGGAGTACGGTGTCGGCTTCCGTAAGGGATCGGATCTTGTGGCTGAGCTGAATCAGTTCTTCAAAGACAGCTTCGCGGACGGATCGCTGAAGCAGATCGCTGAGCAGTACAAGGTACAGGCTGCGTTGATCGAGCAAAAATAAACCGGTATAAGGAGTTTCGTTGGTATGGATACGTTTTGGGACCAGTTACCGGTCGTACTGAATTCACTGAACATCGGCTTTTTACAGACGCTGAAACTATTTGCCGTAACACTCCTCGGTGCGATCCCTCTGGGATTACTAATCTCATTCGGGACACGTTCACGGTTCGCGCCGCTTCGCGGAGCGTTGAAGATCCTGATCTGGATCGTGCGTGGTACGCCACTGATGATACAGCTGCTGATCATCTATTACTTTCCGGGACTGGTTCTGCACAATCCGGTTTGGGGTGGCGATGAAATCGGACGCTTTATCGCGTCGAGCGTGGCGTTTATCATCAACTATGCCTGCTATTTTTCGGAGATCTTCCGTGGTGGGATCGAGAGTATTCCGGTCGGTCAGGAAGAGGCAGGTCTGGTTCTCGGTATGAGCAAGCGGCAGATCTTTTTCAAGGTCAAGATGTTACAGATGGTGAAGCGGATATTGCCGCCGATGTCGAATGAGATATTGACGTTGGTCAAGGATACATCGCTCGCGCGTATCATCGCGCTGCAGGAAGTCATTTGGGCCGGCCAGGCGTTTATGAAGGGCTCGCAGGGGATATCCGGCGCGATCTGGCCGCTGTTCTTTTCGGCGCTCTACTACCTCGTCTTCAACGGCATCCTGACCGTGGTGCTCGGCAAAGCGGAGAAGAAACTTGGTTATTTTAGATAATTATTTATCACTAACGTAGTGCCGGCGGCAGTGATTGCCTTCCGACGAGTTTCGAGGAGGAAGCCAACGCCGACAGCGTTCCGCACGGAAGGATTCAAGAAATTATTATGAGCTTACTACAAGTTGAGCACCTCGGGAAGTTTTTCGACGACACCGAGGTCCTCGTCGATATCAACTTCGAGCTGGAAAAAAGCGAAGTCCTCTCGATCATCGGATCTTCAGGCAGCGGCAAGACGACACTGCTCCGATGCCTGAATTTTTTGGAGACCCCGGATCACGGGATTATCCGCGTGGGCGATAAGTTGGTTTTTGACGGTAAGGATCCGGAGTATAGAAAGGAATCCGTGAAGAGGATAAACCGGCTTCATTTCGGACTGGTTTTCCAGTCTTTTAACCTGTTTCCGCAGTACTCGGCCATCGATAATGTGATGCTCGCGAGAAAGCTGCAGGCACAGGAAGCACCGGATTATAAGACCAGAAAAAAAGAATATGAAAATGAGATTCGTCTTGAGGCGGAGGAATTGTTGGATCAGATGGGTTTGTCGGATCGCATGGACAACTACCCGCATCAGCTTTCCGGCGGGCAGTGCCAGCGTGTGGCGATCGCCAGAGCTCTTGCTCTGAAGCCGGATATTCTTTGCTTTGACGAGCCGACCTCGGCACTTGATCCGGAGTTGACCGGTGAGGTGCTCCGTGTAATTAGGGAACTGGCCGAGCAGAAGATGACGATGATCATTGTGACACACGAGATGAGCTTTGCGAGAGACGTTTCCGATCAGGTTATTTTTATGGATAGTGGTGTGGTAATTGAGGAGGGAACGCCGGAGGAAGTATTTATTCATACAAAGTATGAACGTACGAAGCAGTTTTTAGGGAGTATTGGTTGATTCGGCCCCTCGGATCGGATGATCTGAAGAGGCGGTGTCCCGGGCGTTGGATAAAAAGGGGGGGGATCCGGGTGTTTGAACAGTTTATAAATATCTATAGTATTGTTATTACTGTAGTCGGGTTGATTATCTGTTTATTTCATTACATCGAGAGGCCGAGACGTTCATGGATTTATGTGACCGCTTCTCTTCTCAGTCTTCTTCTCAGCAACTACTACTGGACGACCTATACCCTTTTGATGGGCGACGATCCGTCGATTTCATCCTTCGCGGCATACTTTGGTGATAATCTGTGTTTCGTCCCGATTCTTCTTCTATTGATCCATATTCACAGAAAACATCATGTGCGTTGGTTCTCGCCGCTTTCACTGCTGCCTCTGCCGTTGAATATCTATCAGCTTATCCTGTACAACGGATTTGTCGAGGATGGTGATTTCATTGGGTATTTCAATAACTATTGGCAGTGCTTTGTTACGACATGTGTCGCGATTTTCAGTCTGAATCTGATCTTCTATTATTTCAAAAATAGAAAGACAGGCTTCCCAAAGCCTTATGTCGCGTTCGTTACGTTTTTCTATATGGTGTTTGAGTATGCGATGTGGACCAGTTCCTGTTTTGACTGGCCAAGTGAATGGCTCGACCCGTATAATTACTTCTCGTTGCTGGCGTTCGCTTCATTGGTTGCGCTTCCGATCGCCATTCTCAAGACGCATGGAGGAAAACTGTTTCGAAACCAAAGAGAGCAGACCAAACGCATTCGGGTTATTTTTCAGCCAATGTATATCGCGGTCACGCTGATCAACAGTTTGGGAGGATACTTTCTTGCCATGTGGATTCGCGACAGGCTGAACGAATCCGTACAGGATGCGGAGAGTACCTCGGCTTATGAGATTCTGGATGTGACCCTCTTCATCGTGTCGGCCATCCTGGTGGCCTTTTCGATCGCGATCATTTTTGTCGTGAATTATGTGAATAAGGCAGCGCAGACGGATCGTCTGAGAGAAGAAAAGAACGTTGCTGAGCAATCCAACGAGGCGAAGAGTGAATTTCTCGCCAATATGTCGCATGAGATCCGTACGCCGATCAATGCGGTCATGGGTATGAATGAGATGATCCTCCGCAAGAGCCTGAAGGCCAGGGATGAGATGGGTGAGGATCAGGAGGAACTGCGGGAGACCTTTTCCGATATCAGCAATTATTCCGGAAACATTGATAATGCCGGGAAAAATCTACTCTCCATCATCAATGATATTCTCGACTTCTCTAAGATTGAAGCCGGCAAGATGGAGATTATTACAGGGAAGTACCGGTTGAGTTCGCTGCTGAATGATGTCAGCAATATGATCTATTACCGCGCGAAGAGCAAGGATCTTTCCTTCGTTGTCGAGGTCGATGAGGATCTGCCGGATGGACTGTGTGGTGATGAGGCGCATATCCGCCAGGCGGTGATCAATATTTTGAATAACGCCGTGAAGTACACCCATGAGGGTGGTGTGCGTTTGCGGGTATCGGGTAGAACACAGCATGACAGCATGAGCAATACGGATTATATCCGTCTTACTTTTGAGGTAAAGGACACCGGTATCGGTATCCGTAAGCAGGATCTTGAGAAGCTTTTCGCCAAGTTCGAGCGTGTGGATCTCGAGCATAATAAGTCGGTAGAGGGAACCGGTTTGGGACTTGCGATTACCAGAAACCTGATTGAGATGATGGGTGGAGAAGTGTCGGTAGAGAGTCTGTATGGTTCGGGTTCTACTTTTACGATCCGGATTCCGCAGGAAGTTGTATCGCATGAGCCGGTGGGTGATTTCCGTCAGAAATTCGAAGAAAGCATGGAGAAGATCAAGGCCTACGAGGGCAGCTTTGAGGCGCCGGAGGCAAGGATCCTGATTGTTGATGATACGAAGGTAAATCTGCTTGTGGCCGAGGGGCTTCTGAAAGAGACGAAGATGCGGATTGATACGGCAAGCAGCGGAGCGGACGCCGTTCGGTTGGCCAACGGTACAACCTACGATGTGATTATGATGGATCAGCGCATGCCTAAGGTCGATGGTTCGCAGGCATTACAAATGATCCGTGAGCAGAAGGACGGCTTCAATAAGACAACGCCGGTCATCTGTCTGACGGCCGACGCTGTAATGGGTGCTAAGGAGCGATATCTCGCGGAAGGATTTACGGATTACCTGACCAAGCCGATCGACAGTAAAGCGATGGAGAAAATGCTGATCAAGTATCTTCCGGAGGAAAAAGTAACGCTTACTGTTACTCAAAAATAATCTTATAATCTGCGCGGAAGGACACCCCCATCTGGAGGGAGTTTCCGTAGCGACGCTCGGAGAGATCGCCGTCAAAGTCATCGGCGTCTGCCCGTCCGTACCAGGGCTCGATGCACAAGAACGGCGCGTTTTTCTTCTCCGGTGACCAGATTCCGAATAACGGTGTGTTGAACACCACGGTTACATAGGGCTTCTTGTCCTTATCTAAGATAGCGACACGCTGCGCCTGATCGTGTTCAAAAATATACACGCCGTTATCAAAGGTGTGCTCATCAAGAATGAGACATCCGTCTTCAAGTGGAACGGGGTGCGTCGTGTGTTTGACGAGTCCGTCGACAAAGTCTTTGGCTTCCATCTGTTTTTCACGCGTATCGAACTGAATATAGTTCCCGTTAAAAGTTCCGTTCTCATCGAGTTTTACCAGGAATGCCGGGTGGGCACCGATGGAAAAATACATCGTCTTGTTGTCCTGGTTTTTGACAATCCAGGTCGTGTTCAGTTCATTTTTATTCAGAGCGTAGATGATCGTCAATTCAAATTCAAACGGATAGATTTTCCGGCTTTCTGCGTCCGAATTCAGTCGGAATGAGACGGAAGCTTCCGTCTGGCCGGCAATCTCGAATTCCCGATCTCTGGCGAAGCCGTGCTGTCCCATCGGATACTCGTAGCCTTTGTAGCGGTAGACACCACCCTTTACCGCTCCGACGAAAGGAAAGAGAATCGGTGAGGTGCGGTTCCAATATGCCGGATCTGCGTTCCACATATACTCTCTTCCGTCTTTTACCAGGCTCTTCAGCTCAGCGCCGTGGGTGTCGAAGATGGCGGTCAACGTGTCATTTTTCAGTTCAATCTGCATGTTTTGTCCCCTCCTTAACATGTATATTTGTCAGGGCTACCTGATCTCCGGTCAGCGTCACAAATATCCCCTGAACTGATGTATTGATCTTGGTTACATTGTGAATAGAAATGCCCGCGTTTTCGGTATCGGTTGTTATTTTGTTGCCGTCAATCGAAAAGCGGATGACAACATCCATTCCTTTTCTATTCAGCTCTTTCCAGTCATCCCAATCGGTGAAAGCGTCGGTGTGCGTGATCTCCATGTAGTTCTCCGCCAGGCCGCC
>JAEEGM010000034.1 GCA_016280325.1 Eubacterium sp. | reverse complement strand
GTAGACCATGGTAAGACCACTCTTACCGCAGCGATCACAAAGGTTCTTTCTGAGCGCGTAGCTGGTAACGAGGCAACAGATTTCGAGAATATCGATAAGGCTCCGGAGGAGAGAGAGCGTGGAATCACTATTTCAACCGCTCACGTAGAGTATGAGACAGAGAAGCGTCACTATGCTCACGTAGACTGCCCAGGACATGCCGATTACGTAAAGAACATGATCACAGGTGCCGCACAGATGGACGGTGCCGTACTCGTAGTAGCAGCTACTGACGGTGTTATGGCTCAGACCAAGGAGCACATCCTTCTTTCCCGTCAGGTAGGTGTGCCGAAGATCGTTGTATTCCTTAACAAGTGTGACAGCCCTGACATCGATGACGAGCTTATCGAGCTTGTCGAGATGGAGGTTACTGAGCAGCTCGAGGAGTATGGTTTCGAGGGATGCCCGATCATCAAGGGTTCAGCTCTTAAGGCTCTCGAGGATCCGAACGGAGAGTGGGGCGATAAGATCATGGAGCTCATGAGCACTATCGACGAGTACATTCCGGATCCGCAGCGTGATACTGACAAGCCGTTCGTTATGCCTGTCGAGGACGTATTCTCTATCACCGGTCGTGGTACCGTTGCTACAGGACGTGTAGAGGCTGGTACACTTCATCTGAACGATGAGGTTGAGATCGTTGGTATCAAGGAAGAGACAAAGAAGACTGTTGTAACCGGTATCGAGATGTTCCACAAAGAGCTGGATGAGGCTCAGGCCGGAGATAACGCAGGTGTACTTCTTCGTGGTATCCAGAAGAACGAGATCGAGCGTGGACAGGTTCTGGCTAAGCCGGGAACACTTACTTGCCACACCAAGTTTACCGCACAGGTATACGTACTTACCCAGGAAGAGGGTGGTCGTCATACTCCGTTCTTCGCAAACTATCGTCCGCAGTTCTACTTCCGTACAACTGACGTAACAGGTGTCGTAAGTGACCTTAAGGACAACGATGGTAACGCAGCAGAGATGTGCATGCCTGGTGATAACGTAGAGATGACTATCGAGCTCATCCACCCGATCGCTATGGATCAGGGTCTTACATTCGCTATCCGCGAGGGTGGTCGTACAGTAGGATCAGGCCGTGTAGCTAAGATCATGGAGTAAGCAGACTGAGGAAGCATAATAAAAACAGCGATTGCATGCTTGCATGCAAATCGCTGTTTTTTTATGCTTGTGAAGGTGCATGTCCAACGAGAATCGCGAAGCGATTCGAGTCTGGCACATGCACCTCAGTCTGCGTACGGGGGTGTGCATGTCCAACGAGAATCGCGAAGCGATTCGAGTCTGGCACATGCACCTCAGTCCGCTATCGCGCATTTGCAACATTTTTCTTGAATCAGGCGGGAAAACATGATAAAATATAACGGAGTAACACCACGTTTTCTCGATTATGGGATAGGCAACGGAAAGGAGAATATGGTTTGAAAGGTAGAGAAGAAACCCGGATTGTCGTTATTGAGATCCAGCAAAGTGTAGTGGTGCGAGGGATTAAGAATAAACTCCAGGAGCTGCGTTATCAGGTTACGGAATTGGGGGCTAATATTCGGGAGATTGGCCGCTATGCCGGCAAGGTGGAGCTTTTTGTGCTGTATCTGTCGGATACGATCACGGGGGATATCGACAGCATGACGATCCTGCAACAGATTCTTGAGGAAGTGGATGTGACGGGGCAGCAGATGATCCTTATCGGTGAGAAGGATTACATGAATGAGATCACCAAGAAGGTTCCGACTCTGAAGGATTTTGATAAATTTCTGCTTCCGATTGATATGAGTAAACTCGGCAGCATGATCGACCAACTGATCGAAGACGAGGGCGAGGGCGGTCGCAAGAGAGTGCTGATCGTCGATGATGACCCGGCTTATGCCAAAGTGGTCCGCGGATGGATCGGGGATGCCTATCAGACCAATATCGTATTGAACGGTACACAGGCGATCACATTTTTGGTTAAAAATAAAGTCGACCTTATTCTGCTTGACTATGAGATGCCGATCGTGGACGGACCGAAGGTGCTTGAGATGATCCGAAGTGAGGACGGAATCAAGGATATTCCGGTCGTGTTCCTGACGGGGATCGGCACCAAGGAAAGCGTGGAGCGTGTGATGAGCCTCGGGCCGGCAGGCTACATTCTGAAGACGACAACCAGGGAGAACCTGCTTGCCAAGATCAAGTCGGTGCTTGCCCATCATTGATGCTTTCTTACGGCTTGAGGGATACGGAGTATTTGCATGAAGAGTAAAAGTATTGTCTATACAAACGATCATTGTATAGGATGTAATAAATGTATCAATGTCTGCAGCGCCATCGGGGCGTGTATCTCCACGATGGAAGACGGACACGCGAGGATAGAGGTTGACGGAAGCAAGTGCGTTGCCTGCGGCAGCTGTATTGACGTATGTGTTCACGGTGCCAGAGAATTTGAGGATGACACGGAACGTTTCTTTCACGATCTTGAGAACGGAGAACCGATCTCTCTTTTGCTTGCGCCTGCCTTTAAGGCGAATTATCCGGATGAATACGAAAGCGTCCTCGGAGGCCTGAAGGCTCTGGGGGTAAACCGCGTCATCAGCGTATCCTTCGGGGCAGATATCACGACATGGGGATATCTGAATTATATTGAGAAAAATAGCTTCGTCGGCGGGATTTCGCAACCCTGTCCGGCGCTTGTTTCTTATATTGAGAGATATATTCCGGAACTTCTGCCCAAGATCTTTCCGGTGCAGAGCCCCCTGATGTGCTCGGCGATCTACGCCAGAAAAGAGCTCGGCATCACGGACCGTTTCGCTTTCATCAGCCCCTGTATCGCCAAAAAGATCGAGATGGAGGATCCTCACAACGAAGGTCTGGTTCAGTACAATGTGACATTTGAACACCTGATGCGTTACGTCAGAGAGCACGGGATCCATGGAGAATCCATCCACAGCGAGATCGAATACGGATTGGGCTCCTACTATCCGACACCGGGCGGACTGGCCGAAAACGTCCGCTGGTTTTTGGGCGATCAGGTGTACATCCGCCAGGTTGAGGGAGAACGCCACCTCTATGAGTGGCTCCATATGAACACCGATCGCATCAAAAATGACAAGACACCATTTTTATTTATAGACGCGCTGAACTGCGCGAGGGGATGTATCTGTGGAACGGCGGTCAATTCGGATAAGTCAAGGACAGATGACGCCCTCTACGCCCTTTTAGACATCCGCGAGGAGTCTAAGAAGGCTGACAGCGGTGACGCATGGTCAAGACCGGATACGCCGGAGGAGCGCTTGAAGGAGTTCAACAGGCAGTTTGAGTCTCTGAATCTCGATGACTATCTGAGGGGGTATACCGATCGCTCCTCGGAGTGTCAGTATGAGATTCCGACGGAAGATGAATTCGAAGCTATCTACCTGTCGCTGAACAAGAAAAGCGAAGAAGATCGTCAGATCAACTGTACCTGCTGTGGATATGAGAGCTGCCGCCAGATGGCGATCGCCATTCACAACGGCTTTAACCACAAGGAAAATTGCATATTCTACGAAAAAACCATGGTGCACGAACTTGAGCTCGAGAAGGCGATTGCCGAGGAGGCGACGCAGGCCAAGAGTGCCTTCCTTGCTAACATGTCCCATGAGATCCGTACGCCGATCAACGCGGTGCTCGG
>JAEEGM010000001.1 GCA_016280325.1 Eubacterium sp. | reverse complement strand
GCGTCGTGAAGACTCATCCTCCAACGCCGTCCTTCCTCCGGATCGTTCTCAAGCATCTTTTTTCCGTCCGGTGTCAGGATCGACTCCGGATGAAACTGCATTCCATAGATCGCATTTTCCTCGTCACTCACCGCCATCACTTCGCCGTCAACGGTCTTAGCGATGACCTTCAGCGTATCCGGAAGCGTATCCTCTTCCACCGCCAGTGAGTGATAGCGTCCGACCAGTGCCTGCTTCGGGCATCCCTCAAAAATTGGACTGGTTGTATCAAGATCTGTCAGTGACTGCTTGCCGTGCATCAGACGTTCCGCGTAGCCCACGGTCGCACCGTACGCCTTGCCGATCGACTGGTGTCCCAGGCACACGCCGAGGATCGGAAATTCCCCTTTCAGTTCCTTCACCACATCGATACAGATTCCTGCGTCCTCCGGACGTCCCGGTCCCGGCGAGAGGATAATCTGCGTCGGATGAAGGCCTCGTATCTCATTCACAGTCATCGCGTCATTTCTCACAACCTGTATCTCCGGATCGATCGTCCCGATCAACTGATACAGGTTATAGGAAAAACTGTCATAGTTATCGATCAATAAAATCATGGTTCTTATTCCCCTTCATTTTTAATCCAATTCCATGGATTTTTCAAGCGCCGTGACTACCGCCTGTGCCTTGTTCAAGCTCTCCTGAAACTCTGTCTCCGGCACGCTGTCCGCCACGATACCCGCACCGCTTCGGACAAAGACCTTGCCGTTTTTCTTGTAAGCGATCCGGATCGCGATGCAGGTGTCCATGTTGCCGGTAAAGTCGATATAGCCGATGGCACCACCGTAGATCCCTCGCTTGTTGTTCTCAAGCTCACCGATCAGCTGGCAGGCACGGATCTTCGGTGCGCCCGAAAGCGTCCCGGCCGGCAGGATTGCTTCGATCGCGGACAACGCATCCTTGTCATCGGCAATCTCACCGCGAACGGTCGAACCGATGTGCATGACATGTGAAAACCGCAGCACCTCGCGAAGGCTCTCCACCTCGACGGTTCCGAACTTGGCGATGCGTCCGATGTCATTGCGTCCGAGATCCACAAGCATATTGTGCTCCGCAAGTTCCTTCTCATCCGCGAGAAGTTCCTTCTCAAGCTGCTTATCCTCCTCCGGTGTCAGACCGCGCGGACGCGTTCCCGCCAAAGGAAACGTATGCAGGATCCCGTCCTCCAGCTTCACCAAAGTCTCCGGTGAAGCGCCGGCCACCTCGACATCTGTTCCGGAAAAATAAAACATATACGGTGACGGATTGATCGTGCGAAGCATCCGGTAAGTATTCAAAAGGCTTCCCTCGAAGGGAGCGCTGAGACGGTTCGAAAGAACGATCTGGAAGATATCACCCTCCCGGATGTAGGTCTTCCCCTTCTCGACCATCTCACAGTATTCTTCCTCAGAAAAGAGTGGCTTTACCTTGCCCGTGATACGACCGGAGCAATCCTTTTTCTTCTCTCCGTTTTTCAGAAGCTGCTCCATCTGTCCCAGTTCCACGGTCGCGCGATTGTAGCCGGTCTCGATATCCTCGAGTTTCATATTCACGATCAGGATGATCTTCTGTCTCACGTTGTCAAAGGCAATCACCTTGTCAAAAAGCATCAGATCGACATCGCGAAACTCTTCCTCGTCCTGAACCTTAACCTTGGTCGTCGGCTCTGCGTAGTTTAAGTAGTCGAATGAAAAATATCCCACAAGCCCGCCGGTAAAAGGCGGCAGTCCCGGCAGTCTCGGACTCCGATATTTGTTCAGGATATCCCGCAGAAAATCCGACGGATTCTCCACGTCCTGCTCGATCAATTCACCGGCCTCCAGGTGGCCCTCAAAGCAGGTGATGTCAAGCTTCGGGTCATACCCCAAAAAGGAATAACGCCCCCACTGTTCCTGGGCCATCGCCGACTCCAGCATAAAACAATGTGTTGAGATGTTCTGCAGGATCCGCATGGTCTCGATCGGCGTGATAAAATCCGACAAGAGTTCCCCACAGATCGGAACAATATCGTATTTTTTTTCGTCCGCGAGCGCGCGGACCTCGTCAAGTGACGGAAAAATGTTCATGGTGTTAACTTTCCCCCTCGTTCGTTTTACAAAGCGCATAGCCGTCTGATTAACGCATTTGTTATTATCAAATGCGATTAATCAGATGCGGTTTGGTAGTTTCCGAGGATCCGCAGCAATGCCGCCTCCTCCTTGATCCCGCGAAGAGCATTCTTCACGGCGGGATCATCAAGATTTCCTTCCACATCGATGAAGAATCGATACTCCCACTGACTGCCCGGGATCGGGCGCGATTCGATCAATGTCAGGTTCAGGTCGTTAAATAAAAAGTGTGACAGAATCCGGTACAGACTTCCGCTGACATGCGGCAACTCGATACACAGACTGATCTTGTTCGACTTCGCGGTATAAAAACAGTCCGGTCCCAGGATGATGAAGCGCGTCGAGTTGTCCTTATCGGTCTGGATATCCGGCGCAAGCACCTCCAGGCCATACTCCTTCGCCGCGCGTTCACTCGCGATCGCCGCCTGTGAAGGATCGCCGTCATCGCGAACCTTCCTTGCCCCTGCTGCTGTACTCTCGTATTCCACACCGCTCATGTCGGGGTGTTTTTCCAGAAATTCACGGCACTGCATCAGCCCCTGCGGATGCGAATACACCGTCCGGATCTCATTCAAATGCGTCCCCGGGAGTCCGACCAGACACTGGCGAATTCGCATCACATGCTGCCCGATGATCGCATTCGGATACTCCAGGATGCTGTCATAGTTCGCCGTCACGCCACCCGTCGAAGAGTTTTCGATGGGAAGCACGCCGTAGTCAGCCAGTCCATCACGCACGGCTTCCATCACACCCGTGAAAGTCGGCACATGAACTTCCTTTATCTGCGTCCCGAAGATCTCCTCCATCGCCGCCTGTGTATAGGTTCCTTTGGTCCCGAAGTAATACACCGTCGCATCCTCGGAATAACGGATCTCATCTACCTTGGTAAACCCGATGACATCATCCTGATCCGGCATCATCCGGTTGATCAGACCATACTGGTACTTTCTACTGACGGACATGATCTGCTCGTACAACTCATAGATCGCCTTGGCATTGAAATCGGTATGTGTCATCCCTTCCAGGACACGATGCTTCTCACCCTCGCGTTCCCTGTCAAGCACGGCTTTCCCGGTCTTCACCTTGTATTCCGCCACATCGTTCGTGATCTCCATCCGCTCCTCAAAAAGGCGGACGATCTGCTCATCGATCGCATCTATTTTTTTTCGTGATTCGGATAAATCCAACATACTTCCCCCATGGTATAAAAATAGTCAATACCCTAGAATTTTAGCACGTTCACGCCATCAAGTCAATATATAAATATGATACAAAAAAATTGCCACGGAGGGGTAGTCCGTGACAATTTTTCAAAAAGTAGGGATGCAAGCGATGTATCAACCGATTCCCTTCATAAGGAATTCATTCACATACTCCAAAACTTCCGTATCTTTGTCGTATGTGATCTTGAAAAGGTTCATGTCATCCTTGAAAGTAGCGGTGGTGACGGAACCCTTCTTGGAAACCTTCAGATCATAATTGAAGTGTTTTATAAAACTCTTGAACTCGTCAGGAGTCGCCTTAACGACAGCGTCAAAGCAGGTGTTGTTTCCTTCGATGTCATCCACAGCCGCAAAGCCCTTGATGAAGACAAAGGCACCGACTCCGATTCCCGAGCCACACTGCTTAGCGTCTTTCTCCGCGTCCGTCAGGTACATGCCTTTGTTCTTGTACTCTTTCGCCTTTCTGCGGATCGCCGGATCCTTGAAGAAATCCGGCTCAACATAGTCCTCATTCTCCACTGTCCCCGGTGCATCGATGTAGTACATGTTCTCGCTGTTCAATACAACGTCATCATACGGGAACGTGTCCGTCGGGTCGACCACATTTTTCTCCTCATCCTTTGCCTGATCAACCAGTTTAATTACTTCTTTCTCCTGAACGCTGGTCGCTGCCTTTGCCTGACCTGACACGTCCACATTGTCGGAGCCGAGTGACTTGAATGCGGGAAGTGCACCAAACAATGCAACCAGGGAAAGTGCTGCAACGACTGTTCCGATTTTTGCTTTCTTGTTCATCATTTCTTTTTCCTCCTTTTTGGTATTGTTTGTGTTGAATAGCTGCGCAACGTTTATCTTGTATACAAACACATCATACCAGGAAGATGTATCCTACTTGTAACCTTACTGTTATTTTTATGTAACAGGAAGAATTATTTTTATCTGTGTTCCCTCTCCCTCCGTACTGGAGATGTCCATATGGCCGTCGTGGATCGCGATGATCCGGTCGCAGAGCGCCAGCCCCAGACCGGCTCCGTGGACCTGTCTGCTTCTGGACTTATCTACCATATAGAACGCTTCCTTAACCCGGGAGAGCTTGTCCTCCGGTATTCCGGAACCATTGTCCGCTACGATAAAGATATACTCCGAATCCGATTCCCTCTTTCCCGTGATGCAGATCCCGGTCGCTCCGGCCTTGACCGCGTTGTCAATAAGATTGAGCATCACCGTCTTGAACAGATCATAGTCGACACGCAGATACTCCTCCTCCACTTCGTAAGACAACTCGGCCTCCTTATCCGCCAGGTTCTGCCCGACGGTCGTCGCGATATCCTCGATCATATCCGAAGCGTTGATCGATTCCGTCTCAAGCTCCGTTCTGTCGAGAGCGATCATATCCTGCAGTTTCAGCGCCAATGCCTGCAACCGCTGCCCCTCATTCATGATGATCTCAGCCGCCTCACGCTGATCCTTTCCTTTCAGCTTGCCCTGATAGAGGAGATCGGCGTATCCGATGATGCTGGTCATCGGCGTCTTCGTCTCATGCGCGAAGGCCGCGATAAAGTCTTCCTTTTGCCTGACGGACAACTCGAGTTCGTCTATTTTTTCCTGAATCGTATCGGCCATCTTATTGTAGGACTCCGTCAGGGTTCCCAATTCATCCTTGGTAACCTTCTCGATCCGCTCGGAATAGTCTCCGTTCGCGATGGCGATACTCGCGACGCTGAGTTTTCGGATCGGTCTTGAAATATGGATGGCGAACCAGAGTGCGAAAAGCGTCCCCAGGATCAGCACCACCAGATAGATCAGGCGAAACTTGCTCCGAAGCGCATTGTTCTCCGTGATCACGTCGGTGATATCGAGACTCGAAATGCAGGTGTAGGTAATATTTCTTTTCTTAAACGCACTCCGAAACTCAATCCATACTTTATCGCCTTTTTCATATTTTTCATAGGTTATGTAGCCTTCCTTCGGCTCCCCGGCAACCATCGCCGGCTCTTCATCGGAGTATGCCTTGAGATCGTTCATCAGAATCGTCACCGGAAACGAGTTGGCTCCCTTGGAGAGCTTGACCGCCTTATTGACGGATGCCTCGTCTGCCTGCTTGTCCCTGGTCGTTATGATGAGATTGGTCTGAAAGGTATTTTGAAAAATGTCATGACGCTCCATTCCGCTCGTCACCTCGTGGTCGATATTCATCTCGAAGGTCGCGTTCACCATCAAAACACCGGACACGATCAGAACGAATACCAGGATAGCCAGGATTCCCACATATAACTCAGCGAATATCTTCATCCTCTGTATCCTCCAAAACCTCAAGACGGTAACCAATCCGGAAAACGGTCTTGATCACATCCTCAAAATCCAGTTTCTGTCTGAGGCGCTTGATATGGTTGTCAAGCGTCCTCGTCTCCCCGTAGTATTCCTCTTCCCATACATGTTCATACAACTGTTCGCGACTCATCGCAATATTTTTATTTTCTATAAGAAGTGCCAGAAGTTCGAATTCCTTTTTCGCAAGCGGCACATCCTCTCCGTCCTTTGTCACCGTCCGCGATGCAAGGTTAACGGTCACATCCCGGTAGGTAAAGACCGTGTCCTTACTTGACGTCCGCCGTATCACGGCCTCCACACGCGCGATCAGTTCGCCGACCTGGAAAGGCTTGCCGAGGTAGTCGTCAGCCCCCATGCGCAGCCCCCGAATCTTGTCGCTCACCTGGCCCATGGCCGAGATGATGATGACCGGGATCCCGATCGTCGTGATGTACTCAAGCAGTTCATACCCGCTGATCTCAGGGAGCATCAGATCGAGAAGAATGATATCCCACTTTCGTTTGTCGATCATTTCCTCTCCCGTCAATCCGTCGTAAGCGTACTCGCAATGGTAGCCGACGCCG
>JAEEGM010000008.1 GCA_016280325.1 Eubacterium sp. | reverse complement strand
TGGGCATTATTACTTGTCTGTTTTTCCACCTGCTTCGTTGCCTTCACTTGCCGATGCCACCGCATCGACGCGTTCAGGCGCCTTGCAGGATGGAGAAAACATCCTGCGTAAAATGTCCAGATATTTGAAAACAGCAACACTAGTCCGGGAATAGGAGAATGGGATGAATCGCAACGAGTTTTTGGTTTGTAGAGAATATGCTTCGATCGACCTGGCGTTTTCGCTTTTCAATCTGCGCGGCATGCAGGAGGATACGGACGAGGACGAGCCGGATCGAAAGGTGCTTCTCGGTGAGGGAGAGAAGACCTCGTATGAGCGTTTTGAAAAATACCTTCGCGAGGTTCTCCGGATCACCGGGGAAGAAGAGGATGTCAGGGTGCAGCTGGGGATGCTGGCAGAAGAGATCGAGCCGGCGCTTCGCGAACTCAGACGTGACAACAAGGCGCGCATGGAGTTTTTCACGGCGCTTACCGATCGTTTGGTCGCATATGAATATGTGCTGAATCGGTGTGAACTCAAGTATTCGCCGGAGAAAAGGCTGGATGACTTCTTAAAGTCCAATCCGGAGGACGCGTTTTTGAACCGACTGATCATGTATCTCACTAGGGACCGTGACCAGCGGGTATTCGGAACCAAGCTTCAGTCGGTGATCGGTGAGATCCCGATCCAGATCACGAAAAATAAGCTCTTTGAGCGGATCGACGGGACGTTCTCTCTGTATCTGGACTCAGATGAGACCGCGCTGAATGAGTTGATCTATATGCTCCGTATGGCGGGACTGGTCGCGAAGACAGACGAGGATACGATAGAGATTTATCCGCTGTTGAAGCAGACGCTGAAGGATTTTGAAGAGACGGAACTTATGACGATGCCGGAGGAGCGGTACAATCTGCTTCGCGATGAGGTATTCTCACTGTCCGGAAAACTTCAGTTCATCATGGATTATTACTGTGAGTTGCAGCGCTGTACCAATGATCTGTTGTCGCTCTGCCTGGTGCGTAAGTGGCTGCCGGGAGAGGATGAATTGTTCGGCGAGGCCGAGAAGGGCGCAGTGCTCAGTTGCCTTGATAAGCCGGACGAGGAGAGCCTGGTGCCCTTGGAGGGGCGTATCGAGGCCGTATCGGAGCGCCTCCAGCGCCAGATGGCACAGGTTGAGGCACCGGATATGAACGGCGAGGAAGAAGAGGAGTACTTAGATATCGCTACACTTGCGAGACTCCTTTCCAATAGTATGTTCGCGGATATCGATCCGCTTTTTGTCGAGTCAAAGAAGGTGACGAAGGAGACGATCCGAGAGAAAGAAGATGTGTTCTTTGAGGAATTGGCGGAGGCGATGAAGTCCTCCCAGAAGCCGGTGAAAAAGGCAATCATAGCCAAGGTGCTCGAGAAGCTGCCGCCATTTTTGACCAGCCAGAACACGATCGAGGAGTATGTACGTACCAATCTGTTCGGTTGTCGGGATAAGGCTGAAAAATGCGCTGTTATGGCGATTCTGATCGAGATGATGGAGGATTAGATCACGTCGGGCCCGTCCGGCAAAGGATGACAGGAGGTAAGGATGCTGTACTGGTATCGTGACCTGATGGTCGATGACAGTTTGAAGAGAAAGACCGAGCGGCATATTTTTCGTGTGGAGCGATATTATCGCGCCTTGCCGAAGAGTAAGATTTTCCGTGACAAAAAGAGCTGGTGGGAACGCTACGTCGGCAAGAAGATCCCGTGGAGGGATTATGTGGTGATGATGAGGGCGTCCAATCCGGACAATCTTTTTGATATTATGGGAATACGGCAGTGGATTTTCCGCCACTATGAGCGGACGGATATGTATGTGGTCGGCATTTTTTCCTCCGAGTACGTCGCAATCAATCATTTGGAAGCGTTGTTGTCGGAAGGATATGAGAAGGACCCGGACTATGATCCGCGAAAAAAATTTGAAAATGATGAGGATTATGTAACCTATACGGCTGAGGAAGTTGGAGCGGTTCAGCCAACGGAAGCCGAGGAAGATGAGGCTGCGGCAGAAGAGTCTCAGGAAGAAGAAACGGTGGAACAGTGAGTCAAAACAGAAAGCGAGCCTGCATATGATGATTGCTCTTTCCATATTAAAGTGGATCGGAATCGTGCTGGGATGCCTGGTGTTGGGAATCTTGGCGCTGGCTTTGCTTATCCTTCTCGTGGTTTTGTTCGTTCCGTTCCGATATCGGGCGGTCGTGGCGACAGATGAGACCGGAGAGAAAAAAGTGGTCTACGGTTTCGGCGTCTACTGGCTGGCGCATGCGATCAGTGTGAGGAAGGAACCGGAGACAGATGAGATTGTGATACGACTCTTTGGCATACCGATCCGAAGGATGGGGGGCGAGTCAGAAGAAAAAGAGGATTTTTCGGCGGATGACATCTGGGAGGAAGATTTTATGGACGAGACGTCCCCACCCGAAGAGCCGGTGACAGCTGAGGAGCCGTCGCGGATTACGGAGGATTTGGCGCGGATTGCTGATGAGGAAGTAAAACTATCCGAATCGTCCGCTGATGAGATCGGTGGTGTCAGGGAGACAGCGATAGAAGAATTGGAAGATTTTTCAGAGGAAGAGAACAGGAAAGAGAAGAAGGAAAAAGAAAAGCGGAAGACAGAAGTAGAAAGCGATGAGACTCGGACGGAAGAGAAAGAGCATCTGTCACCGCCCGCGAGGTTTGCAAAGGCGGTTCGCGACAAGGTCGATGGAATAAAAAAGAAGATTCGCAACACTTTTAAGAAAATTCGCTTTATTTTTTACAAGATATCTAGTATAATAGATTTTGTGAAAGATCGCGCGTCAAGGCGAACAGTTAAAAAACTGATGAAAGAGCTGGTGGCAGCGATCCGGTATGTCGGACCGAAGAAGATCAGCGGATCGTTGGAATTCGGTACCGGAGATCCCGGCAGTACGGGGATGATCCTCTGTGGCGTGAGCCTGTGCAGGCTTGCCTATAAGAAAGATGTCTCGATACGACCGAACTTCGAGGAGAAGTGTCTGGTCGGTGACTGTACCGTGCGAGGGCGTGTCCGAGTGGTTTACTTTGTACGGATGGGACTTCGGATATGGTTTAATAAGGATGTACATCATCTGTGGCGGAGATACCGTCGGATGAAGAAGGATTTCAAAAAGCAGGGGGAGGCCCTGAGCTTGGATTCATAGGAGGAATAACCAATGTCAGAAAACAAATTTGGAGAAACGATGGAGTCTCTTTTCAAAGGGATGGATACTTTTATTTCATCGAAGACGGTTGTCGGTGATGCCGTAAAGTTTGATGATGGTACGATCGTCCTTCCGCTCGTCGATGTCAGCTTTGGTGTGGCTGCCGGAGCCTTTGCCAACGACGGTGACAAGAAGAACAACGGTGGTGGCGGTATGGGTGGAAAGATCCAGCCGAGTGCCGTGCTCGTCATCAAGGATGGTACATCGAAGCTTGTCAATGTCAAGAATCAGAGCGGCATGACGAAGATCCTGGATATGGTTCCGGATTTTGTCGACAAGTTTGCCGGCGGCGACGATGACGAAGACAAGAAAGATAAGAAGAAAAAGAAGAAAAAGGACAAGGATAAGGACGCGAAGTCGGACGAAACCGTGGTAGAAGAATTCACCGACGGAGATGTCGTTGTTCACGACGTGTGAGGTCGTTTTTCTGAAAAAATTACATTTTTTGAAAAAAATGCTTGCATTTCCGATCAATCTTTGGTAAAATAACGTCGTTTATGTGATTTATGTAAGGAGGTGCAGTCATGGCTAAATGTGCGATCTGTGGAAAAGGCGTTCATTTCGGTAACGCAGTCAGCCACTCACACAGACGGAGTAATAAGATTTGGAAGTCGAATCTGAAGTCTGTTCGCGTGAAGACGAATGGTGGTTCCAAGAAAATGTATGTATGTACATCGTGCCTCCGTTCAGGCAAAGTAAGCCGAGCATAATCGGCCGAAAGGACATACATCGTCCTTTCCCACTGATAGATAAGTAAGCGGTAATCGAAAAGGATTACCGCTTTTTTGTGCGAATAGCGAACGCCATGCAGGAAAGCTTGCTTTCCATGCATGGCTGAGCAAACGGTCATCGAGAAAGCTTTGCTTTCGAGATGACAGCGCATGGACGAGTAGGGGGATGAATCCCCCTACTCGATCCCGCCCGTGTAAGGAAACTTGTCCCTTTGGTGCACGTGAGCGGCGCGTGAGCAGAGGGCAGGCCTCTGCTCGATTTGTGCTTGCCTTTTTTGTTGAAATGTGATAGTCTATTGTAGTGAACGAATGTGCCGTTCGGGGCATTTTTGATAATCCACCTCGAAAGAGGTTATGAAATGGAGGAATCCGATATGAAGGGACAGATGGATACGGAATTGGGTACGATCGTGATCGATGAAGATGTGTTGGGCAAGTACGCCGGTTCGGCAGCTGTTGGGTGCTTCGGCGTGGTCGGCATGGCTTCGGTCAACATGAAAGACGGTATCGTAAAGCTTTTGAAGCGCGACAACCTCCGTCATGGCGTGAATATCACGATGGTAGACGGGAAGCTTCGTGTCGAGCTCCACATCATCGTGGCTTTCGGTGTCAGCATTCTCGCTGTTGCTGAGAATCTGGTGGATACGGTGCGCTACAACCTCGAGGAGTTTACCGGAATGGATGTAGGCAAGATCATCGTATGCGTTGAAGGTGTGCGTGTGGTTGACTGAGTATGACCGCCGATTTTTGACAATCCGAAGGAAACCTGATCAAGGAGGAATAGAATGCTGATCCAGACGATAGACGCTTCCGTGATTCGCCGGTGTTTTCTGGCCGGTGCGAAGGCGTTGGATGCCAATAAAGAAATAGTCAATGAGTTAAACGTGTTCCCGGTGCCGGATGGTGATACCGGAACCAATATGACCATGACGATCATGTCCGCGGCGCGTGAAGTGGCCGCGTTACCGGAAGAGCCGGACATGAAGACGCTTTGCAAGGCAATCTCCGGTGGCTCGCTTAAGGGCGCGCGTGGAAACTCCGGTGTTATCCTGTCCCAGCTTTTGCGTGGTTTTACCAAGGGGATCCAGGATGTGAAGGAAGTGGATGTGCCGATCCTGCAGGCGGCATTTGAGCGTGCGGTCGGACAGGCCTACAAGGCAGTTATGAAGCCGAAGGAGGGAACGATCCTCACGGTGGCCAGAGGGGGCGCCGAGAAGGCTTTTGAGATGGTAGAGACAACGGACAATCTCGTGGAGATGGTCAATGCCGTTTTGATCCATATGGAAGATGTGCTTGAGCAGACACCGGATATGCTTCCGGTGCTGAAGGAAGCCGGGGTAGTGGATTCCGGCGGCCAGGGCCTGCTGTACTTCCTGCAGGGATGCTATGATGTCCTGCTCGGTCGTGAGGTGGATACCGATATCGACGAGACAGCCGGTACCGTGAATCATCAGGCGGGAGCCGGAGAGATGACCGGATCGCTTCGCGCCGATGCGAATGTAGTTGCCGATGCCGATATCAAGTTCGGCTATTGTACAGAATTTATCATCATGCTTGAGAATGAGTTTACGGATGATATGGAGCATGATTTCAAAGGATTTTTGAGTTCGATCGGAGATTCCATCGTCTGCGTGGCGGATGATGAGGTGGTCAAGGTTCACGTCCACACCAACGATCCCGGACTTGCTATCCAGCGTGCATTGACATACGGTCAGCTGACACGTATGAAGATTGATAACATGCGTCAGGAGCACCATGAGCGTGTCATCCAGAACGCAGAGAAGGTTGCTGCCGAGCAGGCGGCTGCGGACGCGGCGAAGGCACCGAAGGAACCGGAGAAGTTCCCGCACAAGGAGAACGCTTTCATCAGTGTATCGGCCGGTGAGGGAATCAGTGATATTTTCCGTGATCTCGGTGTGGATATCATCATCGAGGGCGGTCAGACGATGAACCCCAGTACGGAGGATATCCTGACGGCGATCGACCGGTTGGATGCGGACCACATCTTCATCCTTCCGAATAACGGCAATATCCTTTTGGCTGCCAACCAGGCGAAGAGCATGGCGAAGAATCAGGATGTTCACGTGATCCAGTCGAAAAATATCCCGCAGGGTATCGCGGCGATGCTCGGTTTCATCGACGGGGTGGAAGCCGAAGATAACGAAGCGTCGATGAATGAGTCGATCACTGAGATTCGCGAGGGCGAGGTGACATACGCGGTTCGCGATACGACGGTTGACGGCAAGGAAATCAAAAACGGTGATATCATGGGTATCTGCGGCAAGAAGATCGAGGCGGTCGGCACGGATATCGTGGATACGACCGTGGATCTGATCCGTTCGATGCTTACCGATGAATCCGAACTCGTTACCCTCTACTACGGAGAGGGAGCGGACGAAGAGCAGGCGGCGAAGATCGCTTCGAAGATCGGCCTTGAGAGGCTCGACGTTGATTTTGAAATACAATTCGGAGGCCAGCCGATTTACTATTATTTTATATCGGTGGAATAAGGTTTTGGAATTATAGCCGAGGCATTTGGTTATATATCCGTGAGGGACTGCGCTTGCGCCAGTTCCGAACGCAGCACTGCACGCGTGCGAATACCGACGCTTCGCGTCGCTTATACGCGCGCTGCGCAGTGTCGTTCGCAAAAGGTCCCTCACCGGATATATTTACCAAATGCCTCTTTTTATGCGTATCAAAACCTACATCTAGCGGTTGATTTATCGGAGAATTGTGATATAATAGTACTGCTGCGAGTAAAAAACCTTTGAGAATTGATAGATTATGTATAATATATCACGAATTATACGATAAGGAGGACAGGCCGAATGGATGAACCGATCTATCTGGAATACCTTCGCGATGAATCGGAGGAGAAGGAAGAGCAGAAGGAGAAGCGGATCCCCAGCTTCGCGATGATTCCGTACTACAGTTTGAGAGACGGAAACATCGAGGGTGTGATGAGCTGTAAGGCTCTGATCGACAGTGTGGACGGCGATAAGCTCTCGAATGACGAACTGATGAATAAGAAGTTCCTCTTTGTGTCATCGACAACGATGGCGGCCTTCTTCGCGATGCAGGGCGGGATGCAGACAGAAGCGGCTACAGCGCTGAAGAATCTCTATATCAGCCGAATGGATGATTGCAAGACCATCGAGGCGGTGGACGAACTGCATACGATCATGTTCCTTGACTTTACGAGAAAAGTGCAGGAGAGCAAGGAGTTCATCGAGGAGAGTCAGGCGGCTGAGGAAAAAGGCCGTGCGAAGATCAGTCGGTCGATCGCCCAGGCGATGACGTACATCCGCGAGAACCTCCACACCAAACTGATGCTGAAGGATATCGGCAAGGCGGTAAGTCTTTCGCCCAACTATCTGGCGACGAGATTCCACGAGGAAGCAGGGACGACCGTTCAGGACTATGTGAGAGACCAGCGCGTGGCGGTGGCTTCCGTGATGTTGAAGGAATCGAATTACACGCTGACGCAGATTGCGACGGGGCTCGGGTTTGGTTCCAATTCTCACTTTATCAAGGTCTTCCGTGAACAGATGAAGATCACACCGAAACAATACCGATTGCGTTACTATCGGTAATACGAATACAAATACAAGTAATAATAGGAGGCAGTTATGAATTACTTACCGGTAGTTCCGTTTTTGATCATCGCACCGCTTGTGATCGCGTTTCTCATGTTTGTTGTACGCGTGGACAAGGTGCGCGCGGTGATCGCTTATATCGGAGCTGTACTTATCATGGCAGGAGTGGGGTATCTTGTCTGGATGTGGATCGATAACGGATCCAAGATCATGACCCTGTATGTGGATACCGAGGTGGCGGATTACACGATCCTTGGCGCCGAAGTTATCCTGATGTGTGTCGTAACATTTTTAAGCTTTAAGTATAGGAAATATTGGGTATCGCTTCTGTCGATCATTCCGACGGCGGCTATGATCTGGTTGGAGCTTGCCGGACCGAAGACAAGTGAGATTACCCATATCTATATCGATCATCTTTCGCTGCTGATGTGTGTCATCGTCGGTGTGATCGGCGGATTGATCGTCATCTATGCCGTGGGTTATATGCACGGTTATCACAACCATCATAAAGACGTTCAGGACAGACGTCATTATTTCTTTATGCTACTGTTTTTGTTCCTCTCGGCGATGTTTGGATTCGTCCTTTCCGAGAGTCTGCTTTGGATTGATTTCTTCTGGGAGCTGACCAGTGTCTGCTCATTCCTTTTGATCGGATATACAAGAGAAAAAGAAGCAATCCACAATTCGTTCCGCGCATTGTGGATGAACCTTCTCGGCGGATGCGCGCTGGCAGTGGGGATTATTTACTTTGCAGTCAATATGAAGACGGTTTCGCTTCACGCGTTGGTGTCCATGTGCGCAAATGCGCATGGCTCGGTCGTGACGATCGCGGTGGCGCTCATTGCTTTTGCGGCGTTAACTAAGGCGGCGCAGTTGCCGTTCTCAACCTGGTTGATCGGAGCGATGGTGGCACCGACCCCGTCCTCGGCGCTGTTGCATAGTGCGACGATGGTTAAGGCCGGCATCTATGTGCTTCTCAGATTGTCACCGGCGTTGAGCGGTACGACGACAGGTGATCTGATCGCCCTGATCGGAGGCTTTACCTTCCTTGCGACTTCGCTGATGGCGATTGCGCAGAGTGATGGTAAGAAGATACTTGCCTTTTCAACGATATCCAACCTCGGCCTGATGGTGGCCTGTGCCGGCGTGGGAACGCCGGAGACCATGTGGGCGGGTGTATTTTTGATGATCTTCCATGCGATCTCCAAGTCGCTTTTGTTCCAGGATGTGGGCGCGACGGAGAACTCGCTTCACTCCCGTGACGTGGAGGATATGCACGGACTTCTCTATATCATGCCGAAGCTGGCGGCGTTTATGTTTATCGGAATTGCCGGAATGTTTTTGGCACCGTTCGGAATGCTGATCTCCAAGTGGGCGGCGTTTCGTGCGTCTGTGGATGAGCGAAATATCATCCTGGTGCTGTTTATCGCCTTCGGTTCGGCGACAACATCACTGTACTGGACGAAGTGGATGGGTAAGCTTGTCAGCCACACGCATCTGACGGAGGAGAAGATCAAAGATGTCACGAGGCCGACCGAGATGCTCTCGTTGACGATCCACGCGATACTGATGTTGCTTTTGTGCGCACTGTTCCCTTTGCTTTCCAGCGTCTACGTGAATCCGCTGGTAGGTGAGACCTTCGGGGCTTCGATGAACGTGCTGCCGACCGAGGTACTGGTCGTGCTGGTCGTGATCATCCTGCTTGTCTTTGCGGTGCCTGTGGCGGCATATGTATACAGTCGAAAGATGACCTACAACCGAAAGGATTCGTACATGAACGGTGTCAACTACGGCGATAACCGCTCCTTTGTCGATTCCTTCGGCGAGAGGAAAACCCTGTGGCTTTCCAATCATTATTATAAAGACCTTGTCGGCAAGCGTAAGCTGATGAAGCCGGCGCAGATCTTCACGACGGCGGTTCTGATCGTGATGATGGTTCTGATCATAGGAGGTGCGCTGTCATGAGTATAACAACTACGAAAGTTATTCTTGTCGTTTGCTATGTCCTCCTGGCTCCGATTGTCGGAGGATTGCTGGAAGGTTTTGACAGAAAAATAAGCGCGCGTATGCAGCGAAGAGTGGGACCGCCGCTTCTGCAGCCGTTCTACGATGTGATCAAACTGTTTTCCAAACAGGTGATCATCGTCAGTCGTTCGCAGATGTTTTTCCTGTTGTCCTACTTTGTATTGATCGTTGTGACCGGCGTTATGTTCTTCGCGGGAACGGATATCCTGATGTGCTTTTTCGTCATGAGTACCGGGGCGACATTTTTGTACTTCGCGGCGATGGTTACATCGACACCGTATTCGACGATGGGAGGTAACCGCGAGCTGATCCAGATGCTGGCATATGAGCCGGCGGTGCTTCTCACTTGTGTGGGGTTCTATCTGGCAGAAGGGACATTCAATGTCAGCGAGATAGCAAGCTCGGAGTGGAGTGCGATTACATTTTTACCGGGATTTTTCATAGCCTTTGTATTTATCCTAACGATAAAAATGCGAAAGTCGCCGTTTGATCTGTCTACGTCGCATCATATGCATCAGGAGCTGGTCAAAGGTCTGACGACGGAGATGGGTGCCAGAAACCTGGCCATCTTCCAGGTGACGGAGTGGTATGAGAATGTCTTCCTGATGGGTGTGGTCGGACTGTATATTGTCAATTCGACCTGGTGGAGTATTTTCATTGCGATCGGCGTGGTACTCGTTACGTACTTTGTCGAGATCCTGATCGACAATACTTCCGCACGTGTGAAGTGGGATATGATGGTGAAGCTCAGCTGGGGTGTGACAGCACTTTCCGCGGGCGTGAACCTGATCATACTGATGGTAATGAAACGATAGAAAGACGAGGATGAGAATATGGCAAATATCAAACGATCTCCGTGGCTGCTTCACTATGACGGATCCAGCTGTAACGGATGCGATATTGAGGTATTGGCAGCATTGACGCCGGTGTACGATGCCGAGCGTTTTGGTGTGATGAATACCGGTGATCCGATGCAGGCAGATATCCTGATGATCACGGGTGGTATCAATGAGCAGAACGCACCGGTCGTACAGCAGTTGTATGATCAGATGCCGAGACCGAAGGTTGTCGTAGCGGTCGGCGTGTGTGCCTGCACCGGGGGTATTTTTAAGGATTGTTACAACATCCTCGGAGGCGCGGATTCGGTGATTCCGGTAGATATCTATGTGCCGGGTTGCGCGGCACGTCCGCAGGCAATCATCGACGGCGTGGTTCAGGCTGTTGAGCTTTTCCAGAAGCGTCTGGATGAGCATAAGTATAATAAAAAGCACGGTATCAAACCTGCAGAATCCGATGTGGCGGAAGGTACTGTGGCGGCAGAGAGTGAGGTGAAGGATAATGGCTGAGGTGATCCATCCGGAAGAACAACTGATCACAATCGAGGTGGGAGAACTCCTTCCGAAAGTGATGCAACTGAAGAAGGACGGGATGCGTCTGTCACAGGCGTGCGCGGCCTATATCAATGAAAAATTCGAGCTCAGCTATTCCTTTGCTGATGATACGACCTATGAGTATAAGACCCTCCGTCTGGTGATAGATACTGATGTTGAGGTGCCTTCGATCACGGATATCGTTCCGGCGGCCGTATTCTATGAAAATGAAATGAAAGAACTCTTCGGCGTCAAGATCCGTATGATCGCCGTAGACTACAATGATAAACTCTACCGGATCAAGAAAGTTAATCCGCTCGGACCGGGAAAAGAGGGAGAGGGGGAGAAGAAGAATGGCTAAGAAAAGTGTGATTCCCTTCGGCCCGCAGCATCCGGTTCTGCCGGAGCCGATCCATCTTGATCTCGTGGTGGAGGATGAGAAGATCGTCGAGGCGATCCCTTCGATCGGATTTATCCATCGAGGACTGGAGAGCCTGGTCGACAAGAGGGATTTCAACCAGATGACTTACGTAGCGGAGCGTACCTGCGGAATCTGTTCGTTCCAGCATGGTATGGGATACTGCGAAGCCGTCGAGCGTATTTTTGATGTGGAGATTCCGGACCGTGCGAAGTTCCTGCGTACGATCTGGGCGGAGCTTGGAAGAATGCATTCGCATCTTCTGTGGCTCGGACTTCTCGCCGATGGTTTCGGATTTGAGAACCTGTTCTATCAGGCCTGGCGTGTGCGAGAGAAGGTACTGGATATGCAGGAGATGACCAGTGGCGGTCGTCTGATCTTCTCGGTAAACTGCGTCGGCGGTGTGATCAAGGATATCACGGATGAGCAGTTGAGGATCATCCTTTCCACGATCGCTGAGGTGGAAGAGGAGTTGCAGGTGCTGAGCAAGACATTTTTAGAGGACTATTCCGTACAGTCCCGTCTGGTCCGTGTCGGTGTTCTGACCAAGGAGCAGGCGCATGAGCGCGGATGCTGCGGTCCGTTCGGACGTGCCAGCGGTATTCACTCCGATATGAGAAAGCTCGGCTACGCGGCCTATCCGCACATTGATTTTGAGCCTATCGTCAGTCACGAAGGTGACTGTTATGCCCGTTGTAAATGTCGTATTATGGAAGTGTTCCAGTCGATCGATATTTTGCGTCAGGCGATCGCAAAGATCCCGGCGTCAGATGAGCTTTCCGTTCAGGTGAAGGGCAATCCGGACGGCGAAGCCTTCGTACGGTTGGAGCAGCCGCGAGGTGAGGCAGTTTACTATGTTAAGGCAAGTGGTAAGCCGTTCGTAGAGAGAATGCGTATCCGCACCCCAACCTTCGCCAATCTTCCGGGATTGTGTGAGATGTTGAAAAATACGGAACTGGCGGACGTGGGGCTTCTGATCCTGACGATCGATCCTTGCGTCAGCTGTACGGAACGATAAGATGCGAGTCTGAACGCAGAATGTGAGGTAAACTATGGGTGTTATGAAATTTGCACCGGCGACGCTTAAGAACCTTTTTAAGAAGCCGGTTACAACAAGCTATCCGTTCGTTCCGTATGAGTATCCGGAGCGATCACGCGGACATATTGACATCACGATCGATGAGTGTATCGGGTGTGGATTGTGTACGAGATGCTGTCCCTGTGGGACGCTGACCGTGGATAAGATCAAGGGAACCTGGTCCATCGACCGGTTCGATTGTATTGCCTGCGGTTATTGTGTAGAGAAGTGTCCGAAAAAATGTCTGCACATGGTCACCGGGTATCAGACTCCGGGACCGGAGAAAGGTCGCGTGACTTATACTAAGTCTCCGGAGGTGCTGGAGGCTGAGGCAAAGAAGCGCGCGGAGCTGGCTGAGAAAGCAGCGGCGGCTAAGGCTGCAGCGGCTGCAAAAGCTGCCGAGGCAGAAAAAACGGCAAAGGCTGCTGAAGCAACTGATGCTAAAGCAACCGAGGAAAAAACAGAGGAAGCATAATGTTGGAGATAACCATTTTTGGTTTGGTGCAAGGAGTCGGTTTTCGTCCTTTCGTCGCGGAGGCGGCGCGGGAGTTATCCATCTCCGGCACAGTTTGGAATGCCGGCGGAATTGTGAAGGTACGTGCGGCATCCTGTGATGCAGAGGCGTTGGATGAGTTCGTCCGACGCCTTTCGTCGTGTACCATTCCCGGAGCCAGAGTGGATGAGGTCCGGGCTGAGAATATCGAGTCCGGGGAATTCCCGGACGGATTCCGGATCGTGGAGAGTCAGGGGAGAAAAGATGAACTGCGTTTTCTTCCGGCTGACATCGCGACCTGTGAAGCCTGTGAAAAAGAGCTGACAGATCCGAAGAATCGTCGCTATCGGTATCCGTTCATCAGTTGTGTTTCCTGCGGGCCGAGGTTTTCAATCATGCGCGCGGTACCGTATGACAGAGAGCGTACCACGATGGATCGGTTTCCGATGTGTGAGGAATGTCGTGTCGAGTATGAAACGGTCGGTGATATCCGCTGTTACGCGCAGACGATCGCCTGTGAAAAATGCGGGCCGAAGCTGAGCTTGTATGCAGAACGATCCCATGACGACGGTGTGGTTTCTGCGGTAGATAGTCAGCACAAATTGGACACGCTCACACAGGCGGTGAACCTGCTGAAGGATGGAAAGATAGTTGCGGTCAAGGATATCGGCGGGTATCATTTTTGCTTTGATCCGAATGCGGAGGAAGCAGCCACGAGACTGCGAGAATATAAGAATCGTGAGGAAAAACCGCTGGCGGTAATGTTCCCTGATGTGAGATCGATCCGTGAGATGGCTGAGGTGTCGGATACGGAGGAAAGGATCCTGACATCGTCAGCGCGTCCGATCGTTCTGGTAGATAAAAAAGAGGGGAAGGATTTTGCTCCTTCTGTCTGTGGTAAGAGTCTACGTATCGGTGCGATGTTACCTTGCAATCCGCTGCAGATCCTTTTGGCTGAGGCGTGCGGTCCGCTTGTCATGACGAGCGGTAACCGTGGCGGAGAACCCATCTGTACCGATGATGAAGAGATGCTTGCAATGTGGAGAGGCGGGTTTCCGGATGCGGTGCTTTGTCATGACCGTGAGATCGAAAACGGACTGGATGACTCGATCTATCAGGTGGTAAAGATTTCTGATGAAGAGTCTTCTGAAGAGATCGTACAGGTGCTTCGGCGCGCCAGAGGTCTCGTTCCGGAACCGGTAGAACTTCCGGTTCAACTGACGGAGGATACGTTTGCTGCGGGAGGTGACCTGAAGTCGGTTTTCGCGCTTGGCAGGAGCGGTAAGGCCTACCTGTCCGGTCACTTTGGAGACCTTGCCGAAAAGGCGGCATATGAGGCCAGAGAGAAGGGGATACAGACCTTGTCGGGACTTCTCGGTATCGAACCGACACGGTATATCGGTGATAAGCATCCGGGGTATTTTTCCGTAAAAAAACTATCGAAGGAGCCTGCGGGTCGGGTAGAAAAATACCAGCATCACTACGCGCATATCGCGTCCGTGATGGCCGAGCACGACCTTCGTGGCCCGGTTCTCGGCGTGGCCTATGACGGAACCGGATACGGAGATGACGGTTCGATCTGGGGCGGCGAGATCCTGCTTTGCGATAATGGGGCGTATGAGAGAAAAGGGAATCTGTTGGCGGTACCGTTGATCGGCGGAGACGCCTCTGCGACGGATGCCAGAACGACGTTGTATGCCTATCTTCACGCGGCGTTCATGCGTGATCTTCTGACAGAGGGAGAGATTGGGGAGATCGTCGATCAGATGGACGGCGGAACAGTTAATAATTATCATATTGTGGCATCGGCGTTGGATGCGGGTGTGAATATCGTGTTCGTGTCTTCGATGGGACGTCTTTTTGACGCGGCGTCGGCTCTGCTTCGGCTCGCGTTTTACAACACCTATGAGGGAGAGTGCGCTGAGCGCCTGCAGACGGCGGCCGTAAGATGGCTTCGCGGGCAGAACGAAGATGACGGAATACCGGAAATCTGGGCACCTGTCCGGGAGGTGGAGACGCTCGGTGTGTGGCGGATGGACGGCGTGTTCCTGTTGGCGGTGCTCGCCAAACGTATGCTGTATGGAGAGGACCCGTCATGGCTTGCTTATGAATTTCACCAGGCGCTTTCGATCGCGACGGCAGAACTACTCGATTCGATCCGGGCGTCATACCGGGAGGAAAGCGGAGAGGATAAAAAGGAACTGCCGGTAGCGCTCGGAGGAGGGTGTATGTGTAACGGGTTGTTCTTGCGGCTTCTGATACCGAAGTTAAGAGCACTCGGATTTTCCGTGTATATGAACGAAGCGGTTCCTCCCGGTGATGGCGGACTGGCGCTGGGACAGTTGTATGCCGGGACACTTTGCCCGGAATAACCAAAGTAAATAGAGGGATACGGATGGAAGAATGGGGATATGTCGCGGATGATCTGTGTTGTTCTGAGACGATGCGTTTCGAACTGAAACAATGTCTGAAATATGCGTCACTTTGCGGTGTGGATGTCGAAGGAATTCTACGTTCCATGTATGAAAACGGTGACCTTCCCTGTCCGGACAGACGAGCGGGAAAGAAACGCCTTTTGGAACTGAAAAACAGAGTGTGTGACGGAGATGGAATCATCGATAAAGTGGCCGAATATCGGGAGGTTTCACTTGCGACTGATCGAATTTTTATCGAAAAAGAGATAGAAAAACATCCTCGTACCGAGGCGATCCTTTCACGATTTCCGGGTGCGGATGTCGAGTTGATCGATCACTATAAAGATGTCTATTATAATGCGTCCGGTAACGCGAATAATAAAAGAAAAAAACATATCATACTTGCCAAAAAAAAGGATGATAGAATTCTTCCCGGAGCGCCGGTATGTCAGGACTTTGATGAAAGTTATTTTTACTATACGTCCTGTGCGACGGGGTGCCTGTATGACTGTGAATACTGTTATCTTAAGGGGATGCACCCCTCGGGAGATCTGCTGATCCATGTCAACATCGAGGATACCTTCCGAGAGGTGGAAGAGATGCTTACGGAGCATGAGGTGTATTTATGTCTTTCCTACGATACGGATCTGATCGTATTGGAGGAACTCACCGGATATGTCAGCCTCTGGTCCGAGTTTGTCCGGAGCCATCCGGGGCTGCTTGCGGAGTGTCGTACCAAGTGCGCGAGGAATGATCTTTGGGATAAGTTGGAACCCTGTGAAAGGATGATTTTTGCGTTCACGCTTTCACCGGAAGAGGTGATCAATGCCTATGAGCATCGTACGCCGACCTTGTTGCAGAGGCTCCGGTGTGCGAAGGAGGCACTGGATCTGGGCTTTACTGTCAGATTGTGTTTTGATCCGATGTTACGGATCCCCGGCTGGAAGGAGGCCTACGCACGGATGGTGGATACCGTGAATGAGGAGCTTCCGCTTGCGAAGGTGCGTGATGTCAGTGTCGGAACCTTTCGGATCTCGCAGGATTATCTGAAGCGTCTGAGGGCGGCAGAACCGAATTCGGCGGCTGTTCAGTATCCCTTTGTCAACGAAGGGGGCGTCTACGGTTATCCGGCAAACCGGCAAAAAGAAATGACGGTATTTTTATCGGATAAACTAAGGGGATACACGCCGGATATTCGGATCGATACGCTGGCGTAAATATGTACTTGCTAGATAGCTGAAAATATGTTAAAATACTATAGATTGATTTCTTATTTATATGCATTTATATGCAAGTAGGGGATAACGGAGCAGGACTGATCATGAAAGCAAAGAAAGTCAGTTTCACAACCAAAATGCTGATTGTCGCTATCGTAGCGCTTACGATAACGATTGTTTCGGTTGCCTTTCTGTCGGTCTATCATTCCCAGAAAACGGTGCAATCGCTGATGGAGAGCCGTATGCTCAATATCACCAACACGGCGGCGTCAATGGTGAGCGGAGACGATCTGGAAAAACTTGTCGGTGATGTCTCTGATGCGGATAAACCGTATTATAAAACGATCAATGACAGGTTGGCTCCATTTTACAGAACGGTTGGATTGAAGTATATCTACGCGATCAAAAAGCTCGAAGGCGGATACGGCGTTGTTGTGGATCCGGATATGCAGGCGGCGGATGAGTACGGTGAGATCCTCGAGACGACACCGGCGCTTGAGCAGGCGATGTCCGGACACCCGTCTGCGGAACCGAGTCCGACCGAGGATCGATGGGGAGATTTCTACAGTTCTTATTCACCTGTTTATAATTCCAAAAAACAACTGGTTGGTGCCATCGGTGTTGACTTTGAAGCAGAGTGGTTTGATACCAGGAAGGATACACTCGATTTCTTTTTGATCATCATCTGTGCGGTTACCATCGTCGGAAGTGTACTTCTGGCCTGGTTTATTACCAGACGTGTTCGACGTGAACTGAAGGAACGACTGGTTGAAAGTGAAAAGCTTCGCGAGACCAAGGAATTGATTGAGCAGGCAGATCAGGTAAAGCGTGATTTCCTTGAGCATACCACACATGAGGTACGTGTTCCGGTTCATACAATTCTTGAAAAAAATAAAAAGATCATGGAGGAAACAAGCGTGGAGAGAACGAAACTCTGCGCGGGAAACATTGAAGTAGCCGGAGAGAACCTGCTTTCCATGATCAACGATATCCTGGATTATTCCAATCTGGAAGATGAGTCGACCGCTCTTGAAGAGGCCGAATACGATCTGGTCGAGTTGGTGGATAAACTGGTTCGTACGATCAAGCCGGATGCGATCCGGAAGGGACTGGATCTGGTGATCAACGTGGACGAGGTATTGCCTCGCCGTCTGCGCGGTGACGCGGGCAAGATCAGCCAGTGTCTGATGAATCTTTTGTCCAATGCCGTGAAGTTTACGGAGGAAGGGACGGTAACCTTCTCGCTCTTTATGATGGCTCTTGATGGAGACGAGGTGCGGATTCGCGTCAGTGTCGAGGATACCGGAGTGGGAATCCATGAAGAAGACATGGAACGATTGTTCCATGCGTTTGAGCGATTCGATCGGGACAAGAATCAGACAACCGGTACGGGACTTGGTATGGCGATCGTTAAGCGCCTGCTTCAGTTGATGGATACAGAGTTGACGGTAGAGAGCCTGTACGGACAGGGGTCGCTGTTTTCCTTTATCATCACGCAGAAGGTCATACAGGATGATCCGATCGGAGATTATGATACGGCAGCCGCAAGACTGACGGAAACCTATAAACCGGACAATACGCAAACGGGAGAGCAGTGATCTATGAATACCAACGAGAGTAAAAAGGGAATCACCAAGGTCATTATTGCGGTCGCCGTGTATCTGGCGATCATACTTGGATTGGCCCTTTTTTCGGCTTCGCGCTCTCGAAGGATCATGGATGAACTGTTGAAAAAAGAGATGATTGAGGTGGCGAGAAGCGCTTCGGAACTGATCGATGGGGATGACCTGATCAAAATCGGAGAGAATGATACGGACACGCCCAGGTACAAGTCAATTTATGAACTGTTAAGTGTTTTTATGAAAAAGACACAAGCGCAGTATGTTTATACCGTAAAATGTGAGCCCGGTGGAAGATTCAACTTTATCATAGACGCGGATCCTCAGGATCCGGGTAAATTCGGCGAGCCTGTGGTCGGGACTCCGGCGATGGAGGAAGCAGCGGCCGGAACACCTTCTGTCGATGATGCTGCTGTTGAAGATCGTTGGGGATCGTTTTACTCGGCGTATTGTCCGGTCTATGCTTCTTCCGGAGAATTGGCCGGCCTTGTATGCGCGGACTTTCCGGCGGATTGGTTCGAGGGAGAGGTGGGTACACAACTCCGTCTGATCCTGATCCTGGGAGCGTCGGCAATCTTTTTCTGCGCCCTGATCGTCCTGCTGATCCTTCGCAATGCTAAGAGGGAACAGGCAGAGAAACTCAAAGAGCAGGAAGAACTGCAGTTGGCTAAGTCGATGGCAGAGGAGGCAAACTTTAGGAGAAATGACTTCCTGGATATGATTTCCCATGAGATCCGTACGCCGATCAATATGGTTATGGGAATGGATGAGATGATCCTTCGTGAATCGGTTGAGCCGGAGGTGCGTGAAGATGCTAAAGAGATCCGCCACGCCGGCAATCATCTTCTGATGCTGGTGGATGAGGTGCTTGATATGTCAAAGATCGACAGCAAGAGCACCACGTTGGAACCGGTGCGCTATGATCCGTTCCTGTTGATCTCGGATCTGTCGGAGATGGTTCGCGGACGTATGCGCAACTCTGAAGTACAGTTTATCACGGAGGTCGATGACAAACTCCCGAGTATTCTTTTTGGAGACACAACCAGACTGAAACAATGTCTGATCAATCTTCTCAATAACTCGGTTCGCTATACCAAGAAGGGTGAGATCCACTTCAATGTATCCAGAGAACGTATTCGTGATAATTATGTATGGTTAAAATTCAGTGTTCGTGATACGGGAGAGGGTGTGCCGAAAGAAGCCGTGAAGCGTATGGTTGAGATGTTCACCGGCAGTATAGAGAGTGAACACGGAGAGGATGAGATCACGTCCGGAATCACGGAGTTGGGTCTTGCGATGGCCAGTCGTCAGCTTCGCATGATGGGAAGTGTTTTGGAGTTCGAAAGTGAACTCGGTGTGGGATCTACGTTTTATTTCAAGCTGAAACAGAAAGTGATCGATGAGAAACCGATCGGAGACTTCCGAAAGTCCCGTGAGGTAATGGCTTTTGAAGAAGAGAATGTATCGCATCATAGTTATACTGCACCGGATGCGAAGATCCTTGTCGTGGATGACGAGAGGATGAATCTGGCTGTCATCAAGAGTCTGCTACAGTCGACAGAGATTCAGGTTGACACGACACAGAGTGCTTCCGAGGCATTGGAAATGATGGCGGAGAAAACCTACGATGTGCTCCTTTTTGATCATATGATGCGTGAGATTGACGGTATCGAGCTTATGCGTCTGGTGCGAGAGAATCGTGAGAATCCGAACTGTGTTGTTCCCTGTATTGTTTTCACTTCGAACGTGGCGGAGGGTGCAAAGGAAGGATATCTTCGTGTTGGATTTGACGCGTACCTGCCAAAGCCTATCAATAAGGATCGGTTGGAGGGCGTGCTGCTGCGGTACCTTCCGAGGAGCAAGGTAAAAATCATTCCGGATTACCCGGGCAGTACGGTATAGGAGCAGAAGTGATGACCGGGAAGCTGGTCGGAAAGGAAGGTTGTATCCATGTGTGTAGCGTGGCCGGGTACCGTGATTGAAGTGAGGGATCGAAAGGCTGTTGTAGACTTTTCGGAGAACCGGGTAGAAGCACGGACGGGACTTGTTGAGGTAGAGCCGGGTGACCGGGTATTGGTACACGCGGGCTGTATCCTCCAAAAGGTGTCCGAGAGCGAGGCGGAGGAACTTATGCAGCTTTTTCATGATCTGGAAGAGTCGGCAGGGTGAAGTGTGTGCACACGCAGAGGAAACGAAATGATGGATAAACAGATAGCAATGATACATGGAAGCGGCGGAGCGGCCACCGGTGAGTTGATTCACGAGGTGTTTGCATCCGCCTTTAAAAATGAGATCCTTGATGCCATGGAGGACGCGGCGGTCCTTCCGTCGGAGGCGGGCAGGATCGCGGTAACGACGGACAGCTTTGTCGTGACACCGGTTGAGTTTCGTGGCGGTGATATCGGGCGTCTGGCTGTGTGCGGAACGGTCAACGATCTGCTGATGCGGGGAGCGGTTCCGAAGTACCTGACCTCAAGTTGGATCCTGGAGGTCGGCGTATCTGTGGAGATGCTGAAACGTGTGGTACGATCGATGGCTGAGACGGCGAAGGAGGCCGGTATATCGATCGTTTGTGGTGATACCAAGGTGGTGGAAGGACAAGGCGGTATCTACGTCAATACCACCGGAATCGGCGTGGTGCCGGAGGGGATAGATATCTCCGCGGATAGGGCAAGGTCGGGAGATGTGATCCTGGTGTCCGGTACAATGGGAGATCACCACGCGGCAATCCTGAGTGAGAGATTATCCATTGATACGGATATAAAAAGTGATGTAGCGCCTTTGGTTCAGATGTGTGAGGGGTTACGAAATCTTCGCGTACACACGTTGAGAGATGTGACACGAGGGGGACTTGGAACGGTACTGAAGGAACTTGCGACAGCGTCAGATAATGCCTTTGTGATCGAGGACTCTTTGGTACCGGTGAATCCGAAAGTGAAGGAGTTCTGCGGACTCTTAGGGCTCGATCCCGTCTATATGGGGAATGAAGGAAAGTTGGTTTGTATCGTGGATCCGCAGGATGAAGAGGAAGCGTTACGCGTGATGCGAGATTCCCGTTACGGTGCGGATGCCGTCAGAGTAGGCGTCGTGGAGGAGCCCGGACAGGGACAGACCGGGTTCGAAAAAGGCGGACTCTATGTTCGGACTTCGATCGGCGGTTTGCGTGAACTGGATGTTTTGCAGGGAGAGGGGTTGCCGAGGATATGCTGACAATTGAGGATATAAGACATCGCCTGCAGACCTATGACGGTCCTCCGATGCGGATCATGGAGGTTTGCGGCAGTCATACCGACGCGGTGGCAAAGAACGGGATTCCGTCGCTTTTGTCAGATCGTATCACACTGTTATCGGGGCCGGGATGTCCGGTCTGTGTCACGACCTCATCGTATATCGATCGGTTGGTGGAACTGGCAAGACAGGGGAAAGTGATCGTGACATTCGGTGATCTGATCCGTGTGCCCGGGAGCCGTGACTCGTTAAGTGCAGTTCGCGGTGAAGGATGTCGTGTGGAGATGGTCTACTCGCCGATGGATGTCATCGACATGGCTGTGGCGGAACCGGAGACGGAATTCGTCTTTGCGGCTGTAGGATTCGAGACAACGGCGCCGGTGTACGCGTTACTTATGGAAGAGATCGTCGATAAAAACAGGAGCAATGTGAAGCTCCTTACAGCACTGAAAACCATGCCGGAGGTAATCACTCAGATGCTCTCTGACGGGGCGCCGGTCGATGGCTTTCTCGCACCCGGACACGTGTCCGTCGTGACAGGATATGAGTGCTTTGAGCCGATTGCGAAGAAGTACGATATTCCCTTTGCTGTGTCCGGCTTTACAGGTGAGGAACTGCTTGGTGCGCTCTACAGTTTGATCTCGCACAGAGGTCAGGGGGTCGTGACCAATTGTTATCCTTCGGTCGTGACAAGAGAGGGAAATGAAAAAGCGAAGAAAGCGGTCGGTATATTTTTCCAAAAATGCTCTGCCGCCTGGCGCGGATTGGGCAGGGTGTCTGATTCCGGGTACGTCCTGAGGGAGGAATACCGAAGGTGGGATGCCGGGAGCGAGGGGCTTGTGCAGGATGAAAAGAAGAATCCCGCCTGTTGTTGTGACCAGGTTCTGACCGGTCGGATGAGACCGTATGAGTGCCCGCTGTACGGAAAGGTGTGTCAGCCGATGAATCCGCAGGGAGCGTGTATGGTATCGACAGAAGGCAGTTGTTATTCTTATTTTATAAATAAAAGAAAGGATGGTTGAATGATGAAAAGAGAGGCAAGAAAACGTATGGCAACCGTTCTGGTGATGGCGCTCAGCCTTTGCCTCGTCGGTTGTGGTGAAGGAAAGAAAGCGTCCAACGGGGACAGTTCACCGACGTTGGATACGTCTTTGTCGGCGGCATCCGGAGGAGGGGCAGAGGTTGGGCCGGAGAAGACGGCTAAGCCGAAGAAGACCCCGAAGCCGACGCCGAAGATCGACACGGTGACACTCAGCTGCGCCGGTGACTGTACGATCGGAACCGACCCTGCCTTCAACCAGTCCACGAGTTTCAACGCGATGGTAAACAGGGTAGGAGACAAGGCATATTTTTTCAAAAATGTTCAGAAGTATTTCGCGAATGATGATATGACACTGGTTAACTTCGAGGGGACATTGACTACGCGGACAACACGTGCGGATAAGAAGTTTACCTTCAAGGCGCCGGCTTCGTATATCAAGGTTATTACCAAGGGGAATATCGAATCGGTAGCCTTTGCCAACAATCACTGTCGGGACTTCGGACAGGGAAGTTACACGGATACGATCGCGACATTTAAGGATGCCGGAGTGAAGTATTCATCCTATTCCAAGGTTGGGACCTACAAGGTTAAGAAGAAAAAGACCGGGACCAAGATCAAGATCGGAATGGTATCGGTCAACGGTTTAGAGAGTTACTCAGCAGCGACCTCGCAGATTTCCAACGGCATCAAAAAACTGAAAAAGAAAAAATGTGCGCTCATTGTTGTCAGCATGCATGCCGGTATCGAGAGACAGTACTCGCCGAACGGGACGCAGAGAAGTCTGGCACATTACGCGGTTAAGGCGGGCGCGGATCTCGTCCTCGGACATCATCCGCATGTGCTTCAGGGTGTGGAAAAATACAAGGGAGTCTATATTGTTTACAGTCTCGGAAACTTCTGCTTCGGTGGGAATTCCAATCCGTCGGACAAGGATACCATGATCGCAAGACCGGTATTTACCTTTAAAAACGGGAAGCTGAAGAAGAAGAAAACAACCATGAAACTGATCCCCTGTTGCCTGTCTTCGACGATGAGTTACAACAACTATCAGCCGACTCCGAAGAAAGGATCGGAAAAGAAAAGACTGTTGAATAAGATCAACAACATGTGTGAGCCGCTCGGAACAACATTAAAAAATGATAAAGGAAAGCTGACCAAATACTGCGTGAAGAAATGAGTTATTATTCACTTGTTATTGACTCAAAAAGGGGTCAAAATAGCGTTTCAGTTACAAAATTGTTGATTTTTGTGAGATTTGACCATAAAAATGTTACTATTCCGTTGTTATTTGGCAAAAGTACCGAAGAATCGTGCTTTGCGGCCGCTTTTGAGAGGTTATTTTTGAGAAAAACGGGCCCTGATTCTTGGAAAAAGTAAGAAAATTATAACTTTTTTTCAAAAAAGACTTGCAATTATCTACAAATAGCGTTATATTTATGTATGCAACGTATAGATTTGTTCCATTTTAAGAAGGAGATAAAAGCATGGATATCAAAACAACCACATCGAAGGCTCCTGTAGCAAAGGCTGCAGAGACCGCAAAGACAACAGCTACTGCTGCATCGACAGCAGCTAAGCCGGCAGCTTCAACAGCAGCTAAACCAGCAGCTAAACCGGCAGCTAAGAAGGCACCGGCTAAGAAGACAGCAGCTAAGCCGGCAGCTAAGAAAGCACCGGCTAAGAAGACTACAACTAAGAGAGGTCGTAAGCCGGGCTCAAAGAACAAGGTAGTAGAGAGCGTACAGGAGACAATCATCCAGTTCCAGGGTGCTGATGTCGTAGTCGCTGAGAACCTTGTTGATCGCGTTAAGGAGGCTTACAAGAACTCCGGTCATCGCGTAGGTAACATCAAGTCTCTTCGTATCTATGTAAACGTAGAGGAGAGAAAAGCTTACTACGTAATCAACGACAAGCAGGATGACAGCAACGTTATCGACTTATAATAGGTAAGACATCCAAGAAGTAAAGTCAGGGATTCGGTACTTTGGTATCGGATCCCTTTTTTTCACGTTCTAAATAGTTCACAAAAAAATCACAATTTTTTATTAGCACTCGACTTGACAGAGTGCTAATAATGTGATAGAATGACCTTGTCAAAAGGAAAAAGGGCGATGATAAGCCCGGTAACCGTGGGTGTGACGATGCCCGCGAGTAAGAGAAAGAAGGAATGTCTTATGTTGATGCCAACAGTATTCGGAACAAACTTTATGGATGATGTGTTTGATGATTTCTTCGGTGCACCGCTGATGACGACAAGTCAAGTGACCGGGAATTCCTCGATGAAGGCGGATATCACAGAGACAGATAAGGAGTATCTTATCGAACTGGATCTGCCGGGGTACACCAAGAAGGATGTGCAGGCCGAGCTCAAGGACGGTTATATGACGATCACTGCGGAGCGCAGTTCACAGAACGAAGAGAAGAATAAGGAAGGAAAAGTGATCCGTCGTGAACGCTATCAGGGCGTGTGCAGGAGAAGCTTCTATGTAGGTGAGGCTGTGACGGAGAAGGATATCATGGCGAAGTTCCAGGACGGTGTCCTCACCTTGCAGGTGCCGAAAAAGGAGAAGCAGCCCGAGGTTGAGACCAAGAAATATATAGCGATCGAGTAAGGATACGGGTAAGGCGTTCGAGTATTTCGGACGCCTTATTTTTTTTGCTTGACATTTGATTTGCTTTCTAGTATACTGTCTATCACTAATTATTCTACATACGTAGAAAAACATGAGCATATGTTCATGTATTAAACATGTTCATATAATCAACAGAGAGGAGAAGACTCATGTGGGACATGATACTTGACATTCTGGTGGATGCCGGAATGGATACGTTGAAGCTTATTCCGTTCTTATTTTTAACGTATCTTTTGATGGAATGGTTTGAACATAAGATGGAAGTAAAGTCTCAGTCGGCGATCCTTAAGGCCGGGCGCTTGGGACCGCTTGTCGGAGGTGTCGTCGGTGTGGCGCCGCAGTGTGGGTTTTCGGCGGCGGCATCGAGCTTATATGCCGGCGGAATGATCACAGCGGGAACATTGATCGCGGTATTTTTATCGACCTCCGATGAGATGCTTCCGATCTTTATCTCGGAGCAGGTTCCGGTGGGAACGATACTTGGGATCCTCGGTACGAAGGCGGCGATGGGAATCGTATTCGGATTTCTTTTGGACGCTATTTATCATGGTGTTATGAAGCGGCCGCTCCGTTATAAAAATATGACGAGCGCGCACGCCGTTCATGAGGTTTGTGAGGGGGAGCATTGCCATTGTGAAGAGGGCTCAATCTTTAAGTCGGCTGTGATCCATACGCTGCAGATTACCATCTTTATTTTTATCTTCGGCTTGGTAATCGGAGGGATTGTAGAAGGAGTCGGAGAGGAGACGATCTCCGGATTCTTTTCGAGCGTACCTGTGGTCGGAGAATTGATCGCCGGTATCGTCGGACTGATTCCGAACTGTGCCGCTTCGGTGGTAATTACGGAATTGTATCTGGAAGGGGTGATCGGCGCGGGACCGATGATCACCGGATTGCTGGTAAGCGCCGGCGTCGGTTTGCTCGTACTATTCCGCCTCAACCGTCGACATCTGAAACAGAATCTCAGTCTTGTTGCGTATCTCTACTTAGCGGGTGTGATTCTTGGTGTTGTCGTAGAAGTATTGGGGATAAGCTTTTAGAAAAAGGATCAGATAAAAAAATAAGCGCGAGCGGTGTGCGCTCGCGCTTATTTTTTTATATTTCAGTTTATAATTATAAATCTAAATACTTATCACTGATAATCTTTTTGGCAAGATTCTTAAACGTTGTCGGTGAGATATGACTGCTCTGTCCGGCAGCATCCGATGACGAATAATCTTCCAGCCACTTAACATGGATATTGCTGCGGTTTGAACCATAGACAGTAACCGTCGGCTTTACTTTCGGCTTCGAGATCTTAACCTTTTTCGTAGCGCGGTTGTACTTGATCGTACAGTTCAGTGTTCCGCCGAGGATCTGGTTGGTCTGAACCTGACCGGAGATGAAGTTGCCGAGTGAGTAAGCACAGAAGGCTTTTCTCGATCCGGATTTCACCCATGCGCAATTCTGAAGCACGTGAGGGTGCGTTCCGATGATCAGATCGGCGCCCCACTTGGTCAGATCCTTTGCGAGTCTTTTCTGTTCACCGGAGATGGTGTGTGAGTTCTCTACGCCCCAGTGACAGGAGACGATGACAACATCAGCCTTTTTGCGAAGAGCCTTCACCTGTTTTTTAATACGGTTCTTTTCGCTCAGGTAGACAACGCGGTACTTGCTGTTACTTGCGATCGAGATTCCATTGGTTCCGTAGGTGTAGCTGAGGAATCCAACCTTGACACCGTTTACCTTTCGGATCAGCTGTGGAAGCGGATTGCTTCTTTTGCAGATTCCTACCTGATAACAATCCTTTCCTTCTTCTTTTTTCTTCATTTCTTTCCAGAATTTCATTGCCGCATTCAGTCCACCGGCAAGCTTGTCATAGCTGTGATTTGAGGACGTGTTAAATACGGTAAAATTCAACTTTCTCAGATCCTTGACTACCTGCGTCGGGGTGGAGAAGGTCGGATAACCGGACGGCGTATAGCCACTGTTTACCAACGTCTCCTGATTGATCCAGTTGAGATCCTTGGACTTGAAGTATTTTTTAACATCTTTAAAGCAATAGGAAAAATCATATTTTTTACCCTTCTTTTTTCCGCGTGCGGCAGCTTGCTCATAGAGACAGGAGTGAACAAGGTCGTCACCGCTGGCGGTAAAGGTAAAGGAAGATACATCGGAAGTCGGTGTGGTTGTCGGCTTCGGTGCAGTCGTTGCCTTCGGAGTCGAAGTCGGCTTCGGGGAGGCGGTTTCTTCCGGTGCGGTGGATGCCTCCGGTGTAGCCGTCATCTCCGGTGTGGTTGTCGCATTCGGATCGACGGAAGCCTCCGGTGATGCGGTCGCGTTCGTGGCGGTCGGTGTTTCATCCGTAGATGACGCGAGCACCAAAGAACTGATCGGTGTGCCCCAGAAGACGCCGACAGCGATAACAAAAACGATAATTCCGATTCCTATTTTTCTTTTCGTATTCATGATCCTTTCATTTCTCCTTGTGATTGGTGGCGCTGCAAAACAGCGCAGTTCATGGGAAAAGTGTCAGACAGATAGACTGTCCAAGAAGGAATTATCGCACATTTGTAGAAAAAAGTCAACAAAAAATTCCTCAAACGCCGTGTTGGTCGGGTTTGAGGAATTGTCAGACCAAGAGATCATTTTTGAAAAATGAATCAGACCACCTGCACGCCGCCATAAGCGCGGATCAGAAGCACATGGCAGGCGCCGACACCGAAGATGTCGTCCATGGCTCTGCGATAGGTCTCAACCGTGTCGTTGCGGACAAAGGCCTGGATCGTTCCGGCAAAGCCGCCGCCGTGAATACGGGACGTACCGGCATCGTTTGCCTGCCGCAGTGTAAGCTCACTGATCTGAAGTGCGACAGAGGTGTTCTGTCTGGACAGATCGTGAGGCGGATAGACATTTTGAAGATATTTATAGGAAGAGTCCCCGGAACGACGGATCACATCCAGGAAGTCATCGAAGTGATCCTCTTTCAGCGCGGCGGTGGCTTCGCGAACACGAGCGCATTCTTCATAATAATGAATCGCACGAAGCAGGGCGCGATCTCCGCATTTTTCACGAATATACGGAATGCGACCGAGTATGTCTGCCTCCGGGATCTCCTGAAGATATTCTTTATCAAAAAGAGCGGCTACGGAACGCATTTCCTCCGGAACGGCTGCGTAGTCCGGCGTCAGGTCCGCGTGAGACCCCTTCGTGTCCGTGATGCAGAGGCTGTAGCCGGCTGAGGTCAGCGAATAATCGATGCGCTCAACCTTCGGATCGGATGGATCCGCGAAATCGATGTGACAGAGCGCGCCGACGGAGCAGGCCATCTGATCCATCAGACCGCAGGGCTTGCCGAAGTATGTATTCTCTGCGTATTGACCGATGATCGCGATCTGCACCGGATCGATGGTCATATCGTTATACAGACCGGAGAGGATCGTCCCGAGGAGAGTCTCAAAGGCGGCGGAGGACGAGAGGCCCGAGCCGCTTAGGACATTGCTTGTGACATAGGCGTTGAAGCCGCCGATCGCGTAGCCTTCTTCCTGCGTCCTGGCGAGAACGCCGCGGATCAGAGCGCGAGTTGTGCCTTCTTCGGATGCGTCGGGAGCGAGCGAGTCCGTCTTGACCGTGATCATGTCGTAACCCTCAGAGAGAAGCTGGATCGCGCCGTCACTTCGGGGAGAAACAACGGCGATCGCGTCATCGCTGATCGAGGCGGCCAGAACCTCACCGTGCTGATGATCGGTGTGGTTACCGCATACCTCCGTGCGCCCCGGGGCGGAGAAGATGTGTACCTCGTCCGAGTCGTCATGATTAAAAATATGCTGATACTCCTTAATTGCCTTGACGTAGCGCGCCTTTTGGATCTGCAGCTCGGCTTCCGTCTGGTAGATGTCAAGGAGAGTTTTGTCTGCGTGGCCATTTTTGATATGAGAGATCAGTTCTTTTGCGTTCATGGTTTCGCCTTTCGTGTATTGTCCTGAGTTAATATCTGCCCTTGATGTTGATTATACCCGATTTATGCGTTGATGTAAACGGGAAAAGAGAGGAAATGAAACGAAAAATTGGTTTGACAGAAAATGAGGAATCCTTTATACTAACTGTTGTATGATTGAAAACATGCAGGCCATGTAAAGGAAATGGTTTGAGTCGGGGAGGTTGACTCATGAAACGAAAAAAAGAGGGGTTATTATTTATTGTAATGATCGGTATGATGGCGGCTTTGACCGGGTGCGGAGATGATCCGAAGCCGTCACCGAGTGTGAATGTCGTGGCTGCGTCGCAGGGCGGGGCAAAGGCAGAGGCGGTCGGAGACGGTACGGAAGATGCTTTGCCGGATTCTTCGGAGGATCCGTCTGCGACGCCGTCGGAGGAGCCGACGCCGGAAGCGACGGAAACGCCGACACCGGAAGCGACCGAGGAACCGAAGGAGACGGAGGAGCCGAAGTCGGAAGGAAAAGGAAAGTCCTATTCGGATATCCTCGGCACATATAAAGTCGTTGCGATGTCGATGGGAGATATCTGTCTGGACGTAAGAAACGAGCCGGAGGTCAAGAGTGCTCGCCTTGTTCTCAAAAAAAACGGGAAGGGGACGCTTGCTTTTGACAAAGATAAAGAAAAGATCAAGTGGAAACTGAAAAAGAATAAGCTGACCATTATCGACTCGGAAGGCGATACCACGCTTGGTGCCATGGGAGCTATCATTGAGATCGTGTATGAAAAAGAAATGATTGTTTTTAAAACGGATGCCGAAGAGTCCGGCAAGGGAGCGGCCTACTTCGCGAGGAAGGGGACGGATATATCCTGGTTGAAGATGATGAGCGTGGAAGAGTATAATAAAATGATGGAAGAAAATCAACAATAATGAGGAGGTAGCAGTATGTTTTGTTCACAGTGTGGCGCAGAGGTGGCAGAAGGGGCAGCGTTTTGTTCATCGTGCGGTGCGAAGGTAGTTGCGCCGGCGCAGCCGCAACCGCAGCCAGTGCCGGAACCGGTGGTGCAACCGGAGCCACCTGTACAGCTGGAGCCGGTGGTACAGTCAGTGCAGGAACCACAGGTTCAGCCGGAGCCGGAACAGGTACAGGAGCCGATCCCGGAAGTTCAGCCGGAGCCGCAGCCGTTTGCACAGCCTGAGCCGCAGGCTTACGGACCGATGACGCCGGCTAAGAAGTCGCCGATGGTACCGATCCTGATCGTTGCGATCGTGGCTGCTTTGGCTGCAACAGGCGTACTGCTGTATTTCTTTGTCTTCCGTTCAGGCGGAGCCGGCAGCGAGGTGGCTGGAAATTACCATCCTGTTGCTATTGATTATAATGGTGTTACGATGGATTTAAGCGCGTATCCGAGCAATTCGGTTGATATGCAGATCGAGCTCAGAGAAGACGGAACCGGTTCGTTTTCACATAATAGTGAAAAGGCTGAAATTCGTTGGGAACTCGATGGAACCAATTTGAAATTGAAATTACTGACGGGACAGGAGATGATGTCTTCCGTGGGTGGAAATGTTGAGTATAAAAACGGAAGGATATACTTCCACATGAATGCTTCGGGGATGTCGGTTGCTACGATTCTGGCCAAGGAAGGTGATGATCTTTCGGATCTCAACATGTCTGATTTTTCAGATCTCATTAAGCAGTTTAACTAGGATGTAAAGGATAGGAGGAGAAGATAATGATATGCCCGGAGTGTATGGCGAATCAGCCGGATGGTACGCAGACGTGTGGTGTTTGTGGCCATGTGTTTAGTTTAGGTGGACAGGCGCCGAATCAGGGGCAGCCAATGCAGCAGCAACCGTATCAGGGGCAGCCAATGCAGCAGCAACCGTATCAGGGGCAGCCGATGCAGCAGCAACCGTATCAGGGACAGCCGATGCAACAGCAACCGTACCAGGGACAGCCGAATCAGGCAAGAAACGGTCAGGGACAGTCTGCCGGTCGACAGCCGGCGAAGGAAAAGAAGTCGCCGCTCGGGGCGATCATCATCGCCGCAACAGCTGTGGTACTGGTAATCTGTGGCGTGATCGCTGTTCTTTTGCTTGGCGGAGATAAGAAAAAGGAGCCTAAGGCGTCACCGGATACGCAGCAGGCAACGGCAACCGAAAAGCCGGCAGGCGAATCTGAGACCAAAGAGAACAAAAAGGAATCGAAAACGGACGAGACAGAGGGCTTCTTTGAGCCGGGCGATCTGGAACCGGATTCGGATACACATATCCTTGTTACGACAACTAAGCTTACCAAGGAAGATGTAGCGGAACTGACAGCGTCTCAGAAACGCTACTACATCAATACGTTGTATGCGGCGCACGGATATCGCTTTACCAACGCGGACTGGCAAGACTATTTTGAAGAGCAGGATTGGTACATGGTGGACGAGAACATCGAACCCGGTGATCAGGACGCTGTTTCGGCAACCTTTAACGAGACGGAAAGACATAATCTGAAGCTCTTGCAAAAATGATGAAAGCATACCATCGGTTCGATCTGAGCCGGTGGTATTTTTATGCTTTGCCACCTTGACAGAAGGCCTCGTTTATTATATAATTTGATTTCAGTGTTACATCACGCATAAATATAAGAAAGTTTTTACCGGGAGGTTTGTATGAAATACCATATTGCGGTGATTCCGGGAGACGGAATCGGACCGGAGATCGTACGTGAGGCGAAGAAGGTTCTTGACAGAATCGGAGAGGTATACGGACATGAGTTCGAGTATGAGGAACTTTACATGGGAGGTTGCTCGATCGACAAGTTTGGTGATCCGTTGACAGATGAGACATTGGAGCGTGCCAAGGCGGCGGATGCGGTACTGCTTGGCGCGGTTGGTGGAAGAGTCGGTGTGGACAGCTGGTATGAGCTGCCGCCGGAGAAGCGCCCGGAGGCCGGCCTTCTGAAGATTCGTAAGGGACTGGGGCTGTTCTGCAACCTGCGTCCGGCGATTCTTTTTAAGGAATTGGAAGGTGCCTGCCCGCTGAAGAGCGACCGCTCACAGGGCGGCTTCGATTATGTGATCGTACGTGAACTCACCGGAGGCCTTTACTTCGGTTATCGATATACGAAGGAGATTAACGGCGAGATGACCGCGGTGGATACACTGATTTATGCGGAGTCTGAGATTCGCCGTATCGCGAAAAAAGCGTTTGAGATCGCGCAGAAGAGAAATAAAAAGGTATGCAGTGTGGATAAGGCCAACGTTCTCGACTCCTCCCGCCTGTGGCGTAAGGTAGTCGCAGAAGTGGCAAAGGACTATCAGGATGTGGAACTGTCCGATATGTTGGTGGATGCCTGCGCGATGGAACTGGTCAGCGATCCGAAACAGTTCGATGTCGTCGTGACGGAGAACATGTTCGGCGATATCCTCTCGGATGAGGCATCGATGACCACAGGCTCACTCGGCATGCTTCCGTCGGCATCACTCGCCGAAGGGTCTTTCGGACTGTATGAGCCGAGTCACGGATCCGCACCGGATATCGCGGGGCAGGACAAGGCGAACCCGATTGCGACAATCCTTTCGGTAGCGATGATGCTTCGCTACTCGTTCGATCTGCAGGCAGAAGCCGATGCCGTAGAAGACGCGGTTAAAGAAGTCCTCGCCGACGGCTACCGTACCGGTGACATCTACAGCGAGGGCACCAATAAAGTCGGATGCATCGAGATGGGAGATATTATTGTTTCCAAAATAAAATAGAGGAATTGTCGGGCCGTTTGATTTTTCTGTGAGGGACCTGTCGCGAACGCCGGTGCGTAGGCGAGGATTTTTCGAGCCATGCACCGTTGCGTTCGGGAATGGCGAAAGCGTAGTCCCGAACAAAAAACAAACGGCCGGATACGAATCCCCGTAAATAAAATCAGGAGGATAAACTTATGAATAGTGACAGTGTAAAGCAAGGCATGGCCACCGCGCCGCAGCGGAGCCTTTTTAACGCACTCGGCCTGACCAAGGAGGAACTCGAACGTCCGCTCGTCGGAATCGTCAGCTCCTACAACGAGATCGTGCCGGGACATATGAATATCGACAAGATCGTCGAGGCCGTCAAGCAGGGAGTTGCCATGGCGGGCGGTACACCGATCGTCTTCCCGGCGATCGCGGTCTGTGACGGAATCGCCATGGGACACGTCGGAATGAAGTATTCCCTCGTAACCCGCGACCTCATCGCCGACTCCACGGAGTGTATGGCAAGAGCCCACGCCTTCGACGCGTTGGTGATGGTACCGAACTGTGATAAAAATGTACCCGGCCTTCTGATGGCGGCAGCCCGCGTCAATGTGCCGACGGTGTTTGTCAGCGGTGGACCGATGCTGGCCGGACATGTTCAGGGCAAGCGTACTTCACTGTCCAGTATGTTTGAGGCAGTCGGAGCGCACGCGGCAGGCAAGATGACCGAGGAGCAGGTGGACGATTTCGTACAGCACGCATGTCCGACCTGCGGATCCTGTTCCGGTATGTACACCGCGAACTCGATGAACTGCCTGACCGAAGCGATCGGTATGGGACTTCGCGGCAACGGAACGATCCCGGCCGTATATTCGGATCGAATCAAACTCGCTAAGCATGCCGGTATGGCCGTGATGGATATGCTTAAGAAAAATATCCGCCCGCGTGATATCATGACTGAGAAAGCGTTTCAGAACGCGATGACCGTGGATATGGCACTCGGATGCTCGACCAATACGATGTTGCATTTGCCGGCAATCGCGCATGAGGCAGGCGTGGATCTGAACCTCGACATCGCCAACGATATCAGTGCCAAGACGCCGAATCTGTGTCACCTGGCACCGGCCGGACACACGTATATGGAACAGTTGAATGAAGCCGGCGGTGTATACGCGGTGATGAATGAGCTTGATAAGAAGGGACTTCTGAATACCGATTGTATGACGGTAACCGGAAAGACCGTTAAGGAGAACATACAGAATGCGATCAACCTTGATCCGGAGGTGATCCGTCCGATCGACAATCCGTACAGTGAGACCGGCGGTATCGCCGTATTGAAGGGTAACATTGCGCCGGACGGAGGTGTCGTGAAGCGTTCCGCTGTGGTACCGGAGATGATGGTACACGAAGGCCCGGCTCGCGTCTTTGATTGCGAGGAGGATGCGATCGCTGCTATCAAGGGTGGTAAGATCGTAGAGGGCGATGTGGTTGTCATTCGTTATGAGGGACCGAAGGGTGGTCCGGGTATGCGTGAGATGCTGAACCCGACATCGGCTATTGCCGGAATGGGGCTTGGCTCATCCGTTGCTCTGATCACGGACGGACGATTCTCCGGAGCAAGCCGTGGTGCGTCCATCGGACATATCTCACCGGAGGCAGCTGTCGGCGGACCGATCGCTTTGATCGAGGAAGGCGATATCATCGCAGTGGATATTCCGGCCAACACCCTGAATGTCAAGGTGTCGGATGAGGAAATGGAGAAAAGACGGGCGGCATGGACACCGAGAGAGCCGCGTGTAAAGGACGGGTATCTCGCCCGGTATGCGAATATGGTGACCTCCGGCAGTAACGGAGCGATCCTGAAGTAAAGGAGTGGGAAAAATGCAACTGAACGGATCTGAAATCGTCATCGAGTGTCTGCTCGAGCAGGGCGTGGATACCGTGTTCGGATATCCCGGTGGCGCGATCCTGAACATATACGATGAATTGTATCGTTATAAAGAGCAGATTCATCATGTGCTGACCTCTCATGAGCAGGGAGCGGCGCACGCGGCAGACGGATACGCGAGGGCGACCGGTAAGGTCGGTGTCTGTATGGCAACCTCGGGACCGGGCGCGATGAATCTGGTAACCGGAATCGGAACGGCTTACATGGACTCGGTACCGATGGTGGCTATCACGGCAAACGTAACGCTGAATCTCCTCGGAAAGGACAGCTTCCAGGAGGTTGATATCGCGGGTATCACAATGCCGATCACCAAGCACAGTTTCATCGTGAAGGATGTAACACAACTGGCGGACTGCATACGTAGAGCGTTCGCAATCGCGAAGACCGGACGTCCGGGACCGGTACTGGTAGATATCACAAAGGATGTGACGGCAGCGCGAACCGAGTTCTCGCCGATGAAGCTTCCGGAGATCGAAAGGATGTCCGATCGGATCACGGATGAGGCGTTGGATGTAGCTGTCCGAATGATCCATGAGAGTAAAAAGCCGATGATCTTCGTCGGAGGCGGTGCGGTGATATCCGAGGCGGACGAAGAGCTTCGCACGTTTGTGAAAAAGGTTGACGCACCGGTGACCGACACCCTGATGGGTAAGGGAGCCTTCGACGGGGAAGAGCCTTACTACACCGGAATGCTCGGTATGCACGGCACCAAGACCTCCAACCTGTGTGTCACGGAATGTGATCTTCTGATCACGCTGGGATCGAGATTCTCCGACCGTGTACTGGGGGATGCGACCAAATTCGCTTCAAACGCAAAGAAACTTCAGATTGATATCGATGAGGTAGAGATCGGTAAAAATATCCGGGTGGATCACGCGGTCTTAGGTGATCTGAAAGTTGCACTGCAAAAGCTCAACGAGAGATTGGATCAGCAGTATCATAAAGAATGGATCGATAAGGTGATGGCAAGAAAGGAAGCGCTTCCGATGACGTATCCGTCCGAGGGATTAAGCGGACCATATGTTGTGGAGAGGTTTTCAAAGCTTCTTGATGAGAATGCTATTATCGCTACGGACGTGGGACAGCATCAGATGTGGGCAGCGCAGTTTTATAAATATCGCAAGCCCAGACATCTTCTGACATCCGGTGGTATGGGAACCATGGGATACGGACTTGGAGCCGCGATCGGCGCCAAGGTAGGATGTCCGGATAGTGTGGTGGTCAACTTCGCGGGTGACGGATGCTTCCGTATGAACATGAACGAGATCGCGACGGCAACCCGCCATGATATTCCGATCATCGAGGTTGTTTTTAATAATCATGCGTTGGGGATGGTCAGACAGTGGCAGACACTTTTTTATAACAAGCATTATTCCCAGACGATCCTTGAGGATAAGGTAGATTATTGCAAGGTGGCTGAGGCGATGGGCGCCAAGGCAATCCGCGTCACGAAGCGTGAAGAACTCGATGACGCGATCCACGAGGCGGTGGATGCCGGTGTGGCAACCGTCATTGAAGTAGTTATCAATCAGGACGAGAAGGTATGGCCGATGGTGGCACCCGGTAAGCCAATCGACACGTCGTTTGATGAGAATGATTTAAATAAACAGGAGGAAGAAAGATCATGAGTAGAGTGTACAATTTTTCAGCAGGACCGGCCGTGCTGCCGGAGGAGGTATTGAAGGAAGCAGCGGCTGAGATGCTGGACTATCAGGGATCCGGCATGTCTGTCATGGAGATGAGCCATCGTTCCAAGGTGTACGATGACATCATCAAGACAGCGGAGGCGGATATCCGTGAGTTGATGGGTATTCCGGAGAATTATGAGGTGCTCTTTTTGCAGGGTGGTGCGTGGACACAGTTCTCGGCGATCCCGATGAACCTGATGAAAAACGGAGTAGCGGATTATATCGTAACCGGTCAGTGGGCGAAGAAGGCATGGCAGGAGGCCGGCAAGTACGGCAAGGCGAACAAGATCGCTTCCTCCGAGGATGAGACCTTCTCGTATATTCCGGATTGTTCGGATCTTCCGATCGATGATGACGCGGATTATGTTTATATCTGTGAGAATAATACGATCTACGGAACCAAGTATTGGACACTTCCGAATACCAAGGGTAAGGATCTGGTTGCCGATGTTTCTTCCTGCTTCCTTTCGGAGCCGGTAGACGTGAATAAGTACGGCGTGATCTACGGTGGTGTTCAGAAGAATATCGGACCGGCCGGTGTGACGATCGTGATCATCCGCAAGGATCTGATCCGTGATGATCTGGCTGAGAACGTACCGACAATGCTTCAGTACAAGACACACGCGGATGCGCACAGCCTGTTCAATACACCGCCGTGCTATGGCATCTATATCTGCGGAAAGGTGTTCAAGTGGTTGAAGGCCAACGGTGGACTTGCAGCTATGAAGCAGCGCAATGAGGAGAAGGCAAAAATCCTTTACGACTTCCTCGACGCGTCGAAGCTTTTCAAGGGTACGGTTCGCAAGGAGGATCGTTCTCTGATGAACGTGCCGTTTGTAACCGGAAATGATGAGCTGGATGCAAAGTTTGTTGCTGAGTCGAAGGCGGCCGGGCTTGAGAACCTGAAGGGACATCGTTCGGTCGGTGGTATGAGAGCAAGTATTTACAATGCGATGCCGAAGGCCGGTGTGGAAGCGCTTGTTCAGTTTATGGATCAGTTTGAAAAGAACAATGGATAAAAAGTGAGGTACGAAGTAATGAGTGTGAAAGTAAAGTGTTTAAATCCGATCGCTGAGTGTGGATTGGAGATGTTGCCGGAAGAGTATGAGATTACGGATGAGATCAACGAGGCACAGGCCGTGCTCGTAAGATCAGCTGTGATGCATGACATGGAGTTGCCGGAGGGCCTGCTTGCCGTAGCGAGAGCCGGTGCCGGTGTGAATAATATTCCGCTTGAAAAATGCGCTGAAAAAGGTATCGTTGTTTTCAATACGCCGGGTGCAAACGCGAACGGTGTAAAGGAGCTGACGATCGCTGCTATGCTTCTGTCGGCAAGAGACATTGCCGGTGGTATCCGCTGGTGTCGTGAGAATAAGGACGACGCGGATATCGCGAAGAGCGCTGAGAAGGCCAAGAAAGAATTCGCCGGAACCGAGATCAAGGGCAAGAAGCTCGGTATCATCGGTCTCGGAGCAATCGGTGTTATCGTGGCAAACGCGGCAAACCGTCTCGGTATGGATGTCTATGGTTGTGATCCGTATATCTCGATCGAGAACGCGGTCAACATGACACGAGACGTAACAATGGTAAAGACGAATGAAGAGCTCTATGAGATCTGTGATTATATCACAATCCATGTACCGCTTCTGGATTCCACCAAGGGAATGCTGAACAAGGAAGCCTTTGACAAGATGAAGGACGGTGTAGTGATCCTCAACCTTTCCCGTGACACACTGGTGAATGAGGACGATATCAAGGTGGCTCTGGAGAGCGGAAAGGTCGGACATTACTTTGTGGACTTCCCGAATCCGACAACCGTCAATCTTCCGAACACAACCGTTACACCTCACCTCGGAGCGTCTACACAGGAGAGTGAGGATAACTGTGCAAAGATGGCTGCGCGTGAGATCCGTGACTTTATCGATAACGGTAATATCCGCAATTCCGTCAACTATCCGGATACGGACGCCGGCATCTGTCAGACGGAAGGTCGTATCACGATCCTTCATAAGAATCTTCCGAAGATGCTGACTCAGTTTACGAATGTGTTTGCGAAGGACGATGTCAATATCGAGAACATGTGGAATAAGAGTAAAGGGAATTTCGCATATTCGGTGCTGGATATCTGTTCGCCGATCACGGATACGGTAGTCAAGGATCTGGAAGCAATTCCGGAGGTTATTCGTGTCCGCGTGATCAAATAAAAATCAACCGAATGGAAACTATAGCATGAATGCAAAAGAAATAAAAAACTATCTCGCAGCTGCTTCGGCGTCGGGCATTCGTCCGGGGCTTGACAGAATGCGTGAATTGTGCCGGAGATTGGATAATCCGCAGGACGAAATAACGGTTATCCATGTCGCCGGAACGAACGGAAAAGGATCGACGTCTGCCTATCTGGCGTCGATCCTTTCGCGCGTTTATAAAAAGGTTGGATGGTATTCATCACCGGCTGTTTTTGATGACAGGGAGACGATTCGAATCCTGACGCCGGATGGCAGCCGGTATCTCACAGATGAGATCTATGAGTCACTGATGACCTTTGTTATCCAGGCGGCAGAAGCGATGGTGGCAGATGGCTATGAGCGTCCGACCGTGTATGAACTGGAGAGTGCGGGGGCATTTTTATCCTTTAAAAATGAACAGGTCGATGTCGCGATCATCGAGGTCGGCATGGGAGGTCGTGAGGACGCGACCAATGTGATCCCCCGTTCTGCCTTGTCCGTAATCGCGCCGATCGGTCTGGACCATATGCAGTTTCTCGGAGGGTCGCTGTACCAGATTGCCGGAGAGAAGGCCGGTATCATAAAAAAAGGGTGTCCTGTTGTGGCGTATCAGCCGGGGGTCCGCCTGGAGATGGGTGGCGGAACGAAGGAGGAAAAAAGACAGGAAAGACTTCGTGAGAGGATCATCGGGAGACTTAACTCCGAAGCGGAGGAGAAAGAAACGTCCATCCGCTATGTGAATGAGGACGCGCTTCGGATCGACAGACAGGAGCTTGCGGGAACGGCATTTACATACCTTGGAGAGGCGTATTATACGAAAATGTGCGGCTCCTTCCAGCCCGGGAACGCGGCGCTTGCGATCGAAGCAGCGATGGCTTTGAATCGCGATGAGATCACAGCGGAGATCATACGTGAGGGAATCGCCTGCGCAGATTGGCCGGGACGATTCGACATCGTGAGTGAGGATCCGCTTACCATTTTTGATGGAGCACATAATACGGACGGTGTGACGGTCCTGTCGGAGAGCATACGTACACTTTTGCCGGGGCGAAGGATTTACGCGGTAATGGGTGTTTTCATGGACAAGGCTGTGGAGGAGATGGTGCGTCAGATCCTTCCGCTTATCACCGAGGTGGTCGCTGTGACCGCACCGGGACCGCGCGGACTTGACGCTTCTGATCTTTCCGAAGTGATCCGACGGGTGAATCCGTGGATCACGGTCTATGAGGGTGGTGATGATATCGCCGGAGCGCTTGAAAAGATGCAGAAAAAGGCGGCTAAGCGTGGGGCAACGGTTCTTGTGTTTGGAAGTCTTTCACTGGCGCGGGCGGTATATCCGAAGGGAATTGCCGCGGAGCGTGAGTCCGGTATTGTTAGGGGGAATACTTCCACCGGGAATACTTCCCCCGGGAAAACTTCCCTGGTTCATATAGAAGGGGATTCCGAAAAAAATCTTTTGACTCTTTTGCAGGAATCGGGGATTGTGGTTCCGGCTTCCTGTGGCGGGAACGGACAGTGCGGCAAATGTCGTGTGCGTATCACGGGTGATGATAGCAAGGCGGAATACCGGTTGGCCTGTCAGGTGGTACCGAACGGCGCAGTCGATGTAGAGATACACGGAGATGACTATGAAGGCATGCAGAGTGTCGGTGAGACAGTCCTTTCCGAAGGCGGAGCCGGTGGGCGTGCGCAGGAGATAAGCGGCAAGCCATACGGCGTCGCGGTCGATATCGGGACGACGACACTTGCGGTAGCCCTGGTACGGCGAGCAGATGGAACGAGTGTGGACACCAGAACGCGTGTCAATCCGCAGATCTCGTTCGGGGCTGATGTGATTTCACGTATTCACGCGGCGGAGGAAGGAAAAGCCGACGCGATGCGGGTGACAATCTGTGAGGCGCTCTTAGAAGAGATTGAAACCATATTGGTGAGAAACGGAATCGGATACGGTGATGTGGAAACGGTCGTTGTTGTTGGCAATACGACCATGCTTCATCTGGTGCAGGGATACGATGTGAGCGGTCTGGGACGGGTTCCGTTCACGCCGGTTACGCTTTCACTCGAGAAAAAGACCATGGGCGAGGTGTTTGACGTGGTGCCGGATTGGCCGTTGGAAGAGATCACAGCGGCGGTTCCCGTGATCATCCTTCCGGGGGCTTCGACATATGTGGGAGCAGATATCGTGTCCGGTATGTTTGCTTTGGATTTTGATAAAAATGATAAGATAGTGGCTCTCATCGATCTGGGAACCAACGGTGAACTTGTGATCGGTGACAGGAATCGTAGGCTGGTGACATCGACGGCAGCTGGACCGGCTTTGGAGGGTGGAAACATCCGATACGGAACGGCGAGCATCAAGGGGGCGGTCTCCGGTGTGCGCCTGGAGAAGGATGAATCCGGACTGTGGCAGGCGGAGGTTGAACGGATCGGTGAATACACGAAATCCGGTTCCTATGACAGATCTGCGGGACGGTCCTCCGACATGACCGGCGGTAGAGAACTGAAGGTGGCACCCGGTATCTGTGGAACCGGTGTGATCGATATGGTGGCGGAGTTGAGGAGAGTCGGTCTCGCGGATGAGAATGGACTTCTCGTGGATGATTATTTTGAAGACGGCTTTCCGTTTGCCATGCGCAGCGATGGCACGATCCTTGCCTTTGCGCAGGAGGATGTCCGAGAGGTTCAGCTGGCTAAGGCGGCCATCCGGGCCGGATTCGAAATCCTGTGTGAGCGATTCGGGATCACGACGGATGCGATTGATAAAGTCTATATAGCCGGAGGGTTCGGAACATTTTTACATATCGACCGCGCGGTTGCGATCGGACTTTTGCCGGAGACACTGGCGGATAAGACAGAACCTGTCGGCAATACGGCTCTGACAGGAGCAATCCGGTTTTTGATGGAGCCGGAAGGAGAGGAAAGACTGACCGCGCTTGCGACCGGGTGTGAGACCATCTCGCTGGCGGAGGATGATGCCTTCGAAAAGAGGTATGTGGAGGCCATGACATTGTAGGCTGTGTGAGAATGTTTTTCTTGCGAAACGTACGGATTTGTGGTACGATGAATGTGTTTTAAGACTATATTTTAATAAAGAAAGAGAATTGAAATCATGGAAATGCAAATGGAATTTGTGCGGCAGATGCCGACACCACAGGAGATCAAAGAAAAGTTTCCGTTGAAGGAAAGTGTGGCGCAGGTGAAGGAGCGTCGCGATGAGGAGATTAAGGCTATTTTTGAGGGGAAGGATGACCGGTTTTTACTGATCATTGGACCGTGCTCGGCGGACAATGAGGACGCTGTACTTGAGTATATGAATCGTCTTGCGAAGGTGCAGGAGAAGGTAAAGGATAAGCTTTATATGATCCCGCGTGTGTATACGAATAAGCCGCGTACCGTGGGACTCGGATATAAGGGTATGCTTCACCAGCCCAATCCCGAGGAGGATGAGGATCTGTTGGCCGGGTTGATCGCGATCCGTCAGATGCATACGCGCGTGGTTGAGCAGACCGGGTTTACGTGTGCGGAGGAGATGTTGTATCCGGAGAATCACAGATACCTCTCGGATCTTTTGGCCTATGTGGCGATCGGGGCCAGATCGGTGGAGGATCAGGGACATCGTCTGGTTGCTTCGGGACTGGGAATACCGGCAGGAATGAAAAACCCGACGGGCGGCGACATCTCTGTCATGATGAATTCCATCGTGGCGGCTCAGAATCCGCAGCGTTTTGTTTATCGGGGATGGGAGGTGCAGACCACCGGAAATCCGTTGGTGCACTCAATCCTTCGCGGTTATGTGGATAAGTTCGGACGCAATATCCCGAATTATCATTTTGAGGATCTGATCCATCTTTATGACAGTTACAAGGAGCGCGAAGTGGAGAACGCGGCAGTAATCGTCGACACGAACCACTCCAATTCTGATAAGGATTACATGCAGCAGATTCGTATTGCCAAGGATGTGATTCACTCCAGAAATCATGCGGATGAGATCAAAGAGATCGTCAAAGGCCTGATGATCGAGAGTTATCTTGAGGACGGTGCGCAGAAGATCGGCGAGGGCGTATACGGAAAGTCGATCACGGATCCGTGCCTCGGTTGGGAGAAGACGGAAAGACTGGTATATGAATTGGCAGAGTTGGTTTGATGGTTTGAATATTTGATTGTTTATTATAATTGTATTGTTCAGGTAGAGGAATGACAGGAGAAATCATATGGAAAGAATTAATGCGTGGAGGAAGTTGACAACCGTAGCGTTGGTAATGGCGATGACAGTTTCGGCGATGGCAGGGATAGGACCGGCGCGGGCGAAGGAAAAGACAGAAAGCATTAAGACACAAAGCGTCAGGCATGTCAAGTCTGAGGATGTGGCTAAGAGTGTCAGTGATAAGCCGGAACAGAACTATGACAGTAAGAGCGATGCCACCTATGATCCGACCGTGGATTCCTATGACGCGTATACGGTTCGTGACTGCGCACAGATTTTTGAAGCAGGAAAGATGACGGTCTCGGTTAAGGATGACAAGATCACCGTTGATGAGGCGGAGCAGGGGATTCGTATTAAGGCAAAACCCGTGGATATCGAACAGGGTGAGATTACCTTTTCACAGGCGTTTGATTTCTCAAATTATAAGCCGGGATTTGTTATTGTGAACGCACTTAGTGAGCGCAAAAAACCGGCCAAAGTTTCAATCTATCTGGACAACGAAACTACGCCGCTTGGAACGATTTCCGTTCCCAGACAAAGAGGGAAAGATAAGTGGGATTATAGGAAGAATTACAGTGTGAATATCAGTGGTAAAAATATCACCGGTAAGCACACGGTTCGATTGAAATTCTCCTTTGATACCATGAGTGCCGAGCAGAAAAAAGACAAGGCGGAATTATTGCTTCGCGGTGTTCTGTTTACGGCATTTGATATTCCGACAGTCAATGTAAATATTGATGAGAATGACGGTACGATCGCTGAGATGAATAATGATCCTGTACACAACACCGAATGCTACGGGAACATAAAGATCGAGACGCCGAGTGGTTATGTGTCGGAGTATGGCGGGAAGGATTGTTCCGGAACATATGAACTGGAATACATCCGCGGAAGAGGAAACTCCACCTGGGGACCGAGTAAAAGACCATACCGGATCAAGCTTGATAATAAAGCGGATTTTTTCGGCATGGGAGCTGATAAAAACTGGGTGCTTTTGGCGAATTATTATGACTATACGTTACTTCGTAACAAGTACACCTATTGGCTCGGTGATAAGATGGGAATGGAGTTCACACCGCAGTGTGTGTTTGTCAATCTCGTTATGAACGGAGAGTATCTCGGCAGTTATTATCTGTGCGAGCATGTCCGTGTCGGAAAGTCCCGAGTGAATATCGATAATCTCGAAGATGAGCCGGGAGCCGTGTCGGGCAGTGCCGTGACCGGCGGATATCTTCTCTCGACGGGATATGAAGAAGGAGACTATCGCAACCTCGCTACGATGAAGGGGATGAATTTCCTTTTGGAACGCCCGGACTTCGGTGATAACACACCGGTTCCGGAACAGTTCTACTACATCTCGGACTATGTGCAAAAAACAGAGGACGCGATATTCGGCAAGAAGTTCAAGGACGCGGACGGCGTGTCCTATACGGACTATATGGACCTTCAGTCGACGGTTGATTTTTATCTGATTCAGGAGTTTTCTTTGAACGGAGACGGATATGTCGGCGGAAGCAATTATCTGTACAAGAAGCGTGACGGTAAACTCTTTTGGGGACCTCTTTGGGACTTTGATTATGTCGCCTGGGGCGCGACCGAGTTCTACGGAAACCAGACAGATGGATTCATCCACGCGAACAATGCCTGGATTGGCAGATTGCTTCAGGATGAAGTGTTCAAAGCAAAATTGAAGGAACGCTGGAAGGTGTTGAAGGACCTTCTGGAACAGTCGATCGCCGACGGAGGAGAGATTGACAAGTTATCAAAACAGCAGTATATGTCTCAGAAGGCCAACTATTTCGTGGCAGCGACGCTGGCGGATTCGGAGTATTCTTATGATGCCGAAACCGGCGGAAAGATTTATGTCAATTATGATTCGGAGATCGCCAGGTTGAAGGATTGGATCCGATCGAGGATCCAATATGTGGATCAGCATATCGGGGATGCCATCACGCCGAGTGGCGTCACGGTCACCTTTAAGGTAGGGAAAAAGGTATATGCCAGAGTTAATCTGAACAATAATATGCTTGAGGCAGAGCAGATTCCGACAGAGCCCAAGAAAAAGGGATATCAGTTTAAAGGGTGGTATGCCAAGGATAAGAAAGGTCACGAGTACGAAGTGCTGGGTCTGGAATTTACGTCCAATGTTACGGCGTACGCACGCTGGATCAAGAAGGATAAGGTAAAAAACGGACCGAAGATTTTCTTCCCGTATTCGGAATGCTATATTACGGATGATGCTGCCCATGAGTATTATATTCCGTTCGGAAGTTATCCGGACAAGGTATCGGTCGATAAGATCAAGTGGAGTTGTAACCGCGATAATGTGCTTGTGCATGAAGGGGTTCTTTCGGCTCCGGAAGGGTATCGTGGAGTAGTGACTGTCACGGCTAAGTACAAGAAGACGACGATCAAGTGCAAGATCTATATAACCAAGTGGGAAAACCTGAAAATGCTTCGTACATTGTCGTTCAGTAAAAAAAATATTACCATGACGAAGGGTACTTATAAAGTGCTGAAGGTCGCTCCGTCACCGAAGGAGGTCAACGCGTTTGCTTATCAGAATGGGTTCAATTTCTGCTCACAGAATGAAAAGGTCGTCCATGTGGGTCCCGATGGTGTTCTGCATGCGTTGAAAAAAGGAAAGTCTGTTATCGCTGCTTCCATTGACGGGAAGATGTTTTTCTGTACGGTAACGGTGAAGGCGGCAAAGAAGAACACAAAGAAGAATGGAAAGAAGACGATTAAAAAGACCGTTAAAAAGAAAAAGAAGTAAACCGACAGGAGGTTTCCATGGATAAGCTAAAGATCGAGGAGGGCGTAAGACTGATCCTCGAAGGAATCGGAGAGGATTACGAGCGTGAAGGCCTGAAGGATACGCCGACGCGTGTGTCAAATATGTGTGAAGAGATATTCGGAGGTTACCAGCAGGATCCGGCAGAGCCGTTGTCACGTACCTTTACGGCGGAAACCGGTGATATCGTGATCGAAAAGAATATCCGGTTCTATTCGTTGTGTGAGCATCATATTCTGCCGTTTTTCGGTACGGTTACGATCGGTTATGTTCCGGACGGTAAGGTGGTGGGGCTCAGCAAACTGGCCCGCACCGTGGAGATCTTTGCGAGACGCGCACAGATCCAGGAGAAGATGACGACGCAGATTGCCGAGGCAATCCAGAACAATCTTCATCCGAAGGGTGTGATCGTCGTGGCGAAGGCGGAGCATATGTGCATGTCCATGCGTGGTGTGAAAAAGCCCGGCACGGAGACGATGACATATAAGACGACCGGGTGCTTTACGGAGGACGCGGAACTTCGCAAATTGTTTTTCTCGATGATACGATGATCCGCGGAGAAATGTCGGGTATTATTTATTACTGAGGAAGCTTATGGACCAGATTATAATTAAGGATTTGGAAATATACGGCCATCATGGTGTGCTGAAGGAGGAAAATGTCCTCGGGCAGAAGTTCCTCGTGTCGATGTCTCTCGGTCTGTCTCTGCATAAGGCCGGAGTCAGCGATGATATCCATGATTCCATCGATTATGCCCAGGTTTCGCATCTGGTGAAGGAGGAGATGGAGAAGACCACCTATCAGCTGATCGAAGCGCTTGCTGAGCATCTGTGCGAAGCGGTATTGATGGCGTTTTCGGAGGTGGAGTCCATCACGATGGAACTGAAGAAGCCATGGGCGCCAATCCTGCTTCCGCTTGAGACGGTAAGCGTTCGGATGGAACGCAGATGGCATCCGGTGTATCTGTCTGTAGGCGCGAATCTCGGTGACAGAACAAAACAGATTGAGGATGCGGTGGAAGTGCTCCGACAAGATGGAAAAATCCGTGATCTGAGAGTATCGGAATTGATTGAGACAAAGCCGTACGGCGTGGAGGATCAGCCGGATTTCATGAACGGGTGCATTTTTATGAAGACGCTGTACGAACCGGATGAACTGCTCGAAAAGCTCCACGAGGTGGAAGCGGCCGGGGGTAGGGAACGCAAGGAACATTGGGGGCCCCGAACGATCGATCTGGACATCCTGTATTACGGTGATCTGATTCTGGAGAGTGAGAGCCTGACAATCCCGCATCCTGAGATAGAAAAAAGGGAATTTGTGTTAGAACCATTGGCGGAGATCGCGCCTTGGAAAAAGCATCCCGCGACGGGACGCTCGACACTTGACATGCTGGAAAGACTACATGAGCGGAGGACATATTCATGATAACAAACGCAACCATCTCAGTTGTAGGTGTGCTTATCCTGTTGGTGACAGCTTGGGGATACTATGCGGTGCCTGCGAGAAAAATGCAGGGACGCGGCCTGTTTATGTGTTTGTTGGCCTTTGCATTGATGCACCTGATCAGTGACGGTGTGCTTCGTACAGAGATCGGCGAGCCGGCAAATATCGCGTTGAGATCACTGAACGGTGTGGGGATGCTCTATATCTTTATCTACCTGGCCGGTGTGATCGGTGTGCTGCAGGTGGCGTTTGATATTATGTGGTTCAGAACCCGGACGGAAATCCGTGTCGGAAGCGGTGTGTTGTTGCAGCTGCCGGGCGTGGCTCTGCTTGTGGCAACGATCGTGATTCGCGGAGGATTTGCTGCTGCGGTATTAAAATATATGCCGTTACTATACGCCCTGGTTTTGTTCTTTATGACGATATGGTTTTATGAAAAATTGGATCGGGGGCTTCGAATCGGAACGCTCGCGGCGATGGTCGGGTGCGTGGCTGTTTTTGTGATGAATTCGGTATTGCATATCACGACAATACCGCTTATGGTTTTGGTCCTGCTTCTTGTGATCGCCATGTCCTGGGACGGACGCGGCGAGATCATCATCACGGATGTATCGGATGAGGAACTGGAACGGTTGCAGGAGAGAGGGTTTTTCGGTGTGGAATCTGTTGAGGAAGAAGCAGAAGAAGAGGAAGAGAAGTCTTTGCACACCGTAATTGTGACAGATCGTATGCAGGAGACAGCGCTGTTGCCTGAACTGGAGCAGATGATACGCGCGGATGAAAAAGCAAAGAAGAATAAGCAGAAGCTTTCGCTGGACGATGATCTGAAGGCGGTTTCCGAGAGTGCGGAGCCGGTTATGGAAGAGTCCGTGAAGGAAGGTACCGAGGAGACTTTCGATATTCCGGTGGTTCAGCCTGTCTTGGTGGAAGCGGAGCAGATCGTTATACGGGAAGAGGATGTCGTGGCGGCCGGTATGCGTGCCGTAGAGCCGACGCCGATGGAACAGCTGACAGCGGCGGCTGCTTTGACCGCGGAGACGGACAGCGAATCCGAAGACGCGATGCATTACCTGTCACAGGTGGATGAGACAGTTTCGGATGTGCTTCACAACCGTCCTCTGATCATGGAGAAAGAATTGAACGAGTATTATCACCGCATGAAGAACGCAGTCAAAGATAAAGATCACGACGCGTGTCTGGAGGTTTTGTCTGAAATGAGTGAGTACCGGATCTCCGGTATCCACGTAACCAGATATGAGCGTATCCGACACGCGGTGTTAGATGAAGAGTGGAAGTTGTTGGAAAAGGAATTAAAAGACTTTTAACCCCTTGGGTTAAAAGTCTTTTAAGACTATTTAACCCATTGGAATCAGATATAAAAGGAGGCTCCGGTTGGAGCCTCTCAGACTGTAGACAAAGTCCGCGGGAAACCGCGGGCTTTTCTCGTAGAAAAAACGAAGAAAAGCACCGAAAACACTGGATTTTTCAGCGTTTTTTTGGTATAATGGTATCATAGAAATCAGATATGGAGGGTATCTGCCTATGATGTCAACGAACGTTGAAAAGAACCGAGAACAGGTTCAATTCATCTGTATGGATGACCTTGTTCCCAAGGATCATCTGCTCCGATTGATTGATGGTGCACTTGACTGGTCATTCATTTATGA
>JAEEGM010000033.1 GCA_016280325.1 Eubacterium sp. | reverse complement strand
GATATTCAATTGATCCAAACGGCCGTATCGTCCGACCATATGTCTGCGTAACCAATTCATAAATGATGCCCTCGCTGATCGTCACCGGGGATGTGCCTCCGGTGTGTATGGTAATCCCGTTACCTGCCTATCATATCACAGGTGTGGACAAAAATACAACAAAAAAATAATCTGCCGGTAAAGAAGACAAAAAAGTTTCAATAAAATGGTTGACGAATTCGACTACATGTTGTATAATGTCTCCTCGGTAAACAAAAAAACGTCAATATATGACGAAAACATTATCAAAAAGAGGAGGAAGAATCATGAAAGCAACACTGAAGAAAATGGCACTGGCTCTGGCAATCGGAGTACTCTCTTGCGTATGCCTGGTAGGTTGTGGCGCAATCTCCATGGATGACATCAAGGGAGATTGGACAACCGATACGATGGATGGACAGTCTTTGGAAGACTATGCAGCAGCTAACGGCATCGCATCTCCGGGAACGCTTGTATCCAACTGGACAATCAAGGATGACAAGACTTTGGTTTCCGAGAACGTTACAGGAACTCTTGAGTTCGATATGGAGCTTAAGTCCAACGGTTTTGAGCTGAAGCAGAAAGGTCAGAAGGATATCTACTGTTCCGTACTTTTTGATAAGGATGCAGGAACACTTTCCTTTGACACAACAGATGCAAGCGGCAAAAAGATTAAGCTTGTTATGAAGAAGGGTAAGGGCGACATTGAAGCAGCAGCACCGGCAACGGACGACAGTTCGGAGGCTGAGAGCGATGACAGCACGGAAGCAACGGACGACAGCGATGATAGTTCTGATGATTCCGAAGCTACAGAAGGCGATGAGGAATCCGATGACTCAGAGGGTGAAGAAGTTGAGGATGAGTCAGGCGACGAGGAAGAGACTGAGTAATCCATCGCTTATAACGTGTAAAAAAATATGATAAAAATGTCAAAAACCCTTGCTCATGCAGGGGTTTTTGTGTATAATATAGATTCCGAGTGTATGTGACAGAATGACAGACGGGAAAGCCCGGAAATCAAATAGAAAGGACGCAAGACAATGATCAAGGAAGCTATCGTAAAAATCGTAAACAAGGAGGATCTCACATATGATGAGGCATACGCTGTCATGAATGAGATCATGGGCGGGGAGACTTCCCCGACGCAGAACGCGGCATTTTTATCTGCGCTCTCAACAAAAAGCGCAAGGGCGGAGACGACCGATGAGATCGCGGGTTGTGCAGCAGCGATGCGTGACCACGCTACACAGGTGGATACCGGAATGGATGTCTTCGAGATCGTCGGAACCGGCGGTGACAACGCGAACAGTTTTAATATCTCCACGACATCGGCGCTCGTAGCGGCTGCCGGTGGCATGAAGGTGGCAAAACACGGGAATCGTGCCGCTTCTTCGAAGTGCGGAACGGCGGACTGTCTGGAGGCGCTGGGCGTCAATATCGAGCAGAGTCCGGAAAAATGTATGGAACTGTTGAAAGAGGTTGGTATGTGCTTTTTCTTCGCGCAGAAATATCACACCTCGATGAAGTATGTAGGTCCGATCCGCAAGGAACTGGGTTTCCGTACCGTGTTTAACATCCTGGGCCCTCTGACAAACCCGGCTCTGCCGAAGATGCAACTCTTGGGTGTATATGATGAATACCTGGTGATCCCGCTGGCGCAGGTTCTGGTGAGCCTGGGAATTCAGCGCGGTATGGTTGTTTACGGACAGGACAAGCTGGATGAGATCTCGCTCAGTTCACCGACGACGGTGTGTGAGATCCGTGACGGCTGGTACAAGTCCTATGAGATATGTCCGGAGGATTTCGGACTGAAGACCTGCTCGAAGGAAGATCTGCTCGGTGGTGAGCCGAAGGAAAATGCAGAGATGACACGTGCGGTCCTCGCCGGTGAGAAGGGGCCGAAGAGAGACGCGGTCCTGATGAATGCAGGTGCTTCCCTCTACATTGGAGGAAAAGCGGACAGCATGGCAGAGGGAATCCGACTGGCAGGTGCCGTGATTGACAGCGGCAGGGCAACCAAGACTTTGGAAAAACTGATTGAGGTGAGCAATCGATGACGATACTGGATGAGATCGCGGCTCACGCGAAGATCCGGGTGGAGGAGGCGAAGAAGCGCCTTTCCCCGGAGGAACTGATCGATTTTGCGAAGTCGATGCCAAGAGAAGAGTTCATTTTTGAAAAAGCACTGAAAAAAGGAGATATCGCTTTTATCTGTGAGTGCAAGAAAGCATCTCCGTCGAAGGGACTGATCGCGGAGAAGTTTCCGTATCTGAGTATCGCTTCGGATTATGAGAGCGCCGGGGCGGATGCCATCTCGGTGCTGACGGAACCAAAGTGGTTTCTCGGTAAGGATGAGTACTTGCAGGAGATTGCAGAGCAGGTGGCTATCCCCTGTCTTCGCAAGGACTTCACTGTGGATGAGTACATGATCTACGAGGCCAAGGTATTCGGAGCGAAGGCGGTTCTTCTTATCGTATCTCTCCTTGCGCCTGAGACGATAAAAGAATACATGGATATCTGCGATACGCTGGGGCTCTCCGCGTTGGTGGAAACGCACGACGAGTCGGAGGTGGAAACGGCGATAAACTGCGGAGCCAGAATCATCGGTGTGAATAACCGCAATCTGAAGGATTTTTCCGTCGATCATGAAAACAGCAAGAAACTCCGGGAGTTGATCCCGTCGGATGTGATCTTTGTTTCGGAAAGCGGAATCCGGGACGCGGCCGATGTGGAAGCGATGCGACAGATCGGTGCCGATGCGGTACTGGTTGGAGAAACGTTGATGCGCGCGGAGGATAAGACGAAAAAACTGCAGGAACTACGTGGTAAATAATTCAGTAATAATAGTTAAAAAAATGGAGGAACGGATGAGCAAAGGACGGTTTGGAATACACGGTGGCCAGTACATCCCCGAGACGCTGATGAACGCGGTGATCGAACTGGAGGAGGCTTACAATAAGTATAAAAATGATCCGGAGTTTAATGCGGAACTGGAGACCCTTTTTAATGAGTACGCGGGACGCCCGTCGAGACTGTATTACGCGGAGCGAATGACGAAGGATCTGGGGGGAGCGAAGGTTTATCTGAAACGTGAGGACCTGAATCACACCGGTTCGCACAAGATCAACAACGTTCTCGGTCAGGTGCTGCTTGCGAAAAAGATGGGCAAGACACGCGTGATCGCGGAGACCGGAGCCGGTCAGCACGGTGTGGCGACAGCGACAGCGGCAGCGATGATGGATATGGAGTGCGAGATCTTCATGGGAAAAGAAGACACGGAACGTCAGGCGCTCAATGTTTACCGTATGCGTCTGCTCGGTGCGAAGGTTCATCCGGTGACGAGCGGAACAGCGACGCTTAAGGATGCCGTATCAGAGACGATGCGTGAGTGGACTTCCAGAATCAGCGATACGCATTACGTTCTCGGATCCGTGATGGGACCGCATCCCTTCCCGACGATTGTAAGAGATTTTCAGGCTGTGATCTCGAAGGAGATTAAGGAACAGATGCAGGAAAAAGAGGGACGTCTTCCGGATGTCGTGATGGCTTGTGTCGGCGGCGGCTCCAACGCGATGGGAACCTTTTACAATTTTATTGAAGATACGTCCGTCCGACTGATCGGTTGCGAGGCAGCGGGACGTGGTGTCAATACAGCAGAGACGGCGGCGACGATCGCTACCGGACGACTGGGTATTTTTCATGGAATGAAGTCATACTTTTGCCAGGATGAGTATGGACAGATTGCGCCGGTGTATTCGATTTCAGCGGGACTTGATTATCCGGGAATCGGGCCGGAGCACGCAATGTTATACGATACGGGACGCGCGGAATATGTGCCGGTAACGGATGATGAGGCCGTAGACGCTTTTGAGTATCTGTCGAGAATCGAGGGGATCATTCCGGCGATCGAGAGTGCGCATGCCGTGGCTCACGCGAAGAAGATCGTACCGACACTTCCGAAGGATCAGATTGTCGTGATCACGATCTCCGGTCGCGGAGACAAGGATGTGGCAGCGATCGCGAGGTATCGTGGCGAGGATATCAGTGACTGAAGCCGGTTGCAACTCCTGCATGCAGGGGATATAAAATGGAATAATCAGGTTATGTAATAAGGAGTTATTTTTATGAGAGATATCAAGAGTGCGTTTAGTAACGGGAAAGCATTTATCCCGTTTATTACAGCGGGGGATCCGTCTTTAGATGTGACAGAGCAGTTGATCTATGCCATGGAGGAAGCCGGGGCCGACCTGATCGAGATCGGAATTCCGTTCTCAGATCCGACAGCGGAGGGACCGGTGATCCAGGCAGCGAACGAGAGAGCGTTGTCCGGTGGTGTGACGACGGATAAGATTTTCGATATGGTTGTAAACGTTCGTAAAAAAACGGATATTCCTATGGTGTTTATGACCTATGCCAATGTTGTTTTTTCGTATGGAACGGAAGAGTTCGTAAAAAAAGCAAAGGAAATCGGCATGCAGGGGCTGATCCTTCCTGATGTACCATTCGAAGAGAAGGAAGAGTTTGACACGATATGTCGCGAGCATGGTCTGGCGTTTATCTCCCTGATCGCGCCAACCTCTCACGAGCGGATCGCGACGATCGCGAAGGAAGCGAGTGGATTTTTATACTGCGTATCCTCGCTCGGCGTAACCGGTACGAGATCCACCATTACGACGGATATCGGGGCGATGGTCGAGCTGGTGAGAAAAGCAAACCCCGAACTCCCGGCGGCAATCGGGTTTGGTATCTCCAATGCGGAAACGGCGAAAAAGATGGCGGAAAAATCAGACGGCGTCATCGTCGGATCGGCGATCGTGAAGTTGATCGCTGCGCACGGTGAGAACGCGGTGCCGGAGGTAAAGGCTTTTGTTGCCGAGTTGAAAAACGCGATTCGGGATATACGATAAGAATGAATAGTCCTTTGGACATTACGATAACAAAAGTATGACATCATGGGACCGGAGGTAAGTTATGGCCAGAGTAAAAATGTGCGGAATGACGCGACCGGAGGATATCGAAATAGTCAACGAACTGAAGCCGGAATACATCGGATTTGTTTTTGCAGATTTCAGTAAGCGCTATGTGTCCTACGAGAAAGCGAGAAAACTGAAGGAGAGACTGGATCCTTCGATCAAAGCAGTCGGTGTTTTTGTCGATGAGAACCCGAAGATCGTTGCCAGCGCTGCCAATGATGATCTGGTGGATCTGATCCAGGTTCACGGAAGCGAAGGGCCGGGAGAGATAGAGCGTATCAAGGCCTTTACGACGAAAACCGTGATCCAGGCATTCAAGATCCGGTCCGCGGAGGATGTGATGGCGGCCAATCAGAGTCCGGCAGACGTTATTCTGCTTGACTCGGGAATGGGAAGCGGCGAGACCTTTGACTGGAAACTTTTGGATGCGATCCGTCGCCCGTATTTCCTTGCCGGAGGTCTTAGCCCGGAGAATGTGGAGGACGCGATCCATCGGTGCCACCCCTTTGCGGTAGATGTGAGTTCCGGGATCGAGACAGACGGCTTGAAGGATCGCGAGAAGATGGAAGAGTTTCTGCGGGCAGCCAGACGAGTTAAGTAAAGAAGCGCGAGGACATGAAAAATACCGTAAAATCATTGACAAGCAGGTATTTTTCTGATATGATACACGACGAGCGGTATTCGGAAGAAACTGCATCGGATTGATGATCGTGACCTGCCTTCTTAAGGAGGTGAGGCCATGGAAACTGTTGGGTTTATCGGCGCCGGGAAGGTAGCCTGCACGATGGGAAAGTACCTGTCGGAGAGGGACATCCGGGTGACCGGCTACTACGACACGAGTGAGGCGAGCGCGGACGAAGCCGCGACTTTTACGAACTCGAAAGCGTTCACGAATGAGACAGACGTGATCGCGGCAAGCGATGTGATCTTCATCGCGACACCGGACGATGTGATCGCCACGGTGTGGGAAAAGATCCGAACCATGAATATCAAAGACAAGTTGATCGGGATATTCAGTGGGTCATTATCATCAAATCTGTTTTCAGGGATCGAGACGACCGGAGCGTCCGGCTTCTCCATCCATCCGATGTTCGCGTTCAGCGACCGATTTTCCGATTACCGAGAATTACATAATACCAGATTTGCCATGGAGGGAGATTCGCGTGCCGTGGAAGTGATCCGCGCTCTTTTTGAAGGGCTCGGGCATACGGTGACGGAGATTGACTCCGATAAAAAATACCGCTATCACGCGGCGGCTTCGGTGGCGAGCAATCTGATGGTGGGACTCTATGAGATGAGTCTTACGATGCTTGTGGATTGCGGGTTTTCCGAGCAGGAGGCCGGGGCATTTTTATCACCGCTGGTTAGGAAAAATACCGCCGCGATGACAGAGGCGGGACCGGTGGAAGCGCTTACCGGACCGATCGAACGAGGGGATGCGGATACGGTGAGGCATCATCTGGAAGTACTGACCGGGGAAGAAAGAGCGGTTTATACTCCGCTGGCGAAACGTCTGGTGGATATCGCCCGGAAGAAGAATCCGGACAGGGATTATAAAAGACTGAGAGAGCTGCTGGAGAAGAATTGACAGGTGGATTCTGCGATGTTAGTGTCGGAATCCAACCGGAAAGGGATAATGGTATGGGAAAAAAGAATACGGTACTTACCTTTCGCCAGGCGAAGGAGGAAGGTCGGAAACTGACGATGCTCACAGCTTATGATTATTCGACGGCGAAGTTGATCGACGAGGCCGGTGTGAATTCGATCCTGGTGGGTGATTCGCTGGGGAATGTGATCCTTGGCTACGAGGACACGATCCCGGTTACGATGGAGGATATGATCCATCATGGAGCGGCGGTATCCCGTGGGACGAAGAACGCGCTTTTGATCATCGACATGCCGTTTATGTCTTATCAGGTTTCCGTGGAGGAAGCTTTGAAAAATGCCGGGCGCCTGATGAAAGAAGGCGGGGCTGATGCCGTTAAACTCGAAGGAGGGCATCGCGTGTGTCCGCAGATCCGGGCTATGGTCGAAGCCGGTATCCCGGTATGCGCGCATATCGGAATGACACCGCAATCAGTAAATGCCTTCGGTGGATTCAAGGTGCAGGCAAAGACGGAGAGCGCGGCGAGACTTCTGATCGAGGAGGCACTCGCGGTTGAGGAAGCAGGTGCTTTCGCTGTTGTTATGGAGTGTGTTCCGGCGAAGCTTGCAGCCATGGTTACGGAGAAATTGTCGATCCCGACAATCGGTATCGGTGCCGGTGACGGGTGCGACGGTCAGGTTCTCGTTTACGCTGACATGCTCGGCATGTTCTCGGATTTTGTTCCGAAGTTTGTGAAGCAGTATGCGAGTGTCGGTGAGACCATGAAACAGGCAATCCGCTCCTACATCGACGAAGTGGGCAGTGGTGCTTTTCCGGCGGATGAGCATACGTTCACGATAGATGATGAGGTAATCGATAAGTTGAATTAAGGTTATGGTTCACGCGACTGAGTGATGAAGGCAAGTGCTTTCCGAATGGAGAGTGACAGTTGTGAATAGTAATTGATTTAATGAAATAAAACGAATTGAAAGGAACGAAAAACAATGAGTATCAACATTATTTCTTCACCCGACGAGGTGAGAAAACAGGTTAAGGAATGGCGCAGGGCAGGACTGAGTGTTGGACTGGTGCCGACGATGGGGTACCTGCATGAGGGACATCAGAGCCTGATTAAAAACAGCGTGGAGCAGAATGACAAGACCGTAGTGAGTGTCTTCGTAAATCCGATCCAATTCGGACCAAACGAGGATCTGGCGACGTACCCGAGAGATCTTGAGCGCGATGCGAAACTATGTGAGGACACTGGCGCTGACCTGATTTTTCATCCGGAGCCGTCGGATATGTATGCGGATGATTTTTGCACGTTTGTCGACATGGATCGCGTAACAAAGAATCTCTGCGGCAAGACGAGACCGACGCATTTCCGCGGTGTATGTACCGTGTGTTCGAAACTGTTTCACATCGTGGGCCCGGATCGTGCCTACTTCGGTCAGAAGGACGCGCAGCAGCTGGCTGTGATCCGTCGCATGGTGCGTGACCTGAACTTTGATCTGGAGATCGTGGGATGCCCGATTATCCGGGAGGAAGACGGGTTAGCGAAGAGTTCTCGTAATACCTACCTGTCTCCGGCTGAACGTGAGGCGGCGACCGTGCTTCACAAGGCACTTGTCAAGGGCGAAGAGTTGATCCGGGAAGGTGAGACCAATGCGACTGTCGTGAAGGAAGTGATCCGTGCGACGATCGATGCAGAGCCTCTGGCGGAGATCGATTATGTTGAGGCGGTCGACTTCGGAAGCATCGAGCCGATCGATACGATAACGGGAGATGTACTGGTTGCGATCGCGGTGTATATCGGATCGACCAGACTGATCGATAATTTTATTATTGAGAAATAAAAAAACAGCATTAACCATATGCATTGTAAAGGGAAGAAACGGAGGAATACAAAATGGTGCTCCACATGTTGAAGGGCAAGATTCATCGCGCAACCGTGGTACAGGCAGAACTTGATTATGTCGGTTCGATCACGATCGACCCGCTTTTGATGGAGGCGGCAGGGATTCTCGAATACGAGAAGGTGCAGGTCGTGGATGTCAATAACGGCAGTCGTTTTGAAACCTATGTGATCACCGGTGAAAAAGGCAGCGGTATGGTCTGCCTGAACGGAGCGGCGGCACGTGAGGTCAGTGTCGGCGACAAGGTTATTATTATGTGCTATTGTGAGCTTACCGAAGAAGAGGTAACGACGCACAAACCGAAGGTTGTTTTTGTTGATGATGACAACCATATCGTATCGCTTGATGACAAGGAAATTCATGGGCAGATTCGCTGATAATAATACGTTCGGAGGTGGAAATATGGCGTCGGATAAAGAGGCAAAAAACAGCCTTACGGGCAGAACCGTTATCGTTGGAATCACCGGTTCCATCGCGGCTTACAAGATGGCGGATCTTGTCAGTACGCTTGTTAAAAAAGGCGTTGATACCTATGTTATCATGACAAAAAATGCAACGAATTTTATCCATCCGATCACCTTTGAAACGCTGACAAATCATAAGTGTTTGGTGGATACTTTTGATCGTAATTTTAACTATAATATTGAGCATGTTTCTCTCGCGACAAAAGCGGACTGTGTTCTTATCGCACCGGCTTCCGCCAACGTGATCGGAAAGCTTGCGGGAGGCATAGCCGATGATATGCTGACGACGACCGTGATGGCCTGTCGTTGCCCGAAACTGATCGCCCCGGCGATGAATACCGGCATGTATGAGAATCCGATCTTACAGGATAACCTGGACAAGCTTCGTCGATTCGGTTATGAAGTGATCGAGCCGGATGCCGGACATCTGGCCTGCGGTGTTGAGGGGAAGGGACGTCTTCCCGGGATTGAAACTTTGCTCGAGCACGTATACTATGAGCTTGAATTCAAGACGGATGATAACGGTGATAAGATCAAGGATCTGGAAGGCAAAAAGATACTGGTAACAGCCGGACCGACGAGAGAGCATATCGATCCGGTGCGGTATATCACCAATCATTCCACAGGGAAAATGGGTTACTCGATCGCAATCAATGCGATGCGGCGCGGTGCCAAAGTGACGCTGATCAGTGGGACGGAGGATCTCCCGGATCCGATCCGTATGAATGTGATCCATATAGAGAGTGCCGGTGATATGTTAGAGGCCGTGCAGAAAAACTACGCGGATCAGGATATCATCATCAAGGCAGCGGCGGTGGCGGATTATACCCCGACCGAAACCTGTGATCACAAGATCAAAAAAGATTCCGGCGCACCGAAGATCGATCTGAAGTCGACAACGGATATCCTGGCCTGGCTGGGAGAGAACAAAAAGCCGGAACAGTTCCTATGCGGATTCGCGATGGAAACGGAGGATCTGATTGCCAACGCGCAGAAGAAACTGGAAAAAAAGAACGCCAACATGATCGTGGCAAACAACCTGCGTACGCAGGGGGCTGGCTTTGGCGGTGATACGAATGTGATATCGATCATCACGCGTGAAGGGGTAAGAGAGCTGCCTTTGATGGACAAGTCTGAGGATGCGGTCGAGATCCTGAATGCGATCCTGGAAAGGATATAACGATACCGCGGAAGCATTATGCTGACAGCAAATGTTTTTCTTGCGATAATTGGTGAAATATGTTACAATGAAAATGTCGTTTAGAGACGCAAGTTGTTGAGTGTAAAGTGAGGGTTTCGTATTGGTAAATCGTGGTAAAATTGCGATATTAGTCGGACAGGCGGATGAGGAATATCAGCGCCGGTTTATTGAGGGATTTTTGACGCAGACGTGCAGGGCGGACTTGGACGTTTGCGTCTTTTCGATGTATCGCAAATACCAGTCAACGGTGGATCGTGAACTCGGGGAATCCAATATTTTTCAGTTGGTGAATTACGATCTGTTTGAAGGCATCGTGATGCTCAAGGATACAATCCAGACGACGGGTGCTGCGGAACGTATCGAGGACGAGATCCATGAGAAGTTTGACGGACCGGTGATCGTTGTCGAGCAGACAAGTGAATATTTCGATTCCGTATGCACGGATGGATATACACCGATCCTCGAACTGGTAAGCCATCTGATCGAGGAACATCACTATCATGATATCGCATTCTTGACCGGTAAAAAATGGCATCCGCATGCCAAGCAGCGCCTGGAGGCATACAAGGAAGCGATGCGGGGACACGGACTGGAAGTTCGTCCGGACCGGATCATATACGGTGACTTTTGGTATCGAAGCGGTGAACTCTGTGTTGATCAGTTGCTGTCCGGCGACGCGGGTATCCCGGAGGCTATCGCCTGCGCCAATGACCAGATGGCCATCGGGGTTTGCGAGGCCCTGACGGAGCGTGGCTATCATATTCCGGATGATGTAGCCGTAGTCGGATTTGATTCGACGGAGGAGGGGCGTACGAGTCCGGTTCCTCTGACATCGGCAGTAGTTGCCGCGAGACAGTGCGGAATCTATGCTGCCGATTATATTCTTGCAAAAATGGAAGGCCGTGAGATAGAAGAATTCAAGGGGAAGGCAGAGCTTGTGACGGGACCGAGTTGCGGCTGTCATGATGGCGTGCTTCAGCCACTTCCCTATACCCGCGAAAAATGGGGAACGGACCTGTCTATGGACGGCTATTATTCAATCAATAACTTCATGGCAAATGATCTGATGTCACAGGTTAATCTGATGGGATTCTTAAGCACGGTTTACACCTATGCTTACCAGCTGGGAGATGTGAAGGATTTCCACCTCTGTCTGCAGGAGACGTGGGGCGAGCTCGACCACGAGGAGGGTGTACACTGTAAAAATGATGGCTATGATAAGAAAATGATCCATGCCGTTTGTTACCATGGAGACGGCGCTGACGGTAAGGTGGATGTGGCGGAGAAGTTTGACACATCGATCCTTCTTCCGGAACTCGGAGAGGATGAAACCCCCGGCGCGTACTTTTTCACACCGGTATTTTATGAAGATGAATGTTTCGGATACGCGGTGATCCGATACTTTGAACAGATCCGTTCATACGATGGCATCTATCGCCAGTGGATCGAACAGGTATCCAGAAGTATGGAGTCGCTGCGTCGTGCGGCGGCGATGCATATCACGGAGATAAAAAATGCCGAGGCCAAGAAGTTCTCCCGTGTGCGCGCGGTTGACCAGCTTCAGGGAGAAGAGAAGGCGGACTGCGAGACCGTCGAGCAGATTCTGAATGAGAATCTTTTTACCTATCATTTTCAGCCGATCGTTCGCGTGTCGGATGGAGAGATCTACTCGTATGAAGCATTGATGCGTTCCAATACGGAACGACGCGTTTCGCCGCTTGGAATCATCAAGTACGGAGGCATGATGGGGCGGCTCGGAGATATCGAGAAGGCGACATTTCTAAATGTATTGAATTTGGTTGAAGTGAACAAAGAAACCTTCGGTGGAAGGAAGGTATTCATCAATAGTATTCCGGGTGTTAAGCTGGATCAGGCAACGTATGTCGAGATGGATCAGTTGCTTACGAAGCACCATGAAGATATCGTCGTGGAGCTTACGGAGGAAGCAGAGCTGATCGATGATGAACTCGATCGTCTGAAGAAATACTTCAGAGATCGCGGGATCGAGACGGCGGTCGATGATTACGGGACCGGTTACTCGAACGTGGCCAATCTGTTGCGTTACATGCCGGACTATGTCAAGATCGACCGGACATTGCTTTCGGAAATACAGGACCGACCGCAGAAGCAGTATTTTGTTCGTGAGATCATCGACTTCTGCCATGACAATGATATCATGGCTCTGGCGGAGGGTGTGGAGACAACCGAGGAACTGCGTATGGTCATCCATCTGGGGGCTGATCTGATACAGGGGTATTATACCGCGAAGCCGGCACCGGAGATCATTCAGGAGATAGGGTCGTCCGTGAAAAATGAGATCCTCGCTTTCTCCAAGGAGCGAAGAGAGGGCTTGCTGCGACGCAGTTATAAGGCAGGGCGTACCGTACGCGTGCCGTTGAATACGCTGATCAAGGAAGGATATTCGGAGATCGTTGTCGGAGAGGACAATCCGGTTTGTCGTGATGTGACGTTTACCGGAGCGCCGGGTGTGGCGACGGATCTTCATATGCGGATCGCGCCGAATTATACCGGTGTGCTGACATTGGAGAATGTATTTTTTTCAAACCTGAAAGGACGTCCCTGTATCGACCTGAGCGAGGGCGATGATGTGACACTGATTTTCCGTGGTGAGAATATGATGCGCCGTGGAGGAATCCGGGTGCCGGAGGGCGCGAAGCTTACGATCGAGGGAAGCGGTGACCTGAGGATCCGTCTGGATACGGAGGAATACTACGGCATCGGTAATGATGTCAGGTCCGGAAACGGAACGATCATCTTCCACCAGGATGGTGAGATCCATATTGAGACATCCGGCCGGGATGGTGTTTGTATCGGTTCGGGACACGGCGGCAAGATCCGTATCGAGCGCGGTAAGTACCTGCTGGAGGCAAGCAGTGACAACTGTGTCGGAATCGGTGCCAAGTATGGAGACGTGGACCTGAAGATCAGCGAGTGCGCGGTCAGCACGGAGTTCTCGTTGTTTGGCGGTGTATGTATCGGATCGATGAAGGGAAGCGTCCGGGTATCTATTGCCAAGAGCTCGATCAAGACGATGATAGGTGGAACCGCTATCGTGGGAATCGGTACGGTAGAGGGTGACTCGACGGAAATCCGTGTGGAGAGTGCCGGGCTTGTGGCGAATTGCAGGGGCGATCGTTCAACCTGCTTCGGGTCTCTGCAGGGAACGACGACGATGGAGACCTCCTATACCGGTCTTCGTGTAGAGGCACAGGGAAAGGATGCGTTGATCCTCGGTGGATTGATGAATGATGCGTCCATGAGTATGGCCAATTCCGATATGTTGGTCAAGATCAAAACAGAGGTTCCGATTGAAAAAGTTACACGAAAAGAAAACCTTTCGTTGGTGGAGGCGAGATGCCAGTATACGATCAACGATGAGGCGATCGATATCAGGGAGAGTTGAGGGCGTGTGTATATAAAAATGGCTGCATCCATGGATGCAGCCATTTATTTTTAATGGATAATTACTTGTCCGACAGAATCAGAAGTTACCTGCGTTAGCAGCTTCTTCGATCGAAACGGCTACGGCAACCGTAGCACCTACCATCGGGTTGTTGCCCATTCCGATCAGACCCATCATCTCAACGTGAGCCGGTACGGAAGAGGAACCTGCGAACTGTGCATCGGAGTGCATACGTCCGAGTGTATCTGTCATACCATAGGAAGCAGGACCTGCTGCCATGTTATCCGGATGAAGTGTACGTCCGGTACCACCGCCGGATGCAACGGAGAAGTACTTCTTACCCTGCTCGATACATTCCTTCTTGTATGTACCTGCAACGGGATGCT
>JAEEGM010000032.1 GCA_016280325.1 Eubacterium sp. | reverse complement strand
GATGGATATCATGGCAAATCTCGGAGGATACTCCATTGGTTCCGGTATGCTTGCGGAGGAGGGATCAATCTTAAAAGGAATGGTTGCGATCCGCTGGAAGGAAGAGGATACGATCGTTATCGGATACATCATCCGAAAGGGCAGTACCTTATCGGAGTATGGTCAGGCCTATATAGAAGAACTGTTAGCGTACAAGGAATGACAACCAATCATCCTGTCCGTGGCGGCCGGCTTCGGCAACTGCGGACAGGGTGTTTTTTGTGCGAATAGCGATAACCTATACTTATCACGGACGATAAAATCGGTGTAATTTACAAAGCGTTCCTGCTGTGGTAAGATGATGTCAGTTTGAGAAAAGGAGGTGCGGATTATGACCCACACAATGCATATGATGCAGCACCATATGATGTGCTGTCGGATGTTCATATCCCGGTCAGGAAGTATGGCTGTGGCGTGCGGATCGTTGTCTGCTCGTCCTAACAAACTGCGATGTTGATAAGCCATATGCAATGCTACCTGCCCGGGTCCCGTCAGAGCCCGGGCTTTTCCTTTGCCTTTTTTGAGGACATGAATGAAAAGCAAATGAAAAGCAGAGGACATGAACGAAAAGCATGAATGAAAAGCAACTGAAAAAAGGAGAACAGACATGAGCTTACAACTAAACTCCCTTCTGATTCATGGAGGGATCGATGGGGATGAAACAACAGGAGCAGTTAATGTTCCCATCTACCAAACGTCAACTTACAAACAGGACGGCCTCGGAGAAGACAGAGGCTGGGAGTATTCAAGGACGGGTAACCCGACCAGAGCGGCGCTGGAAAAACTGATTGCCGATCTCGAACAGGGGGCTTACGGACTGGCCTTCGCGTCCGGTCTGGCAGCGATTGATACCGTGCTTTCTCTATTTAAAGAAGGCGACAAACTGATCGTGTCAGACAATATTTACGGAGGCACTTTCCGAATTCTTGATAACGTATTCAAGAACTTCGGAATCACTTATGAAATAGTTGATTCATCTAAACCCTCCCTAATAGAAGCCGCGATCGACGAGAGTGTGGTGGCCGTATATATCGAGACCCCGGCCAACCCGCTCCTTACGATCACGGACATCGAAGAGGTGGCGAAGATCACACATAAACATGACAAACTGCTGATAGTTGATAATACATTTTTAACACCCTATCTTCAGCGCCCCCTGACGCTCGGTGCCGACATCGTGATCCACAGCGGGACGAAGTACCTGGGCGGACACAGCGACACGGTGTCAGGGTTGGTCGTTGTCGATGATAAGGAATTGGCGGAGCGGTTATATTATCTGCAGAATTCCATCGGCGGTGTGCTTGGTCCCTGGGACAGTTTCCTCATTATAAGAGGAATAAAAACACTTGGTGTTCGCATGGATCGACACGGATCCAACGCAGGAAAAATAGCAAGATGGTTGAAAGACAGTGGTTATGTAAGTAAGGTTTACTATCCGGGATTGGAATCGGATCCGGGCTATGAGGTTCAGAAAAAACAGGCCGATGGAGCCGGAGCGATGATCTCCTTTGTATTAGATGAAAAATACGACTACAAGACATTTTTCAAACAGTTAAAACTGATCACCCTGGCGGAGAGCCTCGGTGGCGTGGAGTCTTTAGTCTGTCACCCTGCGAGTATGACGCACGCGGCAATCCCTGCCGAGATTCGGAAAGAGGTCGGCATCGTCGATGAACTGATACGATTATCCGTCGGTATCGAGGATGTGGATGATCTGATAGCGGATCTTGAGCAGGCAGTCAAAGCATCGGTTAAGAGCTGATCAGAAAGGTGACAGTTATGGAGGTACATATGGACATCCGGAGTATGATAGGACATACTCCGGTACTCAAAATAAATCACATGGATGTAAAAGAAGGGGTGGATCTCTACGCGAAACTGGAGTTGATGAACCCTGCGGGAAGTGTAAAAGACCGCGTAGGCGTGTACATGGTTGATGACGCTGTGGAAAGGGGGATTCTGAAGAAGGGCGGAACGATCGTAGATGCTACTGCCGGAAACACCGGAATCGGAATCGCGATCGCGGCATTGAATCAGGGATACCGGGTGATCTTCACGGTACCGCTGAAGTTCTCGGAGGAAAAACAGCAGATCATGCGGGCTCTCGGAGCGGAGATCATCCATACACCGCGAGAGGATGGGATGCTTGGTGCCGAGGAAAAAGCAGAGGAGATTTTGAAAAATACTGAGGGCGCGATATCCCTTCGCCAGTTTAGAAATCCGGCCAATCCGAAGGCTCACTATGAGACCACGGGTCCTGAAATATATGACCAGCTCGACGGACAGATTGATTATCTGGTCGCGGGCGCAGGAAGCGGAGGAACCTTCTCGGGGGTTGTGAAGTATTTAAAAGAAAAAAATCCGAGCATAAAGGGAGTCCTCGCGGATCCGTATGGCTCAACCATCGGAGGGGGTGAGCATCATGACTATGACATCGAGGGAATAGGAAATGATTTTATTGCGGATACGATGGATATAACACTTGTTGATCAGGTGATAAAAATAAATGATGACGAGGCCTTTGAGGCTTCGAGAGAGCTGGCAAGAAAAGAGGGGATTCTTGCGGGGTCATCCTCGGGAGCAGCACTCGCGGCGAGTCTGAAACTTGCGAAGGAAATCGATCACGGAAACATCGTTACCATTTTTCCGGATCGCGGAGATCGCTATTTAAGCAAAGGTTTATTCTGACATGGTTTGAAGACGAAAGCAAGAAAGAAGGTAGACGGGCATGGCAACGGTTTTTCAGTTGGAAAATGTATCAAAAACTTATAAAAATGATGGCAGCGAATTCGACGCACTGAAAAACGTAAACCTGTCCATAGAGGAAGGAGAGATATTCGGTATCATCGGAATGAGTGGTGCCGGGAAGTCAACACTGGTACGAACGTTGAATCGATTGGAGGAAGTTACGGAAGGAACGGTTCGTTTTTACGGACAGGATTTGGCCGCGTGCTCATCAAAAGAAATCAGAGAAAAGAGACGTTCCATCGCCATGATTTTTCAGAATTTCAATCTGCTACAGCAGAGAAATGTTTTGGAGAATGTCATGCAGCCTTTGAAGATTGCAGGCGTCGCTCGTTTGGAGCGGCGGAAAAAGGCTGAGGAGATGTTGCGAATCGTCGGACTTGAGGATAAGAAAAAGGAGTATCCGTCGAGACTCTCCGGTGGGCAGAGACAGCGCGTGGCGATCGCGAGAGCGCTGGCTGCGGATCCGAAGGTTCTTCTCTGTGATGAGGCGACCAGTGCGCTGGATCCGAAAATAACAGGTGAGATTCTTGATCTTCTGAAGGAGATCAATGAACATAGAAAACTGACGATTGTGATCATTACACATGAGATGTCAGTGGTTGAAAAAATCTGCGATAAGGTTGCTATTATTGATGATGGTAATCTCGTGGAAGAAGGCGAAGTTGAGGAAGTATTCCGGGCAGCAAAGAAAAAGAAATCCGACAACATCATCAGTTATTATGTGAATAACGGATTGGGAATTTAGGAGGCGATGATCAGTGAGTGAATATATAGTTGATGCCATACTAAACGGAATACTGGAAACGCTGGTTATGACATTTTTCGGAGCACTGTTTTCCTATATCGTCGGATTGCCGTTAGGAATAATTCTATACGCGACCGGAAAGGGAAGGGTGCTTGAAAACCGGGGTGTAAACTTCGTGATCGGTACAATAGTAAATATCTTTCGGTCATTACCGTTTTTGATATTATTGGTGTTATTTATTCCGGTGACACGTTTCCTCACCGGGTCCTCGATCGGTACGGTTGCAACAATCGTTCCGTTGACGATCGGCGCAATTCCGATCGTTGCGAGGATGGTGGAATCCTCACTCTGTGAGGTTTCACCGGGGATCATCGAAGCAGCAATATCGATGGGGGCTTCCCCCTGGTATGTGATCTGGCACTTTATCCTGCCGGAGGCGACACCGTCTCTTGTGCTCGGAGGTGCGATCAACGTGGCGACTGTGCTTGGGTATTCGGCGATGGCAGGTGTCATCGGCGGTGGAGGACTCGGGGCCCTGGCACTGCAGTACGGTTACTATCGCTACCAGACAGATGTGCTGTGGACGACGGTTGCTATCCTGATTGTTATGGTGATGCTGACGCAGGGCGCCGGCACGTTGATATCCAAAAGAATCAGGAAATAAAACCGGATACAATCCGGGGTGTATATCCGGAATACGCCCCTCGGATTTATCATAAATACTATATTATCCATAAAGAAAGGCAGGAGTGAAAGCCGATAGGGGATCACTCCGGAAAGAGAGGTGTAACATGAATAAGAACATTTTTAAACAGGTAGCAGGAGCCACCTTATCGTTAGCATTGTCATTCACATTGGCTTTTTCCCTGGTAGGCTGCGGAGCAACCAAGGAGGCAAACGCGGGAAGCGCAACACAGAAAGAGGCAACAGAGGCGCCTAAGACAGAGAATACCACCATTAAGGTTGGTGCGAACATCACTCCCCATTCGGAGATTCTCGAGCAGGCAAAGCCGATACTGGCGGAAAAAGGAATCACTCTTGAGGTGGTTAAGCTTGAGGATTCGGTTACCCCGAACACCGGCGTGATCGAGGGAAGTCTCGATGCCAACTACTTCCAGCACGTACCGTATCTGGAGCAGTTCAACAAGGAAAACGGATCGGATCTGGTATCGATCGGTGCGATCCACTATGAGCCGTTTGGTGTGTATGCCGGCAAGACCAAGGATCTGAAGGATCTTCCGGACGGCGCTGAGGTTGCCGTTCCGAACAACGTAACCAACGAGGCGAGAGCACTTCTTCTTCTGGCACAGGAGGGACTTCTGAAGCTGAAGGATGAGGCCGGCGTGAATGCAACGGTTGAGGATATCGTGGAGAATCCGAAGAACATCAAGTTCAAGGAGCTGGCTCCGGAGCAGCTTGTCTCTGCACTCCCGGATGTCGAGGTTGCTGTCATCAACGGTAACTATGCGATCGAGGGCGGTCTGCATGTGAAGGATGCACTTGCGGTAGAGGCAAACGACGGACTTGCAGCACAGACCTACGGAAACATCATCGCCACATCACCGGCGAAGAAGGACGATGCGGCATTGAAGACGCTGGTTGAGGTGCTTCAGAGTGCGGAGATCAGCAAGTATATCAACGATACTTACAATGGTGCGGTTGTACCGTTGAACTGAAAAACAGGAGAGAAAAAATGATCGGTTTTGAATACTACAATCCGGCCAAGATCATTTTTGGTGAGGACGCTGAGAAACAAATAAAAGACCTTCTTGTGTCGAACTCTGTAAGCTCTCTTTTGCTGGTTTACAGTGGGGAGTTTATCCGGACACTGGGTATTTATTCCGTCATTGAGGAGGCCGTAAAGGAACTGGGAATCCGTTTTCAGGAGAACGGAAATGTGGTTCCGAATCCCGACATCAATCTGGTCAGAGAACTGGTTGCTCAGGGAAAAGAAAACGAGGTTGACTTTGTGTTGGCGGTAGGCGGAGGAAGCTCCATCGACACCGCCAAGGCAATCGCTATCGGAATTCCTTATGAGGGGGATGTGTGGGATTTCTTTGAAAAAGGAGCCTCGCCGGATACGGTGCTTCCCATCGGTGTGATCGCGACAACCGCATCCAGCGGATCCGAAACGTCGAATGCAGCCATACTGTCAAACGGCGAGTGGAAGCTGGGCTTTGAGGATGATCGTATCATCCCGAAGTTTGCGATCATGAATCCGAGATTTACACTGGGACTTCCCAGGTATCAGACTTTCGTCGGAATTGCGGATGTTCTGGCCCATTTGTTGGAACGTTATTTTTCCGACGAAAGGAATTCCGATACGACCGATTATCTAATCGAAGGAGCGATCCGCGCATTACTTTTGAATGCCGATCGACTGCTTGCAGATACGCAGGATATCAATGCGAGAGCTGAAATACAATGGCTGGCCAGTGTGGCTCACAACAACTTTCTGGATGCAGGACGGAGAGCGGATTGGGGTTCACACCGGATCGAGCATGAGCTCTCGGCGCAGTATAATATCACGCACGGAGAAGGAATGGCGATTGTATTTGTCGCTTGGGTAACCTATATGGCAGAAGTGAAACCATGGCGTCCGGCGCTGCTTGCCAGCCGTGTCTTTGGTGCGGATGCGTATGATTACAGTGAAAAAGAAAGAGCACTTTTTCTGGCAAAAAAACTGCGTTCATTTTTCAAAAAACTGGGATTAAAAACGACGCTTTTGGAGCTGGGGATCGATGACAGTGACTTTATAACCATGGCAAAAAGAGCGACGAAAAACGGTCCGGTCGGGCACTATGTACCGCTGGACGAAAAGAAGATTGTAGACATTTTGGAGATTGCATTATCATAGAAAAGGAGTGAATAATAATGGCGAGAGTAAATCTGAAAACACCGGAGGAGTTGACCGGCGAAGCAAAGAAAGCATACGATGCATTGGATGCACAGGGAAAGATTACCAATATGAAGCTGGTGATGCTTCAGGACTACGGAACATATCTCGCGTTTATGGGATGGTATGATTCCTGGGCGAGTCTGGAAAAAACGGTTGGGCTGCGAGCGGCGACGATCTACGCACATTCGGTGTCGACGACGAATGGTTGTCAGTTATGCTCCCTCTTTTTCATCAGTGATCTGAAGGAACTGGGATTGGATCCGGGCAATCTTCAACTGGAAGAAAACGAAAAGCTTTTACAGCAACTCGGTCAGCAGATCGTCAAGGATCCGACGAGGGTTTCCGATGAACTGCTGGATGGATTGAAAAAGTATTATACGGATACGGAGATCATCATTATCGTTGGCTTCGGTGCACAGATGCAGGCGACCAACAACTTCAACTCGGTTTTGGGAGTTGATGTGGATGAGAGACTTCTTCCGTTGAAGGGCGAGTTCAAGCCGGCAACCTGGCGGGACGCGATTGCGTAAGCAATCCGCCTGCCGGGCTTTATGGGTTACTATTCAGTCGTGAATAGTAACTCTTTTTTTATTTTCACATGTCCGCACCTTGATTTTTCGGGACATTTTTGCTATGATAGACGATGTAACAACTTGCTTATCAAAGTGGTTAAAAAAATACTGGAGAACATGGAATAACGGATGGCAGGGTAAACATATGAAATTTGTTATACAGGTGGTATCGAAAGCAAAGGTGGATGTTGAGGGGAAGACGGTCGGACAGATCGACAAGGGATTTTTGGTATTGATCGGGATCGGTCAGGAGGATACCAGAGAAATCGCGGACAAGATGATCGACAAGATGGTCAAACTTCGCATTTTTGATGATGAAAACGGCAAGACCAATCTTTCCCTGGCGGATGTGGACGGCTCGCTCTTGCTCGTGTCGCAGTTTACCTTGTACGCGAACTGTCGCAAGGGCAACCGGCCCAGCTTCACCGATGCCGGTGCGCCGCAGATGTCCGAAGAATTGTATGATTATATCTGTGAAAAATGCTCCGAACGTGTCCCAACGGTAGAGCGCGGGATCTTCGGCGCAGATATGAAGGTGAGTCTGGTAAATGAGGGACCGTTTACGGTTGTGCTGGATTCGAAAGAGATTATAGGATGAGTATCCGATGACATCAGGAGCATCCCAAACTGAACGGTAAAAAGGAGCATGAAATAAATGAAGCTGAGTGAACTGAAGCCGGGGGAATCGGCCAGAATATCTTCTGTCAAGGGTGAGGGCGCACTGCGTCAGCACCTTCTTGACATGGGTATGATTCCCGGGGCGGAGGTTACGCTGGTGCAGTTTGCTCCGATGGGGGATCCGCTGGAAGTCCGGATGCACGGGTATGAACTGACGCTCCGACTGAAGGATGCCGGAAAGATTCGCGTGAAAAGGCTCGGTGAAGACACGGAGGCTTCCGCGGAAGATACACAGCCGGAACTCACGAAGGCGGGAAAAAGAAAGAGCCGTCAGCGAGAGGACAAGCCTCATGAAAAGAAGATCAGCCACCCCGGTCTCGGTGAGGAAGGAAAGTTCCATCCCAAGGGCAGCGGTAATCCCGTTCCCGAAGGGACGGTGCTCACGTTTGCTCTTGTCGGCAATCAGAACAGCGGAAAGACAACGCTGTTTAATCAGCTGACCGGCTCCAACCAGCATGTCGGCAACTTCCCGGGTGTGACGGTTGACCGCAAGGACGGTGTGATCCGAGGATACAGCGAGACGCGTATCACCGACCTTCCCGGTATCTATTCGATGTCTCCCTACTCCAATGAAGAATTGGTTTCCCGTGATTTTGTCTTAAAAAGTCACCCACACGCGATCATCAATATTGTCGATGTAACCACGATCGATCGCAGCCTTTACCTTACGATGCAGCTTTTGGAGATGGGCATACCGATGGTTGTGGCACTGAATATGATGGACGAGATGCCCGGAAACGGCGGCGCGGTTGACGTGAACGCGATGGAGCACATGCTCGGCGTTCCGGTGGTCCCGATTTCCGCCGCGAAGAACGAGGGTATCGAGGAGCTGGTACATCATGCGATCCATATTGCCAAGTATCAGGAGAAGCCGCTTAGACAGGACTTCTGTGATATCGAGGATTACGGTGGCGCTGTCCACCGCTGCATGCACGCGACGATCCATCTGATCGAGGATCATGCCGCGAGAGTGGAACTCCCGGTTCGCTTCGCCGCTAGCAAGTTGATAGAGGGTGATGAGCGGATTCGTAAGCAGTTAAAACTCGATAAAAATGAAAAAGAAATGTTGGAGCATATCGTACTGCAGATGGAAACCGAGCGCGGGCTTGATCGATGCGCCGCCATCGCGGAGATGCGATACGCTTACGTCTATAAGGTTTGCGACCGCTGTGTCAAGCGTCCGAGGGAGAGCAAAGAACACATACGAAGCAGAAAAATGGACCGTATTCTGACAGGAAAATTCACAGCGATCCCGGTCTTTGTTTTAGTGATGGCGACTGTCTTTTTCCTGACATTTGCTTTGATCGGACCATTTTTACAGGACCTTTTGGAACAGGGAATCGGTGCGCTGGGTGATCTTCTGAAGGATGCGATGGAGAATGCCAATGTCAACGAAGTTGTAAAGAGTCTGGTATTAGGCGGTATTTTTGAAGGCGTGGGAAGCGTGCTCAGTTTCCTGCCGATCATCGTCGTG
>JAEEGM010000007.1 GCA_016280325.1 Eubacterium sp. | reverse complement strand
TCATGAAGAAAGTATTGAAAAATGTGGTTGTTGCCACGCTTGCGCTGTCGCTTGCTTTAGGTATCAGCGCTGTACCTTCTGAGGCCAAGGCGATCAAGGGGGTTGTTGCGACATTAACCGCCGGCGACGAATACGGAGGAGCATCCAGCGTTTCGAGTTGGAACGAAGCAGGTAATTTCTCTTCGGATTTTACTTCGTACACGGTAAGCGCGGATGTCTATCTGCCTACCTCCATGCTTACTGCGGTTTGCAAGGAAGGCGGAAAGGTGTTCATCACTCCACAGGTTAAGTTTTGGTTTGGTGACCTCCAGAAAAGCGGATATTTAGAGCATGTTGCAGAGATAGTGATTGATTATGACTTTGAAAACAATCAGCCTGCATTTTGGGGGAATAAACCGGGTGATGTAAGAACTGATGAGGTCCCGGTGAAGAATGTTGAAGTGATCGGTGATATGATCAAGATTGAGATTGTGGATGCACCTGTTGATACGACGATGAAATCGGACGAATGGGGCGATGATGGTCGTTTAGATTGGTCAGAGGAGATTCCGACCACAGGAGATGCCACCCCGGTTTTCCAGGTTGGGACAGATCGTCCTGTCAACGGAAAATATGTAGTAACAAACGCCGCTGTAAAGATCGGAGACAAGGAATATAAGACAGATTATACCACATCGGAAACAATTGCAGGGTACGAAGGTATAGAAGGATACAAAGAACTGAAGGCCTCAACCTTCAACACGGTAGCGCTTTCGGTTGCGAAGACCTCTGTTAAGGTTAAGAAAAAGAAGTCGACCACCGTTAAGGTAACGACGATGTTTGGCGGTGACAAGGTAGCCGTATCGTCCTCGTCGGCTAAGGTGGCAAAGGCAACTTATAAGAGTGGAAAAGTTACCATTAAGGGTCTTAAAAAAGGCAAGGCAACCATCACCGTAAAGGCGAATGGAAAGACCAAAAAGATCAAGGTTACAGTAAAGAAAAAGTGATGTTAGAGAAAAAATATTAGTGTGGTTGTAAGACATTCAGATCACAGTATAACAAAGCCCCGTCGATCATTCGGCGGGGCTTTTGGTATGCGGGCGGCCCGGCGGGGCACATCCCCTACTCGGTTGTTTCGGTGCCGTTTTCTCCTCTTTTCGTCACCCTTCTTAACTTCCACGCATTCAGAATAAACCGGATCATCTCATCGGCGACGACGAGCATGAAAATCTCCATGATTCCCATGTGGAATACCAGCACCATAAGCGAACTCATGCCGATGATAAATACGGTTCCGAAAGCCTGTGTTTTCAGCATCCAACTCGGTTCGCCGTATCCCTTGATACCGGATCCGAACAGGATGTTGCCGGCCTTCGGGAACAGGTCGATCCCGACGATCAACAGATAGATCGGCGCCGCGGCCAGGACGGCCTCATCGGTTGTAAAAATACCCAGAATCTGTCTCGGAAAAATGATGAATACCAGCAGGTTGACGATGCTGATTCCGAGAGCTAAAAGCGATGAATTCGAAACCACATCCCATACGCCGCGGACATTTTTTCTGCCGGTCTCATAGCCCGACAGCGTCAGCGTGGCCGAACCGATCGCGACGAACAGCGCGACCGCGATGAGTTCGACACTGAAGATGATCGAGTGGATGCCGGCGGCTTCCTTGGAAATCTGATTCAGCATGACGAGCAGATAGAGATTCCCCAGGTTCCACGCGAACTCCTCGCAGGCGGCCGGTGCGCCGAGCCGTATCGTGTTCAGGTACGGTTTCAGCTTCGCGTGCCAGATTTGTGAGAAGGAAGGCCGTAATACCAGTTCTTTGGACTTCAGCACGTAGATCAGTATGATCAGGTCGCCGAGCAGTTCCGCTATGGCCGTGGCCAACGCCGCGCCCTTGACGTGCATCGCAGGGAAACCGAAATGTCCGAAGATCAGCAGATAGTCCAAAACAACATTGGCCAGAGATCTTGTGACACCGTAAGCGATCATGATCTTTGTTTTTTGGCTCACCTGCAGCATCGCGCTGACCGCCGCACCGATCCCGGTCAGGACAAAGATCGGCGAATAGATCTGTGCGTAATCGATACTCATCTCGATGATGCTCTCGTCCACGCCCATCAGATGGAACGCGAAACGCGGTAAAATCAGCCAGAATAAGCACAGGATGACGGCCGGAACGTTGCTGAATTTGAATACGGAGGCAAGGATTTCCTTCACCCGGTCGTGGTCTCCGGCTCCGTACGCCTGGCTCGCCAGGATCGTGGCTCCGGTCACGAATGAAAAAATGATATTCATCGTTGTCCAGATCGGAGTGGACGCGTTTCCGACCGCGCTCATGCAGTCGATGGAAATCTGCCCGATAAAAGCGCGGTCGATCACCATCTGCAGTTCCGAGATAAGACTGGAAAGCATCATCGGAATCGCGATGGCAAGTATGCGCTTGATATAGTCTTTTCTGGTGTTTTTCACTGTCTTCCCCTCCGTGCGCTAACGAGCATTAGCTACATTATACTCTCAGTTTGCCGGTTTGTCAATGGAAAGTGGGCATTTTTGTAGAAAAACAATTGCAGTTTCTTCAAGAATATAGTATAATTAATGCTACATCGGGCGGTTGGAGAAGGTGCCGTTCGGATTTGAGAGAGAGGATGAAAAAGAGTGGAAAAGTCGATCAATCATTTTAATGCATTTATATCCTATAAGCATGCGCCGGAGGACAACAAAGTTGCCGATGCCGTGCACAAGGGACTGGAGCATTTTCATATCCCCGGGAAACTTCGCAAGAAGACCGGAATCAAGCGGATCAACCGTATCTTTCGTGACAAGGCGGAACTTCCGATCACGAACGATCTGAGTGACAATATCTCATACGCGCTTGAGCACTCGGATTACCTGATCGTGCTTTGTTCGACCAATACCAAGGACTCTGCCTGGGTGCCGAGAGAGATCGACACTTTTCTTAAGAACCACTCGAAGCGGGATATTTTTACGGTTCTTGTAAATGGAGAACCGCATGATGTGATCCCGGAAGTTCTTCAGTATATCGACCGTGTCTACACGGATGAAAACGGGGAAGAGAAGACGGAGCGGGTTCCGATCGAGCCGCTTTCCTGTGATTATCGTATGCCTCTCGGGAAGGCCAAGAAGACAGAGTTGCCACGCCTGGTCAGTGGTTTGATCGGGTGTGCTTATGATGAAATCATGCACCGCCACAGACAGTATCGGCTTCGTCAGTTGACAGCCGTTTTTTCAATTGCGCTCGCTGTAGTACTGGGATTTGCCGGATATATGTTTTACAGTCGAAGCGTCATCCGGGAGAATTATCTGGAGTCGCTTAAGAATCAGTCGCGGTATCTCGCGAAAGAATCCGGCAGTCTGTTGGCTAAAGAGAAACGGATCACGGCGCTCCAACTGGCGTTGGAAGCCTTGCCGAAGGATGACTCGGATGATCGCCCGATCACGCCGGAGGCGGTCAAGGCGCTGACGGACGCGACGCTTGCTTACGAGGCGAACGTCGGAACCAATGTCCACGCGGCTTGGAATTATTCCCTGCCGAATACGGTGACGGATTTTCGCCTGAGTCCCGACGGGAAGACGCTGGTGATCATCGATAAAGACGGTGTGATCGGTGTCTGGAACACGGAGTCGCACGAGCGAATCTCGTATTTTGATGATGTGGAGTCACGTGCCATTGGTATTGAGATACCCGATGACAAGACACTTCTGATATGGACGGATAAGGTGATGTCCTGTTATGATATCGGGGCTTCTGACAAGCGCTGGGAGCACAAGATCGAGGACGACTGGTTGGAAGACAGTGACAACTTTATGGCCTCCGGAGATTCTATCTATATCAGCACGAGGAACAACACCTACATGCAGTTGGATCTGACTTCCGGGAACGTCATGAATGAACTTACGATCTCCCCGAAGTCGGACAAGGACGACTTTGGCATAGTCGAGAGTAAACTCTCTCCGGACGGAAAGAAGATCGCCTTTCGCGGTATAGCGGGACGGAACGCCTACGCATCTGACACGAGCAGACTGATGGCCCGGAACACCTACATGTACGGCGTGCTGGATATCACCACCAAGACTTCGATGGTTTCTGATACGCTGCAGGAGACAGTCAAAAATATCGGCTGGGCAGATGATCAGACGATCCTCATAGCAAGCAGCAAGGTCGACTCGACACGGAGTTCCACACTGGGAGGAACTGATATTGTCTCCACCGACCACACCACGATCCGCTGTGTGGGTACGGATCTGAAAGAAAAATGGACCGCGGTCTTCACCTGCAACGGTGTCACGATTAACAATGATTTTGTGTCGCTTGGAAAGGACGCGGTGGCTTATTATTCCGGTAACGTGATCACCGTATATGACATTCGGACGGGAAAAGAAAAATACAGTAATAATGTCAACAGTTCCGTCGTCGATGTCAGCGATACCAACGGCGACGGCACGCCGACCTATATAACCGAAAGCGGTAAATTTGCTGTTCCGGCACCGAATGTCGACGCGGACGCAGTGTATATATACTCATATTTTACCGATGAACTCGAGCAGGTGGCAATCCGTGACGGTGTGTATGTAAGACAGGGAGAGAGTAACGAAGTGATCTTCTATGGATTACATGAGCATGATGATGCCTGGACCGCACTCGATACGAACACGGAACTGTCTTCCGGGGCGAGGAAGTCGCTGCTTCGCGATGACTGTCTTATGATCCTGTCCGAAGAGGCGCAGGGGCTGACTTTGTATTTGTACGATGTGAAAAATAAGGGCGAGCGAAAAGAAGTTAAGCTTGAGGGGACGTCTTCTGCGAAGTACGATCTTCTGGGGGTCCACGGCGGACGCGTGTACCTGGGGAACAATGAAGGAGTCGCCTATTACCTGCTCTCGGTTGATACGACCGGCGGGGAGGTAAAGAAAGAAGAACTGATAAAGAACGTTACGGGCGTTGGTGATGTCTGCGTGATGGTGGGCGGAAAGCTAATTTATTCAGAGTGGAAAGACGGCGGAAAGACTACGGTGACGGTTCGTGAAGTGGATACGGATACGAAAACGGAGGTTGAACTTCCGAAGGACATCGGCATGATCGGTTCCGATCTCACGTATTATGAGTCGGAGAATGTTGTGTATGTTCCGGGTGAGGTCGGATACCGACTTGACATGGGAACACGTCAGGCAACGAAGATCGAAGTGCCGGAAGGATGGACAGGGGACTCCTGCCACTCCAATGAGGCGAGAAACGGAACGATTGCTGTTTCGGACGGAAAGACCATTTTGCTATCGGATAGTGCCGGTAAGGTGACGGCCACGATACAGTGCCCCGGTGTGGGTCCGATCGGGATGACATTTACGGAGGAAGAGTTGATCGTACTGTACAGCGATGGAGGCTTGTACCGATATCAGCCGGATACCGGAGAGTTCATCGGAAAGAATGAGGTTATGGTCGGGACGGGCGAAGTATTTTTCGAGCAGGATAAGGAAAATCATCTGTTATACATTCAGATAGATGACCTGACCGATATCGTGGATTTGGATGGTGGCTTGGAGACGGCGCATGTACCGAGGAGCCTCGGGTATCACCGGGGGCAGGATATTTTTATCACACTATCGGGAGGCGCCAAGGAAAAAACCAAGGTCGGCTACTACAAGCGATACACGGTTCCGGAACTGATTGAGAAGGCGCATGCGATTCTGCAGGATACGGAACTGACAGAGGAAGTGAAGTCCAGGTATGGGATAGAGTAAAGATAGGGTGAAATAACGATTTGGGGTGAATAATGCTGGACGGAGTAGGATAGATAAGGATGTCGAGGTGACGAGAGAATGATTCAGAAAAAATACTTGTGTAAGGATTACGAAGCGGCGGAGAAAGCCGTTTCACAACTCAAGTACTATCTGGCAAACACGCCGCATAAAAATGCGCTGATCACATTTTATGAGTCAGGGATGTCTGCCGGAGAGATCGGGGCTCTGGTTGAAACGCTGAGAGAGATGGGGGATCCCGGACTTCACATCGCCGGTGTCTCAATTATGCTGGTGGCGGAACTGATGCCGGAGGGGGCCGGTGTGCTGATCAATATGGTTCTCACGGAGGAAACGGAGATTGAACTCGTGCGGATTCCCTGCGAACCGGGTGGGGAGAAGCAGGCGGCCGAGGTGCTGAGAAGCCGTCTGGACGAGATGGATCAGCCTAAGGTTGTGCAGCTTTTCGGCAGTAACATGGAACTCAATACGACCCGGTTCATAGAGAATGCGATGGAGGGACATGAGGACGTGGTCCTCTTTGGTACGATGACGCTTCGCAATCTCTTTAAAAAGATCGCCGTGGAGGAGAGCGAGAACATCTATGAGGTCGAAAAGGTGGAAGACGGTATGGTAAAGGATGAGTTTATCGTCGGAGATACCATCCTGTATGACGGCTTCGTCGCGGTTATTTTTGCCGGAGAAAAATTACGTGTTCAGTCAAACTACGCGCTTGGCTGGAAGCCGATCGGGCCTGTGCTACCCTTTGAACTCGGGGAGAATCCGGAGAAGGGTGAGACCGTGATCAACACGTTCAATTCACAGCCTGCGGTCGATATTTTTAGAGAGTATCTCGGCGTCTATCCGGATGAGTTCCTGGTCAGCAATATCTGTGAGTTCCCGCTGGTGGTGGAACGTGATGGGATCAATATTTGTATGGTCCCCCTTGAATACGGAAAGAATGGAGAGCTCTTTTACATGATGACGGTGCGACCGGATGACAAGCTCCGTTTCTCGTTCGCGTCTCACGATGAGGTACTGGATGCGTGCAGAGAGTCTATGAAAAAAATGGAGGAATTTCGACCGGAGGCCCTGTTCCTCACTCTTTGCGGTGGCCGTATGAATTATCTCAAAGAAGACGCCTATCTGGAATGGGACTGCTTTGATAATGTCGCGCCGGATTTCGCGCTCATGCACGGCGTGGGTGAATTGTATTATTACCAGGGGAAGGGCGGTATTCTAAACAGTGCCCATCTGTCGATCGGTATGAGGGAGGCAGCGGCAGCGGAAGACGGTGCGGAGTATGAGCATCCGTCACTGGAGAGTCTTCGTCAGGGGCATATACTGTCACTATCCGATCGTATGTCGGTATTTTTAGGAAAAATCACCTCGGATCTTGTCGAGATGGCGGAGGAAGCAAGAAAAGCCAACGACGCCAAGTCCGCATTTTTATCACATATGTCGCATGAGATCCGCACGCCGATCAATGCGATACTCGGGATGGATGAGATGATCCTGAAGGAGAGCAAGGAACCCGCTATCATCGAGTACGCGGACAGCATCCGCTCGGCCGGGGACAACATGCTCGGCATCGTGAATGATATCCTTGATTTCTCCAAGATCGAGGCGGGTGCGATGAGTCTGATTCCTGCCGAATATGAGCTGCTCTCTGCCGTGAAAAATATGTACAACGTTGTCAGACTTCGCGCGGGATCGAAGGGATTGAAGATTTTGCTGGATATCGATCCGACGTTGCCAAGTGTTCTTTTTGGTGATGCTTTGAGGGTTAATCAGGTGGTTACGAATCTCCTGACAAATGCCGTCAAGTACACGGAAGAAGGCACGGTTACGTTTTCGATCAAGAAGATTGCCGACGGAACGACGGATAATAAAGAAGCGTATGAAAAGGCCTGTCCGGACGAAGGACGTCCCAAGAAGTCCGTGCGGGTTCGTGTTTCGGTTAAGGATACCGGAATCGGGATCAAACCGGAAGACCTCGAGAGGCTTTTTGATGAATACACACGCTTTGATGAGAAGCGCAATCGAAAGATTGAGGGAACCGGTCTTGGTATGAGTATCACGACGGAACTTCTGGAACTCATGGGATGCCGATTGCAAGTGGAAAGTACCTACGGAGGGGGCTCGGAGTTCAGCTTTGAGATCGTGCAGGGCGTGGTCAATGAAGAGCCGTTCGGTGGCCTGGAAGAACGCTTGAATAAGCCGGTGGTAGATGCCAAGAAGCGGATTCGCTTTACGGCGGAGGATGCACGTATCCTTGTGGTCGACGACACGCCGATCAATCTGGTTGTGATGAAAAAACTTCTCAGAACT
>JAEEGM010000031.1 GCA_016280325.1 Eubacterium sp. | reverse complement strand
CACATCGATCATAATCCTTGGGGCGTTTGGTGTGCTGTCACCGAAGGTATCGGCACTGCTTCACAATTCGTATACGGTGGGGCTGGGATTAAAGAGTACAACGAGTTTGTTGGAGGACCCGGGGCAGATTTTATCCTGAAATTTTTTTTTTATTTTTTTTGTTGACAAAAATAAATATGTTTGATACAATATAATTGTTCCAAAGGTTAATCGTATAGGAGAACTGAAATGAATCGAGATTATCGCGATAGGATGAAGCTTGAAAACCAGCTGTGTTTTCCGCTATATGCAGCAGCGAGGAGTATTACCGGCTTTTATTCCCCTTATCTCAAACCACTCGGTCTCACATATACGCAGTATATCGTTTTTTTGGTGCTGTGGGAAAAGGATGGGATACCTGTCGGAGAGATTTGTAAAAAACTGATGCTTGATAACGGCACTATCACTCCTCTTTTGAAAAAGATGCAGACGGCCGGGTATATCGAGCGAAACAGAAGTGCAGAGGATGACCGTGTGGTAGTCATCTCTCTGACGAAGAAGGGGAGAGAACTTCAGGAGCAGGCAAAGGATATCCCCGCTTGTGTGGCCGGCTGTATCAGTTTTCCCAATGAAAAAGCGAAAGAACTGTATGACCTGTTATATGAGCTTTTGGGTGCATGCAGGACAGGTATCAGTGAAAAAGGAAAGGAGAGATGACTTATGGCAAATGTGTATGATTTTACGGTGAAAGACAGAAAAGGGAACGATGTGAAGCTTTCGGATTACAGAGGGAAGGTGCTCCTGATTGTCAACACTGCTACAGGATGCGGTTTCACGCCGCATTATGACCCGTTGGAGGCGATGTATAAGGAAATGAGGGATCGTGGATTTGAAATACTGGATTTTCCGTGCAATCAGTTTGCCAACCAGGCGCCGGGAACCGAGGACGAGATTCACGAGTTCTGCCAGATGAAGTTCGGTACGGAATTTCCCCAGTTTGCAAAGATCGAAGTGAACGGAGATAATGCCGATCCGCTTTTTGTCCACCTTGCCACGGAAAAACCGTCTGAAGGCTTCGGTAAGGGGCTAAAGAATGCCGCAATGAACAAATTTACCAAGATGAATAACAAGAAATTCGGAGATAAGGCCTATATCAAATGGAACTTTACCAAGTTCCTGATTGACAGAGAGGGCAATGTCGTCTCTCGTTTTGAACCTACCGTGGATATGGATGATGTGAAAAAAGCGGTAGAAGAGGTATTGTGATCTGAAGGGAGAATGACGATGCGAATTGGATCCGGATATGATGTTCACAGATTGGTTGAGGGGCGAAAATTGATCCTGGGAGGCGTCACAATCCCGCATACGCTGGGACTCTTGGGACATTCGGATGCGGATGTGCTCTTGCATGCGATCACGGACGCGATCCTGGGAGCAGCGGCGCTTGGAGATATCGGTCTCCACTTTCCGGACACGGATGAGCAGTGGAAGGGGGCCGATAGCAGAAAACTTCTGGCCATGGCATATGAGAAGGTGAAAAACAAGGGGTACGAACTCGAGAATCTCGATGCGACGATCCTTGCTCAGAAGCCGAAGCTTCGACCGTATATCGATGAGATGAGGAAAAATATCGCGACAACGCTGGGCGTCGATATCGATCAGGTCAATGTTAAAGCGACAACAGAGGAAGGACTGGGATTTACCGGAAGCGAAGAGGGGATCGCGGTACAGGCAGTCGCGCTTCTCAAGTAGAAAAAACCAAACGTGCCGTGCTCGTACGGAGTGGGCGCGTGGATGGAGCAACGCAGTAGATCAGAATGCAATAAAAGCTGTCACGCGGTCGGTATCATCCGGCTTCGGACAGCTTTTTTTTCACCCGCTGGAGGGCGTTGTCGATAGACTTGGGACTTTTCCCGAGAAGTTTACCGATCCTTGAAGCGGAGTTGCCCTCGATGTAGAGCATAACGACCTTGCGCTCAAAAGGACTTAAGTGCGCATCGATCAGTTCTTCGATATGAGAAACGTTCTCACGGTCGATGAGGATCTGCGCCGGATCCGAGAGCATGTCAGGAGGAAGTGTGTCCGCGACGGTTCTTGTGTCTGAATCGGACGTGCCGGATATGGGAGCGTCCAGGGATATGGATTGATTCAGCGGCGCATTTTTCAGTCGATTCGCTCCTTTGATGACGTTGTATAAGTGGTTGGAAATACAGGTGGAGGCAAATGACCCGAAGGAACCGGAGTTCTTGTGAGATGCGTCGTAACTGTTGATTGCCTTATAAAGCGCGATCATCCCCTCCTGGATCAGGTCGTCTCCGTCGCCACCGATCAAAAACAGGGCTCTGGCCTGCTTGCGCACCAGTCCCTTGTATCGATTCATCAGTTCGTCCACGGCGGAGTCATCGTGGTCTCTGGCGGCCAGGATCAGTTCTTCATCCGTGCGCTCGCGGTCAGGAACCGGGGTATTATTCAGCATGTTCTCGTTGTCAGAATCCTGTGCCATGATTACCCCTCCTTATTGTTCTGTAGTCATGCGTAACGACACACTCTGGTGCATTTATCAGCGTCGCCTTATGCTTCTTCGTGAGTGCCATGATACCATATTTCGGGATTGTTTTCAACCGATATTTGTGATATGATATATGAATATGATACGGTATGTGAAAAATACGATTGAGGCGTGGAGGACTGCATGAATATCGCTATCGTCGATGATCTTGAGAAAGAGATCCACAATTTGGAAGGCATATTGACGGAATACGCGGAGGCCAACGGGCTTGCGATTACTTTGCGTTCTTTTGAGAGTGGAGAGAAATTTCTGGAAGAGTATGAACCTTACCGATATACCGTTGTATTTTTGGATATCTACATGGGCGGCATAACGGGGATCGAAACTGCGGAGAGACTGAGAGAGAAGGATGCGAGCACGCTGCTTGTTTTTCTGACGACCAGTACGGATCATATGGGGAGCGCGTTTTCGATCCATGCCTATGATTATATCGAAAAACCGGCTCAGAAGGAGCGGATTTACCGTCTGATGGATGACATACTGCGTACGCAGACAACGGTGCATGCGAAGACGGTGGACTTTGTGTATGAGAGAAGAACACATCGCATTCCGGTTCCGGATGTTGTCAGCATCAGCACAGGGGAAGCGAACTATCTGATCATAGAAGATAAAAAGGGAAACATCTACCATCCGCGGACGACGTTTTCATCCATTTGCGACGAATTGGCTGATGAAGAGTGCTTTTTGCTGGTCAATCGCGGCATTCTGGTCAATATGGAGTACGTTGCCAATGTAGCCGATGGCGAGTGTGAACTTAAAAATGGAAAAATCTACCCGATCTTTACGAGGAAAACTTCGGAAACCGTGCAAAAATGGCAGAATTTCGTGTTTAACAACCTGCGTAAGGGACAAAGAATGAAGAGAAATGCAGGGAAACGATGAGATGCATTTTATCACGGGTTGCTGTATTTCGTCACAGGTATATTGATTTTCAAAGAAAAATGGTATAGTATAAGAGTGTCCGAAAGGGTCGCCCTTTGAAAGAGGAGAAGAAAGTGGGACGGAGTAGGATTTAACGATAAACGGCTGGAGTGAAGATCACTTCAGCCGTTGTCTTACTATCTCATATCCGAGAACGCCTGCGGCGACTGAGGCGTTCAGAGAATCAATCTGCCCCTTCATGGGGATCGAAGCGATGAAATCGCAGTTTTCCTTCACAAGACGGCTGACGCCGTTTCCTTCACTTCCGACAACGACACCGATGGGACCGGTCAGGTTCAGATCATACAGAGTGGTTCCATCCATATCGGCGCAGACGAACCAGACGCCTTTATCCTTGAGCTCCCGAATAGTGTCTGATAAATTAGTAACTCGTGCGACAGGTATATAATTGACTGCACCGGCACTGGCTGCGACAGCAGTTGCCGTGAGTCCGGCGGCTCTTCGTTTCGGAATGATCACACCGTGAGCACCGGCCTGGTGGGCAGTTCGGATGATGGCGCCAAGGTTGTGCGGATCTTCGATCCCGTCCAGCAAGAAGAGAAACAACGGCTCTCCGGATTTTTCAGAGTTGTCAAACATATCTGACAACTCAGCATAATGAAATGCGGACAACTTGGCGATCACTCCCTGGTGGTGATCGGTCTCTGCCATATGATCCAACCGCTCTTTGTCGACGAAGTCAACAAGGACGCGGTGTTTTTTTGCTTCCCGAAGGATGGTCTGGATCTGGCTGTCCCGGCTTTCCTTCAATACAAATAAGCGCTCGATGGTCTGGTCGGCGCGTATCGCTTCCAAAACACTGTGTTTTCCCTCGAGCTGGAGAGATTCGGTGTTTTGATCGAGTGTATTCAGATCACGTGTGTGTGATATTTTATTTGATTCCGACATAGGGATTCCTTTCAGGTTTCGATTTCAAGTTGTATCAGAGCATTTTTTATCATATCGACGGCACGCTCGGTTCGTCCGGTCAGATACCAGTAACCGAATACCGCTTCCAGTCCGGTGGCGAGCCGGTAGTCATGGATATCCGAGTGCTTGGACACCGACGTGGTCTTAGCGTTTCGCCCGCGGTGATATACCGCGTTCTCGCTTTTGCTCAGATGCGGTACGATGACTTCGGCGATCCTGGCCTGTGTGGTAGCATTGACGAGGTCCTGCGCCTTTTTGTTCATTTTTTTAACCGAGCGATCGCGATCATCCATCAGAATGGTACGTATGATAAGCTCGTAGACAGCATCTCCGAGGTAGGCAAGCTTCAGAGGACCGATCTGATCCGGATCCTTTCCCGTAAGATCAAAATGCTTTTCGATGGATTTTAACACAATTTATCTCCTTCACTTGCTCTCATTCTTGTCGCATTCTTCCTTTGCCCGGATCTGTTGATGGAAGTTCTTGGCGCAGTTCAGGCAGTCGCCGTCGCAGGAGGGGGAGTCTCCGTTGTTGTCGCTATGCGGCCCACGATGTTGCATATATGTCCATAGAAAAATGCATCCACACAGGATGGCGAAGATCACGATCCACGCGATAACCGTTCCCATTGTATTCCTCCCTTCGGCTGATATGGCCCGTGTTCTGACATGCGTTTATGTCCGGCAACTCTCGTTTTATTTACCTGTTCCGCATGTGGTTTCACTATACCACAGTTTCGTGTGGCCTGCAACCCTGCGCTTGATTTTCCGCAGGAACTGTGTTATAGTTATACGCGTAATTGCGGCTGTGGTGGAATTGGCAGACACGCAAGATTTAGGTTCTTGTGCCGACAGGTGTGAGGGTTCAAGTCCCTCCAGCCGCATGAAGGAGGTAAGACACAATGAAGAAGAGATTTTTAGCAACCGTGCTTGCTCTTGCTTTGACCGGAAGCCTACTCGCGGGCTGCGGAGACGATAAGCAGGGCGGAGGCGACACGCAGCAGACAACAGAAACGACAGCCGATTCGCCTCAGGACGAAGCTGACCCGGACGCGCAGGCAGACGATGCGCAGGATTCGCAGGCTGATGAGGATGGCGGTAAGGCCTCGTCCGGCGAAGATCCTATCGCGGGTCTGGATTACAACAACGCGGATGACTGGGAGAAGATCAAAAAACAGGCGAAGAAAGGCGGCTTTATGCTCTCTGAGATCACAATGCTGACCGGCGAATACGTCGACCTGAAGTATCAGTTCGCGAAGAAGGTCGGAGACACCACATGGGAGTCGTCGGACCCGTCGATCGTCAAAGTCAGCAAGCATCACGACACCAGGATCAAGGCGAAGAGTCCGGGGACGGCGGTGATCGAGGGGCGAAGCGATGACGGATTCCACACATATTGCATGGTAACGGTCGAGCAAAAACCCAAGAGCACTATCTATCTGACCTTTGACGACGGCCCGAGCCGCTATTCGACACCGAAGGTGCTTGATATCCTCAAGAAAAATGATGTCAAAGCGACGTTTTTCGAGTTGAAGCCGGCCAAAGCCGACCGTGATCTGACACAGCGAGTGATCGACGAAGGTCATACACTGGCCATTCACGGGTACAAGCATAAGTACGATCAGATCTATCGGAGCGATGAGACCTACCACAAGAATCTGACGAAATTGCAGAAACTCTTCTATAAAAAATTCGGACAGTGGTGTACACAGACCCGTTTCCCGGGCGGAAGTTCCAATACGGTCAGCCGCCATTACAGTCAGGGGATCATGACAAGACTCTCGAAGAAGGTTCACGAGTGGGGATTTTTATATCAGGACTGGAACGTGTCTTCCGGTGATGCCGGCGGCGCGAATAACGCCGATCAGGTGTATAAGATGGTAACTTCAGGAATTCAGAAAGGGCGGAGCAACGTCATTTTGATGCATGATTTCTCCGGCAATGACAAGACGATCAATGCTCTCCAGAGGATCATCGATTGGGGAAAAAGAAAAGGCTTTGTCTTCCGCGCGATGACGGCGGCTACAGGCGAGGTTCACCATGGAATCAATAACTGATTTTTCTTGACATTACCCTTGTAATCGAGTACAATCAGATTGTATACTTTTTACTATAAGAAGGAGGAAGTGTCAATGGCTTGTTTTTTGGTTTCTGCTGCAGAGGCAGTAGTTGTTACGGCAGTCAAGACAATCGAAAAAAAACATGAGGAAAAAGTGATCGAGACCGGTGCTGAGGTTCCGGAGAAGACAAGGATTCCGTTTAGCCGTAAGCTTTCATGGCTGATCTATATGTTGGTTGGCGGAGCCATCCTGCTTGCTTTCGAGCATGTGTGGCACGGTGAGGTTACTCCGTGGTTCCCGTTCCTGACGGCAATGAGTGATGCGGAGGAAACGTCGCAGATGTTGCATGAGATGGCGACGGTCGGCGTATCGATGGCAGCGTTGATCACGGTAGTGTGGGTCGGTATGTGTGTAGTGGCCGACCGTATCGTGAAGCGTTCCGACGAGAAGAAAACATCTGAGAACGAGGCTTAAGGAGGAGACGGATTATGACATTATTGATAACGGTATTTGCGGCTGTCATCACCACGGTTATCTGGTATAACCGCTCAGATGACAATATGAAACTGGGTGCGCTGATGTTTATGTACTGGGGTGCGTCCCTGATGTGGCTGGTTGATGCCATTTTTGAGTATGTGGAACTCGGTGCGGATTATTTTTCACCGGCGGTAAAAGATATGATCAATGACACGTTTCTTGGCGTGTCGGTCGTTGCGCTCGGACTTGTGATCTGGCTGGTACGCCTGCTGATTCTTGATCCGAAGGGAAGAGTGCGCGCGTCACTGAAAAAGAATATTGGTTAACATCCAAACAACGTAGTAAACAGGACATCGAGGAGCAATCCGGTGTCCTGTTTGTCATCTATGAGGGGGGAAGGCTTATGAAAAATGACCAGGATTCGCTTCATCAGATCGCAAGTGCGCTTGCGGGACATTTTGAAAGTTTGTATTACGTTGACATTGAAACCGACCATTTTTTTGAGTACAGCAGTAAGGGATTGTATAAGAAGCTTGACATTGAAAAGGAGGGGGAAGATTTTTTTCGTTTGTCTCAGATAAACGCGGAGAAGTGTGTCCATCCCGACGATTTGGAGCGCGTGAAAAAGATTCACGACAAAGAAACGATGCTTAAGCATCTGGCGAAGGACGGCGCGTATACAACGGTATACCGTCTGGTGATCGACGGGACGGTTGTACGCTTCAGACATATCGAAACGATGTGTGAGGATAGGAAGCATATCATCTGTTGCCTTGAGAATATCGAGGATGAGGAGCGTCGAAATGATGAGCAGACCAAGGTTCTCCAGTCGGCAAGGCGTATGGCCAAACGGGACGAATTGACGGGAGTTCGCAACAAAAATGCCTATCAGGAGTTTGTGGGGTCGATTGACGGTAAGATCAAAGCCGGAATGGAGGATTATCATGTCGGTGTCGTAATATGCGATGTGAATGATCTGAAAGTTTTGAACGATACCAGAGGACACAGTTTCGGTGATGAGGCAATCCAGAGAACCGGTCGGATGATCTGCGATACCTTTGACCACAGTCCGGTGTTTCGTATCGGTGGGGACGAGTTTGCCGTGGTACTGACGGATCGGGATTATGAGGATCGGGAGAAGCTTCTGAATCAGATAAAAGAAGAATCCATGTCCAATGCCCGTATGCAGTCAGGACCGGTGGTTGCCTGCGGTATGGCATCCTATAACCCCGGATCGGACGAAGGGTTCTCTGAGATTTTTGAACGTGCGGACAAGGATATGTATAAGAATAAGCATTATTTGAAGTCCACCAAACTTCGTGAGGGAATCATCAGCCCGGTAGAAACTGAGATTATCCCGATTCCGCCGGAGAGAAAACAGAAACTCGACTCGATGTTCGGCGCGTTATACACCGTGGCAGGCGAAGGGTATGTATTCCTAAACGATATGATCCACGATTATTCCAGATGGTCGGTTGTGATGGTGGACGATTTCGATATGCCGTCCGAGTATATGTACCACGCGGGGAAAATTTGGGAGGATCGTGTGCATCCGGATGATCTCAAAGAATTTCAGGAGATCATGAAGGGAATTTTCACGGGCGGAACCGTATCCCGAAATATTCGATACCGTGTTCGTGACAGAAATGATGTATATGTCTGGTGCACAAACCGAGGATTCGTTTTGAGCAATCCCACGGGAGGGCCGGAATACTTCGGTGGCATCATGGTCATGGACCCGTAATTCGCAAAAAAATGCAGATTTTTCTTATTTATATGGAAGATAAAAAATGTCAAGGGGGAAAACGGAGTGGAGGAACTGATCAGACAGGCAATAGAGGCAAGAAAGAATTCGTACTCTCCGTATTCCGGGTTTCAAGTCGGGGCGGCGTTGCTCTGTGAGGACGGAACGGTCTACACGGGATGCAATGTTGAGAACGCGGCATACGGACCTTCCAATTGTGCGGAACGGACAGCTATCTTCAAGGCGGTGAGCGAAGGAAAACGCGAGTTTACCAGGATTGCGATCGTGGGAGGACGCGAGGGGGAATCGGTAGCGCCGACGCCCTGTGGAGTATGTCGCCAGGTTATGTCAGAGTTTTGTAAACCGTCATTT
>JAEEGM010000030.1 GCA_016280325.1 Eubacterium sp. | reverse complement strand
TCGATGTTTTCAGCAGGAAACGGAGTGTGGATAATCCTTTTAGGCGTTGTTGCGGCGACTGCATTTACTGTTTTTCTTATTATGAAGAAAAAAAACAAAAAACAGGAAAGCTCATCTGAGGATTAAAGCAATGCATACAATCAGATATGTTGTGACTTTTCTGCATTAGAAGTGGCTATGTCTGCATATTGTCCTGATTAATGCTAAAAAACGATATACGGTCTGCCCTTGTTCGACTTTCCCTATTGAAGTACTTTTGTCAAGCCAGATACCGTTTTACCACCGGGATAACCCTTAGAAATGCCGTGATCGTCAGAGACAATAAGAGGCATACGAGCGTGAGCAGGGGAACGGAAATCCACGCCGAAATCGACAATGTCGTAATGCCGAAATAGTGATCCAACACATAAATGCAGGCCGGGTGAATCAGGTAGATACCGAAACTGCAGCCGGAGAGAAAACGGATTATACGCTCGGAATACGACTGCTCGTCAGAGCCGGACATCGCCGGTTCGCTGCCGAGTTTGTTTTTGAATAACAGAAAAATCGCCGCACTCTCCAGAAGTGTATTGATGGTGAAATTCTCGTAGAAGAGAGTGTTGGCTGTCCCGTCATGGAAGGAAATAACGATCGTGCCGACAAGCGTGAGAAGAAAGGCTAAAACTCCGCCGAGATAGATCCATCGGGTTGTCCGCCCGTCGATCTCAGTCCGGTGCAGTACATATCCCAGTACGAAATAGCCGGTGAAGCCCATGACATACTTTAGGTCGAGCATCCCCAGCATGTTGCTTCCGACAGAACCAAAAGTCTCGGAGTACACACCGATCAACTTTACCAGTTCCGGCAGTACATACGAGAACAAAATGCATAGTAGGAGAAAATACCGGGTAACCTTTTTATCCTGAACCATATGTCTGAGAATCGGAACGAGCAAGTACATCCCCGCGATCATATACAAAAACCACATATGAAAATAACCGGTTGTAAGTTGCGTGAGTACGGAAGTTGTGTCCCATGCTTCGTTTGTCAAGAACAGATATATCGTTGACCAAGAGAAAAACGCGATGACGATTCGCAGTACATTTTTCCGCAACAGTCGTCCGATCGTATAATCGCTACTCAAAAAAAGCGCTCCGCTGATCATGGCAAAAATAGGAACGCCCCATCGGCTCATCGACTCCCAAATATTCATGGCATACCAATCGCCGGAATGGATGTCTACATGTCGGAAATTCTGTCCGGACACGTGAAGAACAACCACCGCCAGGATGGCTGCCACACGCAGATAATCAAAGTAACGGATATGTTTCATGAGCACTCCTCATAGTGATTCTATTGATTCGGATCAGATTCCTTACAACAAATTCCTTACAACCTCATTAGCCATCATCAAGCCTGCGGCGGCAGGGACGAAGATGGCACTGGCCGGCGTGTCCTTTACCCGCTTTTCCGGTGTAGGAGCGCTGTCGGTGGAAGCGTGATCCTTATGACAGGGCATATCCTTGGTGGAAGAACGGTCCTCGCGATAGGGGGCCTCCTCGGAGTAGATGACACGGACATGTTCGATGCCACGCTTTTTCAATTCCTTTCGCATTACACGCGCGAGAGGGCAGATGCGTGTGTCGGCAAGGTCGGCTATTTTTAATAACGATGGATCCATTTTATTTCCTGTTCCCATCGCGGAAACGATGGGGATATTTTTTTGTGTACATCGCTCGATCAAAGTGAGCTTGGCTGTGATCGTATCGATCGCGTCAACGACATAGTCAAAGGCTTCCAGCTCGATCTTGTCCGCCGTGTCCGGGAGAAAGAATATACGAAAGGTATCGATCCGCATGTCCGGCCGGATGGAGAGGAGACGTTCCTTCATCACATCGACCTTGGGGCGGCCGATCGTGTCAACAGTGGCGATGATCTGCCGGTTGAGATTGGTCTCGTCGATCACGTCCTTATCGATCAGCGTCAGGTGACCGATGCCGGTTCTAGCCAATGCTTCGCACACATAGCCACCGACACCGCCGAGGCCGAAGATAGCCACATGGGCAGTCCGAAGCCGGTCGAAAGCGTCTTTACCGATCAGTTGTATGGTACGTTCAAAAGATGGATTCTCTGACATGATAACCTCCCCTATTATCGTTATTATAGTGGTGGCGGAAATGCATGTCAATAGATACTTGACAATACCGCCAAAGCGACCTTGCAAATCCGCTCCGTGTATTGTATAATGGAAGGCGGCGGTGCCCGGACGGGGCATCGAAAAATGCCTGATAAAGGGAGGTAAAAATGGACGCATATAAGGAAGAATTTATCGAGTTTATGGTAGAAAGTGAAGTGCTGAAGTTCGGTGACTTCACATTGAAGAGTGGCAGGAAGTCACCATTTTTCATGAATGCCGGTGCCTATGTGACCGGAGGACAGTTGAGACGTCTCGGCGAATACTACGCGCAGGCGATTCACGAGCACTACGGAGATGACTTTGATGTGTTGTTCGGACCGGCGTACAAGGGAATCCCGCTCGGTGTGGCGACGACGATAGCGTATGACGCGCTGTATGGCAAGCAGATCCGTTATTGTTCCAACCGTAAGGAAGTCAAGGATCATGGTGATACGGGAATCCTTCTCGGAAGTGATTTAAAGGACGGGGATCGCGTTGTGATCATCGAGGATGTGACGACCTCCGGAAAGTCGATCGAGGAGACGTATCCGATTCTGAAAGCGCAGGCGGATGTGACGGTCGTCGGACTGATCGTGTCGCTGAATCGGATGGAACAGGGCAAGACCGGCGAGGGAACAGCGCTGGATGAGATCAGCCGGACGTACGGATTTCCGACGGCGGCCATCGTGTCGATGAAGGATGTGACCGAGCGACTTTACAATAAGGAATGCCTCGGACGAATCGTGATCGACGATGAACTCAAGAGTCGGATCGACGCTTACTATGAACAGTACGGCGCGTAACCGTAAACGTGAAAAATAAATATTTAAAAAAATTTACAAACGTGATACGTTGGAAAAAACGTGTTACGTTTGTTTTTTATGTCTGAATGGCATGGTTTTGAAGCGTTTTGTGCAAGGTTACAGAAATTGATAAAAATGCTTTGGGAAATTGTGCCAATTTACAAAAATTCATCCCGGTGGTATGATCGCTGATACACCGATGAAGACAGGAGGGATGACGGATGAGATGTTGTGGTGACTCTCGGAAGAAATATCGGTTTCGTGTCGGATCGCTTCTGTTACTCTTGGCGCTGTTTCTTTCCGTTGAATTGTGGTTCCCTCATCATACCCAATATATGACCTTAGCAGCGTCGAGAGTTCAGGTGTATGATCGCAGAGAATTGAAGGAGGAATTGAAGAAGGATGGCAAGGCTGTGATCGAACTGATGGAGACGGTCACGGTGCGGGGATCACTTCGTGTAAGAGGGACGAAGATTCTGACAGGCCCCGGTGAACTGCGAAGGGCAGTGGCGACCAACAGCGCCTTCGGCGGAAGTTTGCTTCGTGTGAACGGTGGTTCGCTGACACTTAAGAATATCACACTGAATGGAAGAGGAGAGGCCGGTGTGCTGAAGGGGAAGCTGTATGGATACTTGGTCAGTGTGGACAGTGGTCAACTTGTGATCGGAAGCGGAGTGGTGCTGAAAAATAATCGAAATACCACCAGACTTTCAGATGGCGGAGGTGCCGTACGTGTCGGCTCCGGTGGAATTGCCGTCCTAAATGGTGGATCAATCTGTGATAATACCTGCGTGACCGGAGGGGGCGGTGTCCGCGTGGAGAGTGGCGGCGAGTTCTATATGAAGAGCGGTGTGATAAAGAATAATAAAGCCGTCGGGCGTGGCGCTGTTGATGGTTTTGATGGGAGAGGTGGCGGCATCTACAACCGCGGTACGACAGGACTGTACGGTGGCACGATCACGGGTAATTCCGTAACCGGGTTTCGAAAGGGAGCCCGTCGCTACGGAGGTGTGGGAGGTGGTGTCGCCAATACCGGAACTCTTTGGATACAGGAAGTGAGTCTGCGGGGAAACAGCGCCATGCGTGGCAGCGATCTGGGGGTTATTGACGGCAAGGCTGTGGCGAAGGGGACGGTCAGGGTCGGTGAGTGCTGGCTTCGTTCCGGATACTGTCTGCAGGTTGGCGGAGGGTTTCAAAGCGGAGGGAAGATCCGCCTGGTCCCTGAAAAGGTAAAGGCAGGTACCCGTCTGGTGACGGGAGTGAAGGGGGGGAACTGGAAGAGGTGGTTTTCTCTCCCCGGGTCGGTCAGGTCGGGAGGTCTTGAACCGAAACTGACAGACGGGACACTTCGCCTGGTTAAAAAGAAAGTGACACCGACACCGACTGCGCACCCGGATGGTGGTTCGTCGGGCGGGCGGCCCGGTGGCGGTGGCAGCAAGACAGGTGGTGGTATGCCCGGAAGTGGAGGCAGCAGCAGGCCGGGCGGTGGGGCAGGTCCGATTAAGCCGGCCAAGACGGCGACACCCCGGGTGCATCCGACCTATCTGCCGGTGCGTGCGGCGGATCCGAGTGAGAACTATTTTTTCGGTACGACAGCACCGACGTTTGTTCCGTTGCTGCCGTCTGCATCCGTGAGCCCGGTGGCTGTGGCGAGTCCTATGGCAACAGTGACCGCTGCACCGACAATAATGCTGACGATCACGCCCACACCGATGAGGACGCCTTATCCCAGACGCCCTTCTCATGCTCTTCCCTATTTCTACCTCTATCCGTCGGCAGGTCAGGCAGACCTGCCGGAGACGGTGGAGGCACCGGTATCGTGGTATTTTTCCGCACAGGAGATTGCTTCGATACGGGAGGAGTTAACAGAAGGGAAATATCAGACGGATGCGGGGGCATTTTTATCAAGGATTGAGAAGGATCGGATTCGGTCCGAAGGGTGATGCGGAAAACGGATGATAAGAGCGTATGATATGAGAAGGGAGAGGATACGATGGGAGAATTCAAAGAGGAGTATATGCTGAGCAGGCAGGAGTACGGAACGCTGTTTCCATATGTGATGAAGGAGGGGGTCCATCAGTTATTTTGGAACGGGAGGAGCCTTTGGATCGAGGACCGCGGGCAGGGGCGATATGTGGCAAAGGAGCGGTTGACGGATGGATTTGTGAACCGGTTTGCATTACTGATGAGTAACCGGTGTGGGGAGAGTTTTAATCTGTCGCACCCGGTGTTTGAGTGGGAGAATGGTGTGTTCTATCTGCAGATGCTTCACGAAAGTGTGGCCGGGTACGGGACGACGTTGCTTCTCAGGAAAAAAGAGCGGCCGAGACGACCGGATGCGAAAAGCCTTGTGGAGACCGGGGTGTGTGATGAGGCGACGATTACAGCATTGAAAGAGATGGTCCGGGAGGAGCGGTCATTTTTACTATACGGGAGTGCGAGGAGCGAGAAGGTTGAACTGCTTCGGTTCATCACGCGTTACATCCCGCCGGAGAGTCGGATCGTGACGGTGGAAGGGGAGGAGCCGATGCAGATCGCGGTACTGAATCCGGACAAGGATGTGACAGAGCTGATGGTGGCCAGAGGGCAGGTGAGCGGGCACCTGAGAGAGGTGTGTCGCGGGATACGGCCGAGGTGGATTCTGGGGAATCCGGGCGAGGGCAAGGTGGTCTGCGAGATGGTCGATGTGATGGATCAGCACTCGGCACGGGGCGGACTCTGTGTCACGGCGGAGAAGGCGGAGGATGCCTTGGAGAACCTGTTCCCATGGGAGGAGGAGAGGAAACTTGCGCGGATTCGCGCTACGATACAGCGGGTATTTCCTGTGTGGATCGGTCTGGATGAGAAGGGCATCCGGCTTATCGAGCGGTATGAAAAAACAAGGGTGAAGGTGCTGTACAAGAGGGAAGAAGCATGAGAGAGGAAGAGGAGATCTATCTGTATATCGAGCAGATGATACAGGCTTATCTGTGGCATGGGAAACTCTGTTTGGCACTGGAGGAATGTATGTTGGTGCTGCCACGGGACGGTGTACTCTATGACGGGGTGGATGCTGCCCGTCATATGCTGATGACCGGAGAAGGGGCGACGGGTGAGGATCCGGAGCGGGAGGCGTTGGTCGGTATCGAGAATGGGAATGCTTATCTTGCCATCCTTCATAAGGTGTTGATCCATGCTGAGAGAACCGGGAAGGTGTGCGAGGACGCGCTTCTGATACTGGCGGAAGCGACCGCGAGAAGTTTTCGAGGACGATCCGGGCGGATCTGTCAGAGAGGTTCCGGACGAAGCGAGGGGACGCGACGCGGGGCGAGGAAGCATTCGTCGTCTCGGCAGGGGCGGGCGTCCGGGCAGAAGCAGGCGGAGCGGCAGGCTAAGGCCTATGCGGAACTGGTTAGGATGGAGGCCGGCAGAAAAAAGAAGCAAAAGCAGAAAAGACTTGTGAAGGAACTGAGAGAGGAGATAGAAATCCTGTTGACGGCGATGCAGGTTTTTACGCGGACGATGGGAGTGACGGAGGCGCCCCTGCATACGCAGGGGATAGTGCACGGATTTCTTCGTGTGCAGGTAAGAGAAATGAATCGTCGTCTGCAGGATGGTGAGGATGAGAGAGCAGTGTATCGGGAGTTTCTCTCGGGACTCGGACTTCCGGAGATCACATCCTGTATGCTGACCTGCTCTTGTCGGGAAGGGGAAGGGATCGTGGTTCGTCCGGAAGCGGCCGGACAGGAGGAGAATCCATACCGGAAAGGAGTATGGAAGAAGGGAATATGCGCTGTGATGGCAGCCGCTGTGGTAATCGTTATGGGAGTAGGAGTGATCGCTGCCTCGCAGGGACAGGCAGAACAAAAAGAAAATCGGCTGCGTCATGCCTTGTCGCAGGCATTGGTCGCAACCGTCGGTGAGATGCCGGGTGTGCATGAAACCAACCAGCTTCTGGCCGGGTTCATGCAGCATATGCTACAACAGGTCGATGATGACATCGACCTGACCGTAAAAATCTGTGATATGGATGTGCGGGAGCAGACATTGGAAGTCGAGGCGGTGGGGGAGTATGAATCAATCCCCGGAGGCCGTAGAAGCATTCGTGTCCGAAGACGACTCAGATTCTGACTCATCCTCCGGTTCGGGCTTCACCTCGATCTGGAGTTTTTCGATGCGGTTGCCGTCGACATGGATGACTTTATAGATCGCACCCTCGTCCTCGGCCTGCTCACCTTCCTCGGGGATGTGCTCGAGAAGACCGATCACATGACCGGCGATTGAGTCATAATCCTCGGATTCAATCTTGAGACCGAGTGTATCGTTGATATCATCAAGCGGGGTGGAACCGAGTACCTGATAAAGGTTCTCGGAGATAGTCTGGATGTCGTCTTCCTCATCCTCGTCGTACTCGTCGCGAAGCTCACCGACGATCTCTTCGAGAAGGTCCTCGATGGTGATCAACCCGGCCAAGGCGCCGTACTCGTCGAGAACGATCGTCATCGGAACAGACTCTTTTTGCATCTCGAGGAAGAGCTCGGAGACATTTTTATACTCATATGTGAAGTGTGCTTCACGGATCAATGCGTGTACGTCGAAGTTCTCAGGATTGGCCTCGAACATGAAGTCCTTCAGGTTGATGATACCGATGATGTTATCGATCGTATCATCGTAGATCGGCAGACGCGCGTACTTCGATTCCGTGAATTCCTTCAGCAGTTCGTCATAGGAGATATGTGACTCGACCATCACGATATCCATACGTGGGATCATGACATCCTTGACCAGAGAATCGCCAAAATCAACGATATTTGTGATCATCTGATGCTCCTCGGTCTCGATGACACCTTCCTCGTGGCTGACATCCACGATGGTACGCAGTTCATCCTCCGTGATGGTATCGGCTTTGCCGGACCAATCCACACCGAAGATTTTGAGTATCAGTCTGGAAATCTGATTGACGATAAAAATGATGGGAGTCAGAATTACCGTAAAGAAACGTATCACCCGCGAATAGCGGAGGGCGATCTTCTCGGACTTTTTGGAAGCCAACTGCTTCGGTGTGATCTCACCGAAGATCAGAATCAAAAAGGTCAAAACACCGGTAGCGATACCGATGCCAAGACCTGTGTTTTCACCTAATCCGAGATTGGAACAGATTCGGATTGCAAGGGAGGTGGTCAGAGCCGAAGCCGTCAGGTTAACGATATTGTTGCAAATCAGGATAGCACTGAGAACCTTTGACTGATTCTCAAGCAGCGCCCACACACGTGCGGCCGCCTTGTTTCCGTCCTCCATAAGGGTACGGATACGCATCTTGTTCACAGCGGTGATCGCTGTCTCTGAACAGGAAAAAAACGCAGAAAGAACAAGTAATACGACAAGAATCGCTATCTTTATCGCGTCACCCGGAACCACTGCCATCACACTCCTTTGTTATTGGTATAGAAAAAAATCTATTACTTGACCTACATTACAATGATGATATTTTATCGGAAAAACCGATAGATGTCAAGCAGATATGCAGGGAAACATCCGACAACCTGCGGATGTTCCCGGATAACTTATGCCAACGCCTGTCTTTTTCTTGCCATCTCGTCGCTATCCAGGTACTCATCATAGGTCGTAACCTTATCGATCATGCCGTTCGGTGTAAACTCGATAATACGGTTCGCGATCGTCTGGATAAACTGATGATCCTGCGAAGTGAAGAGTACCACACCCGGGAATTTGATCAGTCCGTTGTTCAGCGAAGTGATCGACTCCATATCGAGGTGGTTGGTCGGCTCATCCATCAGAAGAATGTTGGAGCCGAGCATCATCATCTTTGAAAGCATGACACGTACCTTCTCGCCTCCGGAAAGCACATTTACCTTCTTCAGACCGTCATCGCCCTTGAAAAGCATACGGCCGAGGAAACCGCGCACATAGGTCGCGTCTTTCTCCGGAGAGAAGGGCATCAGCCAGTCAACGATGGTATCATTCGAATCAAAGTAAGCGGTATTATCCTTCGGAAAGTAGGACTGAGAAGTCGTGATGCCCCACTTATAATCACCGGCATCCGGCTCCATCTCACCCGACAGGATCTGGAAAAGCGTCGTTGCCGCAATCCCATAGGAACCGACAAAGGCGATCTTGTCGTCATGGCCGACGGTAAAGGAAACATTGTCAAGAACCTTCTCGCCGTCGATGGTTTTCGTCAGGCCTTCTACCGTGAGCACTTCGTTACCGATCTCACGATCCGGTTTGAAGTCGATATACGGGTACTTTCGACTGGATGGACGAAGCGTCTCCAGCTCGATTTTTTCGAGGGCACGTTTACGCGAGGTCGCCTGCTTGGACTTGGAAGCATTGGCGGAGAAACGCTGGATAAATTCCTGCAACTCCTTGATCTTTTCTTCCTTTTTCTTGTTGGCTTCCTTCATCTGCTTGATCATCAACTGGGATGACTCATACCAGAAGTCGTAGTTGCCGGCGTAGATCTGCATCTTTCCGTAGTCAAGATCCACGGTGTGCGTGCAGACTTTATTCAGGAAATAACGGTCGTGGGAAACCACGATGATCGTGTTCTCAAAGTCGATCAGGAAGTCCTCGAGCCAGCGGATCGAGTCGAGATCGAGGTGGTTGGTCGGCTCGTCGAGAAGCAGGATATCCGGGTTACCAAAGAGGGCACGTGCCAAAAGTACCTTGACCTTGTCGGTGTCCGGAAGTTCACTGACGGTTTTGTCATGATATTCGGTATCGATCCCCAGTCCGTTCAGAAGAGTAGCGGCGTCTGCCTCGGCTTCCCAACCGTTCATGGCAGCAAAGTCGGCTTCCAACTCGCTGGCGCGGATACCGTCCTCATCGGAAAAATCCGGCTTGGCATAGATCTCGTCCTTCTCCTTCATGATGTCGAAGAGACGCTGATTGCCGGCGATAACCGTATCAAGTACCACCTGGTCATCGTACTTGAAGTGATCCTGCTCGAGTACGGAGAGACGCTCGCCGGCTCCGATGGAGATATCTCCGGTCGTCGGATCGAGTTCTCCGGACAGGATTTTCAAAAATGTAGACTTTCCGGCACCGTTGGCACCGATAATACCGTAGCAGTTGCCCTCGGTAAACTTTATATTGACCTCTTCAAACAACGCTTTTTTACCGAAACGAAGAGAAATATTGCTCGCCTGAATCATAGTTTCCTCCTTAAAAATGAATTACAATTACATTACTATATGAATGCTTCACCTTGATACTTTACCGAAAAATAAGGAAGAATGCAAGCATTTTTACAAAAAAAATTCAAATTTTTTCAAAATAAAATTGAATTACTATAAAAAAGTTAAAAAATAGGTTGTATAATCCCACTTTATTGGTGTATAATGGATTAAAAGTCTGTAAAAGACACTTGACGGAGGTGGGATTTGGACGAAATCACGACGACAAACACGAATAAGACAGTTACAGAGGTCCGCAGAATGGCGCATCTTAAGACGATGGGCCTGACTATTCTGGATGAGAATTGTATCTGTGTCAATCTGTGGCGACCGGGTGCGACGGGACTCCGTATGAATCTGTATAAGGGAAGCCGGGTGATCCAGCGTATCTCGATTCCTTCGATGAAGGAAGAGGGGATGGATGACTTTTTTTCGGCACGCCTGTACGGGGAGAATCTAGTTCAGAAGCTGGATGAGATGTCGTATGATTTTGTTTCGGACGGAGAGCACTTCATCGAGTCGACGGCCGAGGTGATCGCCGGCAGAGAGAACTTCGGTAAGCAGGGAAGGCTTCGCGCGCGTATCTCCAATCCGGAGTTTGACTGGAGCGGTGAGCGTCGTCGCACGATCGCGCCGGAGGATATGGTGATCTATGAAGCGCATGTTCGCGGATTTACCAAGCATCGAAGCTCTGGTATTACGAATCCGGGTACCTTCGATGGCATGAGGGAGAAGATTCCGTATCTGAAAAAGCTCGGTGTGAATACCATTTTTCTGCTTCCGGTGTATGATTATAATGAGTTGGCGATCCGCGAGGTGCCAACCGGTGAGAAGCGGATCAATTATTGGGGATATACCAAGGAGGCGTTTTACATGGCGCCGAAGGCGTCTTACAGTTCGGACCCGAAGCATCCGGACCGTGAGTTTAAGACGCTTGTCAAGGAACTGCACAAGGCCGGGATGAACGTGGTTATGGATATGTTTTTCTCGGAGCAAAGTCCTGCTTATGTACTCGAGTGTCTGCGTCACTACGCGACGTATTATCATATTGATGGATTCCGCGTGATCTCGGATCTTTTTAACTCGAAGACCGTCCGCGAGGATCCGATCCTAAGCCACGTTCGTTTCTTCGGTTATGCCTGGGAGGATCACCCGCAGGATTCCGAGAATCCGATGCTTTTTGAGATGAATGACGGTTACAAGGAGATCGCCAGACGTTTTGTTAAGAGTGACGAGGGGCAGGTGGACAGTTTCTATCGCGGTTTTCGCGCGGAGCGAAACGGCGTCGTCAAGGTTAACTATATTACCGCTCATGACGGCTTCACCCTGCGTGACCTGATCTCGTACGATATCAAGCACAACGAGGCAAACGGGGAGAAGAACCGGGACGGCACGGACTACAATTACAGTTGGAACTGTGGTGCCGAGGGTCCGACCAGACGCAAGGGCGTCCAGAAGATGCGTATCAAGCAAGAGAAAAATATCCTCGTGATGCTGCTTTTGGGACTTCCTGTTCCGATGCTTCTGATGGGAGATGAGTTCGGCAATACACAAAAGGGAAACAACAACGCCTACTGTCTTGACAATGCCACGACTTGGCTTGACTGGGGACTGCTCGAAAAGAATAACGAGACATTCCGGTGTGTCAGATTCCTTCTGAAACTCAGAAAGGAACTGCCGATCTATCATAGGAAGAATCATTATTCCGGGTTTGATCACAAGGGACTCGGCGCACCGGATATCTCGAACCACAGCAAGGAGCCGTGGAATAATAATTATCCGTTTTATTGCCGGGAACTGGGTGTCCTGTTCTATGGTCCGTACCTGGAGGATAAGGCGGGGATGAGTTATTACTTTGCCTTCAATATGCACTGGGAGGCGCATGATTTTTATCTCCCGGATATCACGAAGGGAAGAAAGTGGGAGGTGCTTCTGGATACGGCGGCGACATCTCGCAAGACGGAGGGACTGAACGAAGAACGGACGGCTTTTCGTATGGAGCCGCGTTCGGTCGTGCTGTTGGCCTGCCCGGAGGACAAACCGGTAAGAAAGAAGAAAGGGAAAACGAATGATCGCTCTACAGATCGAAAGCACAAGAGAGTTTCTAAACCTGCTTCTCGAAGGAAATGAATACGATTCGTTTCAGGTCGGAAACTGTGAGGTGACAACCATTGTGACGTTTGCTACAGACGGTCGACGTCAGGTCACGGAAGAAGATGAAGAAGAGCATTCCGACCGTGTTCACTGGTCTGAATTAAAGGCGACGGTGATCGAGATGATCCGAACCTCACCGGTGTCGGGGAGTCTGAAACTGGATCTGTTCCGATATATGTCCAGGGACATGGGATCAATCCGGATCGACTTCAGAGACGGGAAATTCACGTTGACGACCGGCTACATGCAAAAGGAATTCTCACTGGATAAGAGAGGGTCCGAGGACTGGGATGATGTGTGTATGCAGCAGCTAAGTAGAAATGCAATATCGATGACGGTACTATGATATGAATAAAGATGTACGAAAAAAGGATCCAAAAAGGATCCTTTTTTTAAGCGCCTGAAAGTTGCAAAGCAGCTTTCGGGCGGTATTCGCGCCTGAAAGTTGCAAAGCAGCTTTCGGGCGGTATTCTCAGCTTCGAATGGGACTTGAACCCACGACCTACGCATTACGAGTGCGTCGCTCTACCGACTGAGCTATCGAAGCACTGAAAGTTATATTACCATAAGCCTTCAGGTTTTGCAAGTATTTTTTCAGTTATTTCGTCAACTCCAGCATGATCTCGTTGGAACGCTTGATGAACTCGGTCATTTTTTCCGGTGCCAACGGCTGGTGTGCGATCAATGCCAGGTCATACAGCTGCTTGCAGAACATCGGCGTGCGATCGCCCTTTTTGTTCTCCATCACATACTTAACAAGCGCGTTGTTGGCATTCAGTACCAGCGTCTGTCCCATCGTGCCCATGCCCATGTCGAGTCCCATGCCGTTTACGGAGTACATCTTCATCATATCCTGCATACGGCGAGTCTCCTCAGACAGGGTGATCATGGAGGAAACTTCTTCATTTTTCAGTTTCTCTACCTTGATCTCGAGTTTGTCATCACCCAGCGCGTCGTGGAAGAGGGAAGTCAGTTCTTCCTGCTCCTTAGACAGGTCTTCGTCGTCGCCGTCCTCGGTCATCGAATCGGTCAGGTCGGCGTCGATACGCTGGAAGCGGACGCCGTCCTCATCGCGTGATTCCAGTGAGGAGATAAACGGCTGGTCGATCGTATCCGGAAGGACTACGGCGTTCATACCCTGCTCGCGGAAGAGGTTGACATACTGGCTCTGCTGCTGCAGATCCGTTACATAGTAAACCGTTTTCTTCGGTGTTTCTTTTTCCTCATCAGCGGATGCCTCATCGTCCGAACCATCCACCGGATTGCCGTCCGCGTCGACAACATCCGGGGTTTCATCCGCGTCCGTATTCTCATCGGAAGCCTCCTCTGTTTTGTCCGGCTCGACGTTCTCGAGGTACTCGGAAAGAGTGGCATATTTTTCATCCAGATCCTTGAAAAGGACATACTCACGGATCTTCTCACGGAACTTCTCATCTTTCAGGCAACCGAACTTGATGAAAGGCGAGATGTCGTCCCAGTATTTTTCATAATTCTCGCGGTCGGTCTTGCACATGCCGGAGAGCTTGTCCGCTACTTTTTTCGTGATGTAGTCGGAGATCTTTTTCACGAAACCGTCGTTCTGCAGAGCGGAACGGCTGACATTCAGCGGCAGATCCGGACAGTCGATCACACCCTTCAGCAGAAGGAGGAACTCCGGAATTACTTCTTTGATATTATCCGCGATAAATACCTGGTTGTTGTAAAGCTTGATCATACCTTCCAGGTTTTCATACTCGATGTTTACTTTCGGGAAGTAGAGGATACCCTTCAGGTTGAACGGGTAGTCCATGTTCAGGTGGATCCAGAAGAGCGGCTCCTTGTAGTCATTGAAGACCTTGCGATAGAAGGCCTTGTAATCATCATCGGAGCACTCGTTCGGATGCTTGGCCCACAGCGGTGCGGTATCGCTTAAGGATACCTCGCGCTTGATGATCTTGGCTTTCTTGATCATCTTTTTCTCAGGCTCTTTTTCTTCCTCACCGTCCTCATCGGACTTCGGCGGAGCGTAGGATTTTTCTTCCTCCTCGAACTCCTCGACAACCTCATCGGTCTCTAAGACGTCCTCCGCGTTGACCGTCTGATATTCCGGCTCGGCATTGGCCTTCTTCAGATAGATCTCGTAAGGCATGAAGGAGCAGTATTTCTCCAGGATCTCACGCACGCGGTACTCGTTCGCGAACTCATAGCTGTCCTCGTTCAGATGGAGGATGATCGTGGTTCCGACCTCGGTTTTGTCACTATCCGAAAGCTCAAATGTCAGACCGCCGTCGCTCTCCCAATGAACCGCTTCACTTCCTTCTTTATAAGAAAGCGTATGGATCTCAGCGGAATCTGCCACCATAAATACGGAGTAGAAGCCGAGTCCGAAATGACCGATGATCTGCTCGTCATTGGCCTTGTCTTTGTATTTTTCAAGGAAATCAGCAGCGCCGGAAAAGGCGATCTGGTTGATATATTCCTTCACCTCATCCACGGTCATACCAAGTCCGTTGTCGGTAAAGGTGATGGTTTTCTCCTCCGGATTCACCTCAACATCGATGCGTGGCTTGTAATCGTCCGCCAGCTTCGCCTCGCCGATCATCTCGAGCTTCTTCAGCTTGGTGATCGCGTCGGACGCGTTGGAGATTACCTCACGGATAAAAATGTCGTGATCGGAGTAGAGCCATTTTTTAATAATCGGAAAAATGTTCTCTGAGTTTATGGCAAGATTGCCCTGTTCGTTTGTCATGGTAGTTACCTCCCGTTCTGACAGACCTGCGTGTGCTGTCATTTTTCTTATGAACATGTACTATGATACCCCTTGACGCGTCCAATGTCAAGAACTTTTTAGCACTCAAAACAAAAGAGTGCTAACAAAACGTAAAAACGACCGCAATAGAAAAAGAAAAAAAGACTTGACGGAATACAAGTTATGGGTTAGAATATCCTTGATTTAGTAAATGAACATCAGCGCCACTACTTTATCTATGAATGGGAGGCGCGCAATATAAGGGACCCTCCCGTGGTTCCGAACAGAAAAGGAGAGAAAATCATGTTAGAAAAAATGCAGGAACTTATCGCTGACCAGTTGAGCGTAGATGCAGACAGCATCACAGAGGCTTCCAACTTCAAAGATGACCTCGGCGCTGACTCACTCGATCTCTATGAGCTGATCATGGCCCTTGAGGAGGAGTACGATGTTGAGATCCCGACGGATGATCTTGAGAATATCGCAACCGTTGGTGATGTTATCAACTTCCTGAAGGATAAGGGGATCGAAGGTTGATCGATCGTGAATAAGTAAGCATGGCACCAAGCCAGGAGTGACTGCTTCCGGCTTGGTGTCTTATTTAATGTTAAGAATTCATTTTTTTGGAGGGAATATGGGAAAGACAGCGTTTATTTTTCCGGGACAGGGCGCGCAGGCCGTCGGTATGGGCAAGGATGTGTATGAAAAATCCGCTCTCGCGAAGGAGATGTTTGATCAGGCGAGCGAGGCTGTAGGGCTGGATCTGAAGGCTCTGTGTTTCGAGGAAAATGAGGATATCAACATCACGGAGTTTACGCAGGTTTGTCTGTTGACGACGAGCGTGGCCTTGTTGAAGGAGATCGAGGCGAGAGGCGGCAAGGCCGATGTGGCCGGAGGCTTAAGTCTCGGTGAGTATTGCGCGCTTGTGGCAAATGGTTCGATGGATGCGATCGACGCCGCGAAGGTGGTTCGTAAGCGTGGAATATATATGCAGGAGGAAGTGCCGGCCGGTGAGGGTGGTATGGCTGCGATCCTCGGAATGGACGGCGGGCAGATCGAAAAGGTGATCGCTGATTTCGAGAAGGTCCAGGTGGCGAATTTCAATTGCCCGGGACAGATTGTAATCTCCGGTGAGACTGAGAATGTGAAAAAAGCAGCGGACGCGTTGAAGGAAGCGGGAGCGAAGAGGACGGTGCTTCTTAATGTCAGCGGACCCTTCCATTCGGAACTCCTGGCGGGTGCCGGTGATAAGCTGGATAAGGTTCTGGAAGAGATCACGATCTCTCCGATGAAGTTCCCATATGTAGCCAATGTGACCGGCGGTTATGTGACGGATGAGAAAGAGATTCGGCCGCTTTTAGTGAGACAGCTTTCGAATTCGGTGCGCTGGCAGCAGTGTGTCGAGGCGATGGTGGCTGACGGTGTCGATACCTTCTATGAGATCGGTCCGGGAAAGACGCTGGCCGGCTTCAATAAGAAGATCGCGAAGGCACTGGATAAGGAGCTTACGACGATTCAAATCGCAACGATGGAAGATATAGATGCGAATTTCTAGTGGAATGCGGGACAAATCGCGGGAACACTGGCGAAAGGAGTAGTTTATATGGGATTATTGGATGAAAAAGTAGCGGTTGTGACCGGGGCGAGCCGCGGGATCGGCGCGGCGATAGCAAAGGCGATGGGAAGAGAAGGCGCGTTTGTTGTTGTGAACTATAACGGCTCACAGGATAAGGCGGAGGCCGTGGTTTCCGAGATCAAGGCTAACGGCGGTGATGCCGTGGCAATACGGTGTGACGTTGGAGATATGACTGCCGCGGAGGCGTTTTTCAAAGAGATCGTCAAGGAGTACGGCGGGGTTGATATTCTCGTAAATAATGCCGGGATCAATCGTGATGGTCTGCTGATGGGCATGAAGGAGGCGGATTTCGATGATGTGATCCGCACCAATCTGAAGGGCGCCTTCAACGGATGTAAGTGTGTAGCGCGTCCGATGATGAAAAAGAAGAGCGGGCGGATCATCAATATGGCGTCGGTGGCCGGCGTGATCGGAAATGCCGGTCAGGCGAACTACGCGGCGTCCAAGGCCGGTGTGATCGGCCTGACGAAGTCGGTGGCGAGAGAACTTTCTTCAAGAGGGATTACCGTGAATGCTATCGCGCCGGGATTTATCAAGACGGATATGACCGATGCCCTTCCGGATTCGGTGAAGGAGGAAGCCGTGAAGACGATTCCTCTGGGACGGTTCGGCGAGGTGGAGGACATCGCGGAGATGGCGGTGTATCTGGCGTCGGATAAAGCAAGTTATATTACAGGACAGGTGATTTGTGTAGATGGTGGAGTGGCCGTGTAAAGAAAGGAGATCATGATGAGTAGGAGAGTAGTTATCACGGGTATGGGGGCGATCACCCCGATCGGAAATAGTGTAGAGGCTTTCTGGGAGAATGCCAAGAAAGGTGTGTGCGGCATCGGGCCGATCACCAAACTTGACGTGACTGATTACAAGGCAAAAATGGCCGGTGAGGTAAAAGATTTTGAGATGCCGGAGTGCGTAGACCGTAAGGCTGCGCGTCGTATGGAGGATTTTTCCAGGTACGCGGTGGCAGCGGCTGTCGAGGCGATGGCGGACGCGGGAATCGATATGGAGAAAGAAGATCCGTATCGCGTTGGTGTCTGTGTCGGATCCGGTGTCGGTTCTCTCCAGAATATCACGCGCAACTATGTGCGTCTGCAGGAAAAAGGACCGAATCGCGTGGAGCCGTTGATGATCCCGGGACTGATCTCGAATATCGCGGCCGGTAACATCGCGATCCAGTTCGGACTTAAGGGTAAAAATATCAACGTGGTTACCGCGTGTGCGACGGGTAATCATAATATCGGCGAGGGCCTTCGCTCCATCAAGTACGGTGAGGCGGATGTGATTGTCGCCGGTGGTGGTGAGAACACGATCTGTGATATCGGGCTTGCCGGATTCCTTGGGTTGAATGCGCTTTCCACTTCAGAGGATCCGAAGCATGCGTCGAGACCTTTTGACGTGGATCGTGACGGCTTTGTTATGGCTGAAGGTGCCGGAATCCTTATTCTTGAGGAACTGGAGCATGCCAAGGCACGAGGCGCGAAGATTTATGCGGAGATTGCGGGCTACGGCGCGACGTCTGATGCGTACCATGTGACAGCTCCGGCTGAGGATGGTTCGGGTGCTGCCAAGGCAATGGAATTCGCTATGCAGGATGCCGGCGTGAAGCCGGAGGATGTTGACTATATCAATGCTCATGGAACGAGCACACATATGAATGATCTCTTTGAGACCAGAGCGATCAAGCTGGCTCTCGGAGATGCGGCAAAGAAGGTTAAGGTGAATTCGACCAAATCTTTGGTTGGTCATATGCTCGGCGCGGCCGGCGGTGTGGAAGCGATCGCCTGTGTGAAGTCGATCCAGGATGGTTTCATCCATGTGAATGCGGGGCTTGAGAATCAGGATCCGGAGTGTGATATCGATGTTGTGAAGGGCGAGGGAATCTCGCAGGAGGTTAATGTCGTGATCAGTAACTCGCTTGGGTTCGGTGGGCACAATGCTTCATTAGTATTTAAAAAATATGTATAAATCATCCGGGATCTGTATGTGATTTTCGCGAGGTGGTTCGTTCGCACCATTCGAAAACGTAGCTGTGCATGGCAGCAGAAGACGCTGCCTACGCACAGACGTTTTCGACAGCCACCTCACGATGAAATCACATAGCAGATCCCTGCATATCTTGATAGTTTTTTGAAAGATAATGAAACCGGATGATATAATAAATGACAGGGGGGGTTGAAATGATAATGAATCAGGAACAGATTAAGGAAATAATTCCACATCGCGATCCGTTTTTACTTGTTGATGAGATTGAGAGTATGGAGCCCGGTGTGAGTGCGATCGGATATAAAAATGTCACCGGCGAGGAAGGATTTTTCCGTGGTCACTTTCCGGAGTATCCGGTGATGCCTGGTGTGCTGATTATCGAGGCGTTGGCGCAGGTCGGTGCGGTTTCGGTGCTGGCGATGGAAGAGAACAAGGGCAAGCTGGCATTTTTTGGTGGGATCGATAAGGCAAAGTTCCGCAGGCAGGTGAGGCCGGGGGATCGGTTGAAGCTCGAGGTCGAGATCATCAAGTGCAAGGGGCCGATGGGAATCGGGAAGGCGCTTGCGACGGTTGATGGCGAGAAGGCTGCCGAGGCAGAGATTAAATTTATGATAGCAAGTGCGTGAAGCAGGTGTCCCGTTGGCCTATTTTTGTACATATCTCACAAATGAAACGATGAATTTTCGGCAATTTGTACGAAAAGTTAACAAATTTGTAAAATTTACGAAAAAACACTTTAATTTGTTAGAAAACGTGATATACTAGTCATTGTAGGCAAAGACAATAGGATGGCGTGATGTACGCGCTGGGATCCGGCACGATGCCCCGACTCCATCGGCGGGTTCCAAACAAGAGTAAAAAACGGGATATGTGTTATTGCAGGAAAGGTAGGTTTTAGAAGTGTTTAGCGTAGGAGAGTATGTCGTTCACGGAAACGACGGTGTATGCAAGGTTGAGGCTGTAGAGCCGATGTCGGGAAGTGGTTCGGATCGTGTATATTATACACTGGTTCCGGTATATTCGAAAGGAAGCAAGCTGTTTGTTCCGACAGACAGCAATAAGGTGATCACACGTGCAGTGATCTCCAAGAACGAAGTTAAGCAGCTGATGGATGAGTGGGAAGACATCGAGCTTCTCAGTGTTGAGAATGACAAGAAGCGTGAGGAGGTTTACAAAGCCGCACTTCGCTCCTGTGATTGCCGTCAGTGGGTAAAGCTTATCAAGACTTCTTATCAGCGTAATCAGATGCGTATGGAGAAGGGCAAGAAGGCGACTACGTCAGATGAGCGTTATCTTCATATGGCTCAGGAGAATCTCTTCGGAGAGGTTGCTATTCCTCTTGAGATGAGCCGTGGTGAAGCAGAGGAGTACTTCATCGACAAGGTTAAGTCCAAGAAGAAGTCCAAGAAAAAGTCCAAGTCTTCCAAGGCAAAGTCCAAGAAGTGATCGAACGCAAGGTTCCAGGGAACTAAGAGTTCAAGGGAACTAAGGGTTCAAGGGAACTAAGAGTTCAAGGGAACCAAGGGTTCCCTAATCAAATGAAAACTAAGGCCACCGCAAAACGCGGTGGCTCTTTTTCTATTACAGAGTTGAGCACTATGCAAGACTAACCGAGACAAAAGAATCTTTCTTGACTTTTTCCGCACTTCGGGGTATGATAAAAGGCGTGTTATCTTTAATCAGAAAGGAGTTTCGAACGATGAAACTTGAAAGAATGGTGGGAGACCGTTTTAAAGAAAAACCAACCGATTGCGTGATCGACAGTCATGCGCTGATGATGCGTGGCGGTTATATGAAAGACATTGCCAAGGGAATATACTCGCAGTATCCGCCACTCAAGCGGATCTGTCAGAAGATCGAGCGGATCATCCGCGAGGAAATGGACGCGATTGACGGGCAGGAAGTTCTCTTTCCGGTCGTGATGTCATCCGGCATCTGGGAGGAATCCGGGCGCTACGAGAGTATCGGATCCGAGATGCTTCGCTTTACCGATCGCAACGGTGCGAAAATGCTGCTCGGCATGACACACGAGGAGGCTGCCGTGCACCTCGTACGCGACTATGCGAACAGCTACCAGAACTATCCGTTCATGATCTACCAGATCCAGACGAAGTTCCGTGACGAGGCAAGACCGCGCGCCGGTCTGATCCGTGTCCGTGAGTTCACGATGAAGGATGCGTATTCCTTCCATACCTCTCAGGAGGATCTGGAAAAATATTATCAGGTGGTTTACGATGCGTACAATCGTATCTTTGCCAGAGCCGGCGTACCGGAAGTAATCACGGTAGCTTCGGACAGCGGAATGATGGGCGGTTCCATCGCTCACGAATATATGTTGCTCACACCGGTCGGAGAGGACTCGCTAGCTATCTGCGGGAACGAGGCCTGCGACTATCGCGCCAACATGGAAGCGGCCG
>JAEEGM010000029.1 GCA_016280325.1 Eubacterium sp. | reverse complement strand
GTGATTACGGAGTGAACCGGTTGAGTTTCGGCTGCCAGAGTGCAAATGATGATGAGCTTAAGAGTTTGGGACGGATCCACACATGGGATGATTTTTGTGAAAGTTATAAGTTGGCCAGAGAGATCGGCTTTGAGAATATCAATGTTGATCTGATGACGGCAATCCCGGGGCAGACGGAGGAGAGCCTTAATCACACGCTGGAGGAAGTAGTGCAATTAAGACCGGAACATGTTTCGGTGTACAGTCTGATTATTGAAGAGGGGACTCCGTTTTTTGAAAAATTCGCCGATTGCCCTCCGGTGGATGAGGAGACCGATCGCAATCTGTATACATTAGCGTGTGAAAGACTGAAAGACGCCGGATACGATCATTATGAGATTTCCAATTATGCCAGGTCCGGATACGCCTGTGAGCATAATTTGAATTACTGGCGTCGTGGAAGTTATATCGGTATCGGTCCGGCGGCGGCTTCCTTTGACAGACGCTTACATGGCTACGGAATACGAAGGAAAAACACTTCTGATCTTCAGTCATATATGTGGAGCCTGGAAACCGGCAATCTTCCGGATCATGAGGAAGAGAGTCTGGTAAAACGACAGGCACAGATTGAAGAACTGATGCTGGGACTTCGTGTAGCTGAAGGGATTGATCTTCAGAGGTGGTTTCAGTCGGATCCGCAACTGGAAAACCAATGGGCACCGGTTTTGGAGCCTTGTATTCAAGAAGGTTTGGCTGTCAGAAAGGGTGACAGATTTTGCCTGACGGATAAGGGGTTCTTCGTAAGCGATCGGATCATAGACGAGTTATTAGGAGGAATATCATGAAGAGTATTGCAAAAAAAATGGTTTCGGTAACTATGGTGGCGGCGACAGCACTGTCGTTAACGGTGACATTCTCACCGGCGAAGGATTCGCAGGCCGCTTCCGTTGTAAAATTGAAGTCCGGTAGCGTTACGATCCGGATTCAGCAAAACAAGTCAAAGGTGACCTACGGCTCTGCCAAGATCAAACTTAAGACGGCGAAGAAAGTAAAAGTTAAGAGTGTAACTTATGAAACGTATGATGACATCGTCAAGGTTTCGAAAAAGGGTAAGGTAACAGCATTGCGGAGTGGTAAGGCTGAGGTCTATGTTGATGTAAAATATCGCTATAAAAAGAAAACGAAAACCAAGCGCCTGACGTATAAAGTAAATGTTCAGTGTAAGTATAAAAATGTTGTAAAAAGCATCAAACTGAAAAGAAAAACATATGCAACATTCGTCGGAAACGGTGAGGGGATCTGTCCGGTTATCACGTCGAAGTATAAACTCCTCAAGTACTTTGATTCGGCCGATGTTTTCAGCGTGTCCGTAAAAAACAGTAAGATTGCTTCTGTCGGAAAGGGCGGTCTTGTTATCGGAAAGAAAGCCGGGACAACAACTGTTACGGTTAAGACAACAGACGGATCCGGTCTTACTGCTAAAGCTACACTGAAGGTATACCCAAAGAGAAGTGATATTTCTGTCGCTGATGATCTTGCGGATGCGGCCAGGACGGAGTATTTTTCTACATGGACAACAGAACAGAAGGCAAAGTTCACTGATAAAAAAGGCAATCTGATCTGGAGCAAATCCGCGGAGGCCGATACGATCTATGAAGAAAACATGAACAGCCTCAAAGCGGAGTTAAAAGCGCTCGCGAAGAAGGACACAAAGCAGACGAAGGACGGAACCTCCGAGGATGTCATGGTGGCGCTGTATTCGACGGCGGAAAAGATGCGTGACGGAAGCGGAGATGACGCGTTTATAGGGACGATACGATCCAGGTTGGTAGAGCCGATTCTGTCCGCAAAAAACAGATCAGAGTTTCTGCAGGCAGTTGCACAGGTGGAAAAGAACGGTGTCTCTTGTTTATACGATCTGAACGCCTATGAGATCAAAAAGCAGAACAGTGATTTGGCGGATGCGCTGGATAGCGGTGACAGGCATGTGCCGGAAGGGCAGACAGATATCCGGGATCTTTACCAGCCGATCATTGCTTCCGTGGAACAGTATGATGATTCGTTTGATGATTCGAAGAAACAGAACGAATTGAAAAACTATATCGAAGATGAGTTCAAACTGATCGGGATTGAGCCCGGCACACTAACAGAAGGGGCGTATCACATTGACCTGGATTTGCTCGGAACAGAGGAAGACCTGAGTATCAACTGGCAGACCATCGATGAGTTTGAAAAAAACCATCCTCATCTTGAGGTTAAAAAATGCTTTGATACTGTCGGTTACGATGTAAAGGGAGATACGGAGGCCAGTATCATTTCTTCGAACGCTTTGCGTAAGTTGAACGATTACTTGAGTTCTGAAGAGAATCTTGAAAGTGTAAAAGGCTTTGTTGTTTTTAAGATTCTGAGCAGTACGCTTGATTGCACTATGAAGGGTCAGGAACTCCGGTGTCGTTTTGAATATCCTGAGATTGCTGACGATGATTCAAAGTTGAAAGCCAAAGCCAAGGAAGAAGTGGAATCGTTACTTGCGGATGATCGCATGGAGCTTCTGGCACAGTTCGATCTGGATCACGCGTATACCAATAAGTATTATTCCAAGGAATTTAAAAAAGACTTTGACGCGTTGGTGGAGGACTACAAGCAGGCATATCGGGACGCGATTCAGGAGAGAAACTGGTCGGAGAGCACGAAGAAAAATATGCTTTCTAAGATTGATAAAATGAAATCCAATTCTCCGATCCCTTCCGATGAGGATTACAGCCGGTTGTGTATCGGTGATGACCTGGATACGGCGGCTGAGGGCGGCAACTTTGCCGATAATCTATTGAAACTATGGAAAAATGATGTCGATCATCTTCGGATTACGATCGGAAAAAGAGACGCTGCGTATACCTGGTGGAGACCGATTAAGTTCGGACGTATGTCACCGACGATTCCCTGGATGAATAATGCCTCTTATGATTCGACGATCAATCAGATTTATTTCGGACATGTCGGTATATGTAATATTTTTGAAGAGAATCCGAATGACGATCCTAACATTGACGCTACAAATCTGGGGTATATGTCCAGGACGATCGGACATGAAATGGGTCACGCGTTCGATGATTTCGGAAGTTATTTTAATGCGGACGGTCTTGTTGAAAAAATGTGGACGGACGAGGAAGAAGCCGACTACGAGAAAAAGATCAGCAATCTTTCAGATTATTACAACGTGTTGATGGCATTTGCCGTGAATAAAACCGCGTATTATCAAAAAGGCTCCTTTGTGATCGGCGAGGCTATGTCGGATCTCAGCGGGGCGGAGATATCGTATCGAATCCTGAAACAAAAATACGGGAGCAGGGATGATTTTGATCAACTTGTGAAGACATTTTTCAAGACAATCGCGATTGAGGCGATGGATACGGAACAGGATCAGGGCGTGATGCCAAAGGATGGAGTGAGAGGATGGCAGAGCAGGCTGGCTTCAGATCCTCACCCATTCCGAAAGAACCGTATCAACGGTGTAGCTTCGATGATGGACGCGTTTTACAAGATATTTGATGTTCAGAAGAAAGATGCGATGTATGTGGAGCCGTCAGACAGAGTGTCGTTGTGGGATTAAAGGAGGTTGTCGTGGTAACAGCAAAAGAATTAAAAGAAAAAGTGGATGCGTGTGTGAATGTAATCCGTTCTAAGACGGATTTTGAGCCGGAGGTGGCATTGATTCTCGGAAGCGGACTGGGGGCAATCGCGGATGAGATAGATACGGAGGCCACCATTGATTATCGAGAGCTGGAAGGCTTTCCGGTATCGACCGTGTCCGGTCACAAAGGCCGGTTTGTGTTCGGACGGATCGGTGACACCAAAGTGGTTGTCATGCAGGGGCGCGTTCATTATTATGAAGGCTACAGCATGCAACAGGTGGTGCTTCCGGTTCGTGTGATGGCTTCGCTCGGAGCGAGGATATTGTTCCAAACAAACGCTTCCGGAGGACTGAATCCGAATTTTTCACCCGGGGATTTTATGTTGATTAAGGATCAGATATCCCTGTTTGTTCCATCTCCATTGATCGGCGAGAATGTCGATGAATGGGGAACAAGGTTCCCGTCGATGAATGAGACATACAATGTGAAGTTGGGCGGGATAATCGAAGAGACCGCAAAGAACCTCGGCATTCGCTTGCAGCATGGCGTCTATGTTCAGACAACCGGCCCGCAGTATGAGTCTCCGGCGGAGGTAAAGCTGCTCCACAGTCTCGGAGCGGATGCGGTCGGTATGAGTACAGTGGTCGAAGTCATTGCAGCAAATCACATCGGCATGCGTGTATGCGGCATCTCGTGTATCACCAACGTCGCCGGCGGTTCGGTCGACAAGGCGGTCACCCACGAAGAGGTAAAACTCAACGCCGATAAGGCGGCTGAAAATTTCAAAAAACTAGTCAAAGAGTCGATCAAAAAAATGAGTTGATCAAAAACTGAATTTCATCTTTTTCTCAGCGAAGTGGCGCGGTGCGCCAAATACGCTTCGAAATGCGATGAAATTCAGTTAGGCAGTTCGCTAAATACGCTTTGAAGTTCGATAGAATTCAGTTAGTTATAAGTCATATACAATCTGGTTCCAACGCTAAACAATCGGATTTCTTCGCTCTTCGAGGCGTATTGAGCGCATGCGCTCCTTCGCCGAGAAGGAGATGAAATCCGATTGTCTTTCAATTGTTCCGGAGGTTATTCACTTATCTTTTCCGCCAATTCTTCCCATTGTTCCATCGCTTCTTCGAGTTCGGTTTCCAGCGAACCTCGTTGATTTGAAAGTTCGGTCAGGCGAGGAAGATCGGTACCGACGGCGGGATCGGAGAGTTGTTCATCGATCTCGGCGATGGCCGATTCCAGCTCTTCGATGCGCGCCTCGACTTCGCCAAAGGCTCTTTCAAGACGACGACGCTCCGCCTGGCGCTCTTTATCCGCTAACCAGTCCGCCTTGGACGACTCGGCTTTCGGTTCGTCTTTGGGAGAGGCTGCATCCGGCTTCATCACAGTATCTTTTTTCTCGAGATAGTATTCGTAATTTCCTTTATAGTCGTAAAAGCGACCGCCGTTTAGGTCGAGGATACGTGTTGCCGTACGGTTGATGAAATAACGGTCGTGCGACACACAGATCACGGTTCCTTCGTAGGCGTTCAAAGCGGATT
>JAEEGM010000028.1 GCA_016280325.1 Eubacterium sp. | reverse complement strand
GGAAACTCTCACGGAACCATGGTTACCTTCCCGGATGATCCGCCGTTCCCGAATATGCCGAAGAACGGACCGGACCGTCGGTTCATGGCAATGCCTGCTTATGTGGGCGGCCAGACAGATATGGCAGGTATGAAGTGGTATGGTTCAAATGTTGAGAACAGAGATAAGGGATTACCAAGATCGATTTTGATGGTTATGCTGAATGACAAGGATACAGGCGCACCGTTGGCTTTGATGTCGGCAAACCTTTTGTCCGCGTATCGTACTTCGGGTATCCCCGGTGCGGGTGTAAAGAACCTGGCAGTAGAGAATGCCAAGGTGCTCGGTATCGTGGGCCCCGGCGTTATCAATATCACGGCGATCGAGACATTTGCAGCGCTTCGTCCGACACTGGATACGTTGAAGATTAAGGGAAGAGGGAAAGAATCTATAGACAGATGTATCAGCTTCGTAAAGGAGCATTTGCCGCAGTTTACGACAATTGAGGTTGTGGATACACTCGAGGAGTGTGTAAGGGGCTCGGATATCATGAGTTTCGCGACCTCTACCTCGATGGGTATGGACAGAAGTCAGTATCCGTTTATCGAGGAAGAATGGATCAAGCCAGGCGCGCTGTTCTGTATCCCGGGTTCGGGAGATTTTTCTGACGAGTATGTGTGCAGCGGTAAGGCAAAACTTGTGTGCGACAATATCAAGTTGTATGAGGCATGGGTGGAGGAATATCCGTATCCTACTTATAATACGATTTATATCCCGGGTTGTCTGTGGTTGGATCTGGTTCATGACGGAAAACTTTCCAAGGACAAGATCATCAACCTGGGAGCAATCCTCGCCGGAAAGGAAGAGGGCAGAAAGTCGGATGATGAGGTCATCATCTACTCGGTGGGCGGAATGCCTGTTGAGGACGTGTCATGGGGCAAGAAGTGCTATGAAAAGGCAAAAGAGCTCGGTATCGGAACCAAGCTCAACCTGTGGGATAAGCCCTATTTATTCTAGGTCACATCTATTATCCATATTCCAAAAGGGGGCGGCGTCCGTTTGGGCGTCGTTTCCTTTATTTACGTCGGGTTGCTGAAACTGTTGACAAGTGGGGAGTTGTATGATAGAATACTTCGAGTGTCAAAATGACACAGGCGGGGTATAGCTCAGCTTGGCTAGAGTGCTTGATTTGGGATCAAGAGGCCGCAGGTTCGAATCCTGTTACCCCGAGGATAACGAAAAACCGCAAGATGACGTATGAAATACGTCGGCTTGCGGTTTTTTAGAGAATGTAAACCCGGCCGTGTGCGTGATGCATACCGCCGGGCTATTTTTCAAATATCGAATCACATATTAGCATAGCAGTGTGTCATTCTTATGAAACCATAAAAATAGTGAGTTATGATGGAAACTGGATTATATTGACTTGACTGCGTATTTGTGATAAAGTATTATCACTATTCACGCTTAAACCAAAGCGAAAATATGTGATAACGGAGGGATTCCGTATGAAGAAGATGAATGGAAAACATGTTGCCGTCCGGGTAGTAAGTTTTTTTATCGCGGCTGTACTTTTGGCAGGGTCCTTTCCGACAAGCAATGCAAAGACGAAAAGCAATTTGCCGATGTACAAGATAAAAATAAATAAGCAGTGTTGCACGGTAACCGTATATAAGCGCGTTAAAGGGGAGTATAAGCCGAAAAAGGCAATGATATGCTCGCCCGGGTATGCTACGCCCATAGGCACTTTCCCTCTCGGGGCGAAGATGCGCTGGCACACACTTATGGGGGCGTCATATGGCCAGTATTGTACCAGGATAACAGGCAGGGTGTTGTTTCATTCTGTATGGTATTACTCCTGCAACAGCGCGGCCCAGTGTTATCGTGAGTACAACAGGCTTGGCACCCTGGCTTCGCATGGTTGTGTGAGGCTTACCGTGGGGGATGCCAAGTGGATATATGAAAATGTTCCGTCAGGTACGCCGGTTACCATATATAATTCACCCAAGCCGGGGCCTTTAGGCAAGCCCAAGGCGATAAAGGTTAACGGGTATTGCGGATGGGATCCGACGGATCCGGGCGCCGGCAATCCATATAAAAAGAAAAAGCCGGTGATACGGGGCGTAAAGAAATCAAGAACGATAAAGTATGGCAAGAAGTTTAATGCCAAGAAGGGCGTGACGGCCGTGAATTCGACAGGCTGTGACGCAACAAAGCTTGTTAAGACGGATGTGTATTACTATCTGAAGTTCCTGAACCGGTACGTATGGGCATATAATGTGAATACGAGGAATCCGGGGCAGTACAAAGTTACATATATGATTACGGATGAACTCGGTCGCAAAGCGAAAAAAACAACTAAAGTAAAGGTGCTTTGCAAAGGGCAAAAATAAACGGAACAATGACACGGTCTTGAATCACAAAAAAGGAGATGTAAGCTTATGAAAGAACACGGAAAACAAAGAATCATCAGACGCATCCTTCTCGTATTGCTGGTAATCGTGATGGCAGCCGGTTTTGGTATCATCTCGAGTGAGCGGGACGCCTCGGCGGCGAAGGAAAAAAACTCGGTCAAGGCGAGTAAAACAAGTGTCCGTTGTCAAAAAACCAACTCTATCATTGTCAATAAGGCAAAGAAAGAATACAAGCTCACTGTGAAGGTCACGGGAACCGCCAAGAATTATATCACGGTCAAATATGGTGGAACGATTCTCGTGAAAGACGGAAAGACAACGAGTAAGGGAGCGAAGAAAAAGATTAAGAAAGACTTCGAATTTAGGCTTACTGCTGTTGCGAACGATAGTAACGCGATGGGAAAGACCTACAAGATCGTGATAGGCTTCATTAATGTAAAGACAAACAAGATAGTCGCAACTAAGGAAACAAAAAAGGTGACCGTAGAGAAGACTACGATCAAAAGTGTAACACTCGAAGAGACAAATAAGACCGTCAAAATTGGAGCTACCTTTAGCCTCAAGACAAAGGTTGATCCCAAAAAACACCCATTTAAAACCACTTGGAAGTCAGAGGATTCGAGTGTCGCCACGGTTGATAGAAATGGTCTGGTTGTGGCTGTTGCAAAAGGAAGCACGAAGATAGTTGCCTCTGTTGATGGGAAGACTGCGAAGTGCGTGGTAACTGTCATTGAGTCCAAGGTAAAGCTCACGCTCACGAAACTCTCTGACTGCAAGTACTACGTCGCGCAGCCCGCAACTGATCTTGTCGTCCGGGTAGAGTCGTACGATCCGATGGATGCGGGAAAAGCAAGCAGCGGCAGAATAACTTATCAGTGGTATTCTTCCGATAAGGAACCTACACCCGATGAGGACGGAAATATCTCCACCGAGGGGTGCACGCTTATCGTCGGTGCCAGGAGTGAAAGATACATGCCGGACACTAAGGAAAAAGGAACGACTTACTATTTTTGCAGGGTAGACTATGAATCCAAAAAGAAAGATTTGTACGACGACACCTTCGCTACAACGAACGTCGCAAAGATCGAGATTGAGCCGATCACGGTGACCTTCGATGCGAATGGAGGTACACCCGCTACTACCACGAAGGAAGTTAATTATAACACTGCCATCGGTAACCTGCCGAAGGACACAGAGGTAAAACAGGCGAACAAGGTGCTCCTTGGCTGGGCGACCACGGCAAAAGCGACGAGCCCCGACGTTACCTCCGACACAAAGGTAAAGGAGCCGACGACGTTCTATGCCGTGTGGAAAGAAGAACCCAGCGAGCCGCAGCAGAGGGTGTGGATTAACCGACCTGATAAGCTTTATGTAAAGGCTAATTCAAGTATTTATCTGGGAGCTGAATTTGACGGCTTTGATTTTAGTACCGGAACCGGTGTGCCGTTCTATCATTGGTATTTAAAAACGACAGAGAATGGTGCATACACGGAAGATACTACCAAATCCGGTACAGGCAATGTCGGTTATGATGGCACTATAGAGACCGCTCCGATCTGGTTCCGTGTCACTATGGAAGTAGGTGGAAAAACCGCGACATCGAAAGATGTGTGTGTGATTCCTCTTTCAGATACCGGGATACAAGGAGAAGTTGTCTTGAATCTTAACGGTGGCGAATTTGATGATGCGGATAGGGTCAAGATTGAAAAAATGGGTTATATGTCCGGTGATAGTTCGAATAGCACATATTATAAATTGTATCCGACTACGGAGGGGACGCCTACACTTAGCATGCCCACAAATCTCAAAGCAAAGGACGGAAAAGCCTTCCTGGGATGGTATACTGATCAAGCGGACGGAGAACAGGTAACATCATCCACGCCTTTGAATTTTACGGATTCGAATAAAACCTTCAACCTCTACGCCCGCTGGCAAGCGTGATAACCGGGAGGCTGTTATGGGAAAAGCAGATAAAACCAATGTCATGCGTGTGCTGGACGCAAAGAAAATACCCTATGAGAGTCATGCCTACAAAGCAGATCCCTCATTATCCGGGGAGCAGATCGCCGGTATACTGGGTGAGAATACGGAGAAGGTGTTCAAAACGCTCGTGACGCAGGGAAAATCCGGGCAATACTATGTTTTTGTCGTGCCGGTCGAATCCGAGCTTGATCTGAAGAAAGCGGCGACGGCTTCGGGAGAGAAGTCGGTTTCCATGATCAAGCAGAAGGAGATGCTGCCTCTGACAGGTTATGTTCACGGAGGGTGCTCTCCGATCGGTATGAAGAAACGGTTTCCTACATTTATCCACGCGACGGCACCGGCGCTTGATAAGGTTTTTGTGAGCGGTGGAAAGGTCGGCCATCAGGTCGAACTCTCGCCGAAGGATCTGATCGAAGTGGCCGGCTGTGAGGTTGCGGATATCGTGAAGTAACTTCTTCTAAGAACTGGCCCAGCGGGATTCGAACCCACGAGTGCAGGAGTCAAAGTCCTGTGCCTTACCGCTTGGCGATGGGCCAATGATGTTAAAAGAGCGAGCGATTCTTCGCTCGCTTTTTTATGAGGGTGGGTAATGGGATTCGAACCCACGGCCTTCAGAGCCACAATCTGACGCGCTAACCAACTGCGCTATACCCACCATAGTATCCATCTGCGTGTCATACAGATATACCGAGCCTTTCGACCCACTACGCCAGAAGGGATTCGAACCCCCGACCCACGGCTTAGAAGGCCGTTGCTCTATCCAACTGAGCTACTGGCGCACATTTCGTTTGCGTCCACTCAACAGACACTAGCGTATTGTAACAGAAAAAACGCTGTATGTCAAGCGTTTTGAGTGCCCGGCACCGAAGATTTGTCAGGAAGAGGTGGATGGGGGCAAAAAACCAATAGACATCCATCGATTCATGCGGTATAATAAACAAGATATTAAGATTCTATCATGAGGAGGAAACGATGAAAAGAACTATTCCACGAATCATTGCGTCTGTGATCCTTGCTATGGCTGTGATCATATCAGGCGTGGGCGGAAGCGTGACAGAGAGCGCTGCCAAGAAGAAAACCAAGACACAGAGCACTACGCAGCGAGTGTATCTGACGAAAAAGAGCCTTTCGCTTACCGTAACGCAGAACGGCAACGAGAAAACCTATTCGACGGCGAAGATCAAGGTAAAGAAGAAAAAAGGCGTCAAGATCAAGAAAATCTCTTACACCTGCGATGATACGGATATTGCCAAGGTCAATAAATCCGGCAAGGTGACGGCTAAGGAGATGGGCGCGGCCAAGATCACCGTCAATGTCAAGTATCGTTATAAAAAGAAAACGAAGAAGAAAAAACTGACCTGCAAGGTGAGTGTAACCAATAAGTATAAAAATATCTTCTCGGACATGAAACTCAAGCACAAAGTCTACGCTACTTTTGTCGGAAACGCCGAAGGTATCAACCCATGCTATAAGACCGATGTAAAACTGGAGGAACATTTCTATGCTTGGGATTGTCTGAAAATGGAGGTGGAAGATAAGTCCATCATCATGCCGGGAAGAGATGGTTTTATTCTGGGACTAAAGCCTGGGACAACTACGGTGACACTTCGCTCTACAGACGGTACCAACCTGACAGACACGGCTACCGTAAAGGTATATGCTTCCGTAGCAGAACTGCCGGCCAAGGATGATCTCTATGAAAGTGAAAAGGATGAATTCCTGGAGCAGCTCAAGGGTTCCTGGACGGAGGAAGAAAAGAACCGTTTCGTCGATGAAGATGGACATGTTAAGTGGGATTATTTTTCTCAGGCAGACATGCAATACAACGCCAATATGGTCAAGCTCATTGACGATTATATAGCCGGTAATGTCGAGGAGCATCCGGACGGATCGTCGGCAGACACATTGTTGTCCCTTCTTTCTACCTATTCGGATATGACCAAAAGTAAAGACGCGGACAACCGCTTCTTTGAGACATTGAAAGAGCAGGTTGCCACGCCGATCCTGGAGGCGGAAACGGTCGAGGAACTCAAGGATATCTGTTCTTCGATGAACCATGAGGGACTCAATGCCATTCTGGACACGGGAAGTTTCGTTCAGGAGCAGGATAACGAGGATACGTTTAACGCTATATTCAACGGCGATCAGCGGGCTACCGATGAGGATGTCTGTGTGGATTATCATTATTATGCAAGGCTCGAAGCGGATGTTTTTGGGGATTTGACCTTCTTGGAAAAGGCGGAAAAGCCGGTTAAGACCTATGTCCAGGTTGTTCTGGAATCTCTTGGCATTTCCAATGCTGCATTCATCAAAAACACGCAGGATTTCCTGATCAACATCATGAATGCGACGAAGAAAGCTCCATCGTTTCAGGACTTCAAAAAACTGGATGAGTTAGACGAGATGTTTCCGAATATCGGTATCAAAAAATGGATGGAGAAACTGGAGTATAACATTGACGGAGATTCCACGATTGCTTATTCCGGTACAGCTGCTCTGACCGAGTTAAACAACATGTTTGCCTCGGAAGAGTATCTCCCTATGCTCAAGGGCTACGCTATCCTGACTTCCATCAAGGAATTCCTTCTCTATTCGAAAAAGGGGATTCGCGCGTCCCTCTCTCTTTTCTTCCCGGAAGAGCTGGAAGGAAAATCGGAGAGGGCGATCCAAAAAGAGATCAACGACCGAATCCGGCGTAACTTTGAGGAGTCATATAATACGATCCCTTGGGATACCGATCAGGTATATACAGACCGTTTCTATAGCAAAACATATAAAACGAGTTTTGAACAGTTGGCGGAGCGCTACCGCGACACGTATGTGGAGGTTATCAACGAGTGTGATTTGAGCGAAAAAGCCAAAACATCCATGGTGGAAAAGGTTAAGAAGATGGAGTTCCTTTCACTCTACCCCACAGCCGAGGAGTATGATAAGCTCACGGTTCAGGATGATCTGAGAACTGTCGAAGAAGGCGGTAATCTCGCAGAGACGCTTCTTGCCGTCTCGCGGTACAACGCGTATCTGTCCCGAATCACGGTCGAAAGGCCCCATACGACGGATATGAAGTGGTGGGCACCGCTCGATAGATTCCATGACAGTGCTCAGCCTTGGGATAACAACGCCATGCATGCGTTCAATATGAATCTGTGTATTTTCTCACATGTAATGGTGGCTCCGCTTTTTGATGACAATCCGGATGGGGCGGAGGAACTGGACGTGAAGAACATTGCTTATATGGCAACAACCATCGGGCATGAGATCGGTCACGGCTTTGACGGGATCGGATGTAACTTCGACGAGAACGGTCATGCCAGGATGAATTGGGAAGCGTCGGATTTTGAAAAATACGATGAGAAAATGAAAAAGACCGCGGAATTGTACGGATCCATCAGCGGATTTCTGTCGAAGGTTGATAAGATTGCGGCGTTCCAGGATGGTGCGTCTGTGACCAATGAGGCGATGGCAGATCTCGGAGGTACGGAGATTGCGCTTCGTCTGCTGAAGGACACCTATCCGGACAACGATGATTATATTCGTGAGTTTTATATCATGAATGCAAGACAATGGGCGGATTCCAAGAATGATTATGCGGAAGAAGGAGAGCTTTCAAACCTGACCAAGGATGAACATCCGAATACACACGCCAGGACCAACGGCGTGGCATCATGCATGGATGAGTTCTACCGTGTCTTCGATGTCAGTAGTTCAGACGCGATGTATATCGCACCGGAAGACAGAGTGACCATGTGGAAGAAAGCTGCATAAAAATAAATGCCTTCCTCATCAATTCATCTGTGATGTGAATAGCATTTGCCGTGGAAACATGCCTTGACAAATTATTAGATGTGTAATATAGTAATAGGTACTGACAACGATGGTGGGATTCATTATTAAGGAGGGAAAAAATGAACGAGACTTTGGCAAAATACATCGAAATTGTTCCTGTGATCAAGGATGCGCTCGGCATGGATATCATGATGAGTGTGACAGACGGAAATGAGTTTCTCGCGTACTGGAGAGGCGACAAGATGGTGGCGGATATCAAGATCGGAGACAAGTTAAATCACGATGATCCGATGTGGACCAGTTTCACCACCGGAAAGAAGCTCGAGATGGTCTGCCCTGCCGATGTATACGGGTTTGAATTTCGCGCGATCACCATCGCGATCAAGGATAATAATGAGATTGTCGGTACTATGGGTATCGCGATCAGCATGGAGAATGAATCTTTCACGAAGGAGGCTTCCGGGAAGCTTCTCGAATCCATCTCGACAGTCCAGGATGAGATGAACAGCATAAACGAAGACAATGACATCATAAAGAAAAGTGCCGCTCAGCTTCGCGACATCACTGAGCGCATACAGAAAAATATCGAGGAGGTCCAGAACTTCGCGATCAGCATCCAGAAGATCTCAAACAATACCAACATGCTTTCGCTGAACGCTTCGATCGAGGCGGCCAGAAGCGGTGAGATGGGACGCGGGTTTGCCGTCGTCGCCGAGGAGATGCGTCATCTGGCGAATGACACCAAGGATTCATCGGGCAAGATCCTCGATATCCTCGAGCGCTTCAATGCCGACATAGAAAACATGAACAAAAACCTCCTGGAGCAGGAGCAGTCCCAGGAGGAGTGTGCCGAGCTTTCCAAGTCCCTGTTTGAAGAGGTCGAAAAGATCGAGACGCTGACTCAGCAGGTGATCGAACGGGTGGACTGAGAACTCACGAGCCGGTCCCGCTGTATCTCATAGCGCCGAACATCCACAGCTTGTTGGCGAGGATGAAGAACAGTACACCGAATACCGGAGACAGTCTGAAATGCCTTCCTCATCGATAGGATGGAGGAAGGCATTTTTTATGCTGTTTCTTCTGAAGATTTTTTAGATGAACTCTTTAACGAGAACTTGGTCTCTGTTCCGTGAGCGAGGTTTTTGAAGTTCTCCGCATGTCTGACCACGACAAGCAACGCGGAAACGGCGGAGATGATAAGTACCGCCATGCTCTCCGGACCGAGTATCGCAAGGACAATCGGACAGGTGATAGAAGATATACAGGACGCGACTGACATGTATTTGATAAGTCCCAGCAGGATCAAAAATACCCCCATCGCGATTAGTGCCATCCGCCAGTCAACGAACCATATGGTTCCGTAGCCGGTCATAAAGGCTTTGCCGCCCTTGAAACCGTACCAGATCGGGAAGCAGTGAGCGAGCATGGCGAACAGTCCTGTGAAAGCTGCCCCGAACTGCCCCATGCCGTACAGGTTTCCGAATACGATCATGGCAATACACGCCGGTACTGCCGCTTTGATGATATCGGATAACATGACAAATACGGCCCAGGGACTCATCCCGAATACACGCTTGAAGTTTGTAAATCCGGGATTCCCGCTTCCGAGTGTACGTATATCTTTTCCATATTTCAGTTTGGAGATCACGATCGCGGCATTAACCCCACCGATCAGATAGGCGGCGATGGCAAATATCGCGCATGTGATATAGAATCCTGCACTCATTAGTCCACCACCCCGACACGATAGGTTATTTCTTTTCCGAAGCCCCAGACACTGATTGCGTCCGGTCCGATCGAAGCCCCGATGATCGGTCCGATATAAACCGTATAGATATCCTTGCAGTTTATGGATTCTTTGACCAGCCGTTTGAGGGCTTCGATTTCCTCTTCTTCACAGTCGGCGTGCGCGATATATACCGTCTGTTCTTCCGGATTCTCGATGCTATCCGCAAGGAGCGATACAATATCTTTGAGCGACTTGGAACGTCCGTGGGATTTTTTGATAGGTGTCTGTACGCCGTCAGCATCGGAGATCAGAATCGGCTTGATACTCATCAGGTTTCCGAAAAATGCGCTGCTCGCCGTCACACGTCCGGAACGCTTCAGCGCGTCGAGTGAGTGAACCGTAACATATTCGTTGACGAAGTTTCTTTTGTTCATCACATCTTCGACGATCTCGTCGTAGCCTTTTCCGGCCTTGACCAGTTCAGCCGCGAAGATGGCGAGCATTCCCTCACCGATGCACGCATTCAGAGAATCGATACAGGTGATCTTGGAATCCGGGTATTCCTCCAGAAGGTCTTTGGCAACGATGTTTGCCGTATTGACAGAACCGGACTGCTTGGTAGAGCATCCGATGTAGATGATGTCGAATTCTTCATTCAGGTACTTTTTGAATATTCGTTTATACTCCTGCATGGGAACCTGAGTTGTTGTCACGCGTTCCCCGTTTCGCATCGTATCATACAGCTTTTTCGGTGAATAATGATCCCATGTCAGAGAAGCACTTGTCTCCTTTCCCTGGTACACGGTATTCATTTTGGCATAGTCAATGTCGTATTTTTCAAGCAGAGTTCCATCCAGATCCGAACATGAATCGGTAAGAATCTTTATCTTTTTCATGAGTCTCCTCCATAAATCTATTAAATTCCTATTATATTCTACACGATTTCACGGATATGAAAACAAACAAAAAAGGGCGGCCTGTACAAAATTTGTACATTTTGCCCTGATTGTCTTAATGGATTATTTGCTGAGACTGTTTTTTATGAGAAGATCAACCTGCCCTTCAAAGAGAATTCGGATTCGTCCGAGCGAGTATTTCAGATCTTCCGTGCTGTCGAAACGCCCTCCGATCAGCCAGCGGACAAAAATACCGAACACCGCTTCCTCATAGAACGCACATATGATCTCCAGATCCTGTTCCGGAATGGTATCCAGATCATACTCTTTAGAGATTGACATCAGGATGAGCCTTTCGAGTTTGTCTGAGGCAAACTGTGAGAGCCGGTCATATCCGATGCAGTTGTACAGGTTCATCCAGACTTTTTTGTAGCCGGCGGCCAGTTCCATAAAGTCGAACACGGCCACTTCGGCATCGGAATCCGCTTTTTGCAGGAGCTCATCCATCTTGCTGTCGACAAACGAAGTAAACACGTCATATATGTCGTGAAAGTGGTAGTAAAACGTGCTTCGTGTTATCTTACATTCGGATATAATATCCTTGACGGTAATCTTATTCAATGGACGTTTTTCGGCCAAATGCATCGCACATTCATAGATGCGGTTCTTGGTATATTGTTCTGCCATGGTTGGTCTCCGTTCTTTTTGATCATGATTTAAGAATCATTATAACACAGACGCGGCAGAAAATCAAAGTGTTTCGCTGAATAAAAAGGACTTGATTTTTTCGTTCACTAGTGATATCATAGTGTGAAACTAGGAATAGATTACAAGGAGGAAGAATCAATGAAACGCGTATTAACTGTACAGGATATTTCCTGTTTGGGCAAGTGCTCGCTGACGATCGCACTGCCTGTGATATCAGCGATGGGAGTGGAGACGGTTATCCTGCCGACAGCAGTTTTGTCGACGCACACGATGTTCAAAAACTTCACCGTGAAAGATCTTTCGGATCAGATTGAGCCGATCGAGAATCACTGGCTGAGTGAGGATGTAAAGTTTGACGCCATCTACACGGGATATCTGGGAACGGCTGAGCAGATCGAGCAGATGAAGGAGCTTTTCCACAACTTCCGTACCGGGGACAACTTTGTATTTGTAGATCCGGTTATGGCAGACAACGGTAAGCTCTACCCGGCATTTGACATGGAGTATGTTAAGAAAAATACCGAGCTGTGCGCGGAGGCGGATATCATCGTTCCGAATATCACAGAGGCGGCCTTTATGACCGGAATGGAGTACAAGGAAGAGTACGATGAGGCGTACATCAAGGAGATGCTCTCCAAGTTGAACGACCTTGGTGCGAGAATCTCCGTTCTGACCGGTGTGTCGCTCTCTCCGGGTAAGACCGGTGTAATGGGATATGACAGAGAGGCCGATGATTACTTCGTATATCAGAACGACCGTATCGACGCTTCTTATCACGGAACGGGAGATCTGTTCTCAAGCACCTGTGTTGGAGCGATGCTTCGCGGTAAGTCCTGGCAGGATGCGATGAAGATCGCTGCGGATTACACGGCGCATACGATTGAAGTGACACTGAAGAATCCGGCGAAGCCGTGGTACGGTGTCGACTTTGAGGCGACGATTCCGGAATTGATCGGTTCGTTGGCATAAGCCGGAATTCGAATAATGATTACTATGAAAAAGGCATCGGCTTTCGGTGCCTTTTTCTGTGCGACATTCTGCGCGTCAAAGAAGTTTTTCTCTTGTCGCACGTGATAAAGTGTGATAGAATATAATTACCTTGTTTTGTGAAAAGTGACAGAAGTGAAAGGGGGAGGGGATATGGATTTTATGCCTGATAAGAAGCTTGGCTTCGGTCTGATGCGTCTTCCGCAGACCGATCCGAATGATGCGTCCAAGGTAGATGTCGAAACCGTAAGCCGGATGGTCGATCTTTTTTTGGAGAAAGGATTCACCTACTTTGACACGGCGTGGATGTACAACGGCTTTGCCAGTGAGAGCGTAGCCAAAAAGGCGCTGGTCGATCGGCATCCGAGAGAGAGTTTCACGTTGGCAACGAAGATGCACAGCGGATTTTTCAAGTCGGCGGAGACCAGAGAGGAGTTGTTCCGTACACAGCTTGAGCATACGGGCGCCGGATATTTTGACTACTATCTGCTCCACGGGATTGAAGGAAATATGCTGAATAAATATGAATCCTTCCACAGTTTTGATTGGTTATTGGAGAAGAAAAAAGAAGGTCTGGTGCGTCATGCCGGTTTCTCCTTCCACGATAAGCCGGAGATCCTTGACGGCATCCTGAAAAAGCATCCGGAGATGGAGTTTGTACAGCTGCAGATCAACTATCTTGACTGGGAGAGTGAGTGGATCCGTTCTCGCGAATGCTACGAGGTCGCGCGAAAACACGACAAACCGGTGATCGTTATGGAACCGGCCAAGGGAGGAACGCTTTCCCACGTGCCGGATGAGGCGAAGGAACTCTTTGACAAACTCGATCCGTCGATGAGTGTGTCGAGTTGGGCAATCCGCTTCGCGGCAAGTCTTCCGGGCGTGATGATGGTGCTTTCGGGAATGAGTAACCTGGCACAGATGGAAGATAACCTTGGATATATGGAAGATTTTACACCGCTCACCGAAGAGGAAAAAGGGACATGCTTTGAGGTTGCGAAGATCATCAATTCGCAGATCGCGATCCCGTGCACGGCCTGTTCGTATTGTGTGGAAGGATGTCCGAAGCACATTCCGATACCGAAGTATTTTTCCCTATACAATGAAGATATGAGGGAAAACCTCGAGGAGAAGGGCTGGACCATCAACCTGTCAAACTATGATACGTTGGCCAAGAAGTCCGGCAAGGCGGGTGAGTGCATCGCCTGCGGTCAGTGCGAGAGCGTATGTCCGCAACACCTGACGATCATCGATTATCTGAAGGATGTGGCGGCACACTATGGAAAGTGACAAAAGAAGGAGAGTACCTATGAGAAGAAAAATAACCGCCCTACTGTTGATTTTTATCCTGCTGATGTCCATGACAGGCTGTGGGGAAGAAACGAAGGATTCCGGATCCACGGCGTCGGGCGGAGCCTTACAGGCAGAATCCGGAGAGTGTGGCGGGGGACCGGGCAGTGTCTGCCGGTATGCCGGACAGACGCCGGAGGAGATTCTCGCGAAGCTGTCGCTTGAGCAGAAGGCGGCGCAGATGGTACAGCCTGCCATCTATGTGATGGAGAATCCGGAAGAGCAGATGCGTCAGCTGGATTACGGCAGTATTCTTTCGAAGATGGAGGCGCTTCATGCACCGGACTGGCGTGCGTTGATCGACGGTATCCAGAAGGCGGCACTGGATTCGGCTTCCGGCGTTCCGTTTATCTACGGTCAGGATGATGTGCACGGTGTAAACTACAGTGCCGGTTGTGTTATTTTTCCTCATAATATTGGCCTGGGTGCGGCCAATGATGAGGAACTGATGGGACAGATCGGGCAGATCACGGCGGATGAGGCGAAGCTTTGTCACATGCTGTGGAACTTTGCCCCCTGTGTGGCGCAGTCGGTGGATCCACGGTGGGGACGTACCTATGAGAGTTACGGCTCGGATCTTTCGACAATCAAAAAGCTCGGCAACGCCTATACCAAGGCCCTGGTCGAGAATGGTATCGTGGCCTGTCCGAAGCATTTCTTCGGGGACGGTAATGTTTCCTACGGTACCGGAGAAAACTCGGATACGGCGCGCCTGATCGACCGAGGTGATGCAACGCTGACGGATGATGAGATCGAGGAACTGCTTTCGGTGTATAAGGAACAGATTGAGGCCGGTGCGCAGACCGTGATGATCAGTCACAGCTCCGTCAACGGTGTCAAGATGCATGAGAACGCGGAATATATCAAGAAACTGAAGGACGAGATGGGACTGAAGGGCTTTATCGTCAGCGACTGGGATTCCATCCAGAACCTCAAGTATTCTTCCTACGAAGATCAGGTGGTTACCGCGATCAATGCCGGCATCGACATGCTGATGGAGGTTGAGCGTTACGACGAGGCGCGACAGATTATCATGGCAGCGGTCAGTGACGGACGGATCGAGCAGTCCCGTGTGGACGACGCGGTGCTCCGGATCCTGACTGTCAAGAAGGAAGTCGGCATCCTCGATGATCCTTTCGGAGAGAAGATGGAGACGAAGCAGACAGAGACCGGCTCCAAGGAATATCGTGAGGTGGCAGAGCGTGCCGTGGAGGAGAGTCTGGTTCTTCTGAAAAATAAGAAGAAGGTGCTTCCGCTGAAAAAGGGAGCCAAGGTGTATATCACCGGACCGGCGGCCGACAGTGCCAGAGCGCAGTGCGGTGGATGGACGATTGACTGGAACCAGAGTCCCGAGGAAGAAATCGAAGGCGTAACGACGATCCGCGCGGCGTTTGAGGAAGTGGCCGGTGACTACGGCGTAACCGTGACAGAGGATCCGGACGAGGCCGATGTCGTGCTGCTTGCGGTCGGCGAAAAAGCCTATGCTGAGTGGAACGGTGATACCGCGGATCTCAAGCTCTGCGGAGATATGGGACTGGAAGAAAATGAGGACGCGATCAAGGAGGCGGACAAACTCCGCAAAAAAGGCAAGAAGGTTGTAGCTTGTATCGTGGCAGGTCGTCAGGTAATCCTTGATCCCTATGAGAAAAACTGGGACGCTGCCGTGATGTGCTATCTGCCGGGTTCCGAGGGGAAGGGCATCGTGGATGTTCTTTGCGGAGATGCTCCGTTCAAGGGGAAACTCCCAAGCCCTTGGTATAGCAGTATCGAACAGATCGGCACGAGCGATTGTAAATGGAAGGTTGGATACGGACTATGAGATATATCGATTTGCATCTGCACCTGGACGGTGCGATCACGGTGGATATCGCGAAGAAACTGGCAAAAATACAGAACATCCCGCTTCCCGCGAAGGATGACGAAGAACTGAAGAAGAAGCTTCAGGTTTCACCGGATTGTACGGATCTGAATGAGTTTCTGGAATGCTTTGCGCTTCCGTGCTCGCTGATGCAGACGAAGGAGGCACTGACGGAGGCGGTACGCCTGGTTATCGAAGACTGCAGGGAACAGGGTGTGGTCTACGCGGAGATTCGCTTCGCACCACAGCTCCATACGGAGCAGGGGATGACGCAGGAGGATGCCGTGAAGGCGGCTCTGGCAGGTCTTACGGTGGCTGGCGCGGATACGCCATTATCTGGCATGGACGCGGGAGAGACCGGCGGGAACGAGCCACGGATCAAGGTTAATCTGATCCTCTGTCTGATGCGTGGTGAAGGGAATGAGGTGGACAATGAGGAAACCGTCGAGGTGGCAAAGAAGTATCTGGTATCCGACGGTGGTGTGGTTGCCATCGATCTGGCAGGAGCGGAGGCACTGTTTCCGACAGCGAAATATGTGGATATTTTTCAAAAAGCAAAAAAAGACGGGGTGCCCTTTACCATTCATGCCGGTGAGGCGGATGGGGCATCGAGTGTGAGAGACGCGCTGGAGGCCGGAACCGTACGAATCGGACATGGCGTAAGAAGTTTTGAAGATAAAAAAGTGATAGATGATATAATTCGTAAAAATATACCAATTGAGATGTGCCCGACATCCAATAGGCAGACGCACGCGGTGGCGGATATGAGCACATATCCTCTGGTGGAGTATCTGGAGCAGGGCGTGTGCGTAACGGTCAATACGGATGATCCGGCGATCGAAGGGACGACAATCGCGGAGGAGTTTGCGTACCTGAAGAAAACGTACGGACTGACGGAGGAGCAACAGGGACAAATCCTAAAGAATTCCATAACCGCCGCTTTTACAACAGAGACGGAGAAGGCGCGTTTAAGAGAGATAGTTTTTTCGGGTTAGTGGTTGCAAACCATCGGCGGATGTGATATAGTATAGGGCAGAGTGCAAAACTGCCGTTAATGTGGCCCGGAATGCCATAATATCGGTAGATTGAGCCTATAAATGACAACAGAATGGAGGAAATGTTATGTTAGTATCAGCAGAAGAGATGCTTAAAAAGGCAAAAGCAGGTCATTATGCGGTTGGTCAGTTCAATATCAACAACCTTGAGTGGACCAAGTCCATCCTGCTTACGGCACAGGAGATGAAGAGCCCGGTAATCCTGGGTGTATCTGAGGGAGCCGGCAAGTATATGTGTGGGTTTAAGACGGTAGCGGCTATGGTGGATGCGATGGTGGATTCTCTCGGAATCACCGTTCCGGTAGCACTTCATCTGGATCACGGAACCTACGAAGGAGCGAAGGCTTGTATCGAGGCCGGTTTCTCATCAATCATGTTCGACGGTTCTTCCCTTCCGATCGAGGAGAACGTAGAGAAGACCAAGGAACTCGTTGCTACATGCAAGGAGAAGGGAATCTCTCTGGAGGCTGAAGTTGGTTCCATCGGCGGTGAGGAAGACGGTGTCGTTGGTGCCGGCGAGTGCGCAGATCCGGAAGAGTGTGATCGTGTAGCTAAGCTTGGTGTTACGATGCTGGCAGCCGGTATCGGAAACATTCACGGAAAGTATCCGGATAACTGGGCAGGTTTAAGCTTTGAGACACTGGATGCCATCCAGCAGAAGACAGGCGATATGCCGCTCGTACTTCATGGTGGAACCGGTATCCCGGATGACATGATCAAGAAGGCAATTGATCTCGGTGTATCCAAGATCAATGTAAATACTGAGTGCCAGTGGGCATTCCAGAAGGCAACCCGTGAGTATATCATGGCCGGTAAGGACCTTGAGGGCAAGGGCTTCGATCCGAGAAAGCTTCTGGCTCCGGGTGCTGAGGCTATCAAGGAGACCGTAAAAGAGAAGATCAAGCTGTTCGGTAGCGACGGCAAGGCCTAAGCCTAACGAGCAAGATGTGAGCGATAAAGCGCGAGTATGAATGAACAGACAGCCCGAGGCGTGTTCACACGCAGTCGGGCTGTCTTGAGTTCATGTGAGGCTAACGGACAACGAGAACACGTAGTGTTCGAGTTTGGCCGTTAGATCTCGCGCGTAGTTACGGAAGGGATAAAAATGGAGCAAATTCGATTGATCGCGCCGTGCCATTTCGGTATGGAGGCGGTCCTGAAACGCGAGATCACGGATCTGGGATATGAGATCGAAGAGGTCGATAACGGCAAGGTGACATTTATCGGTGACGAGAACGCGATTGCCCGTGCCAATATCAACCTGCGGACGACGGAACGCATCCTATGGCGGATCGGAAGATTCCACGCGGAAACCTTTGATGAATTGTTTGAAGCGGTGAAGGCGCTTCCCTGGGAATATTATATCCCACAGGACGGACGGTTCTGGGTGACGAAAGCCAATTCCGTGAACTCGAAGCTTTTCAGTCCCAGAGATATTCAGCGTATTGTAAAAAAGGCGATCGTCGAGAGCCTGAAAGAGCACTATCCCATCGAGCAATTCCCGGAGACGGGCGCGGACTATCCGCTCCGGATCAGCATCCTGAAGGATGAAGTGACGATCAGTCTGGATACCACCGGAGAGTCATTGCATAAGAGAGGGTACCGGAAGTTTACACCGCCGGCACCGCTGACGGAGACCTTGGCTTCCGCAATTTTACTTTTGTCCCCGTGGAAAGAGGATCGAGTGCTCGTGGATCCGTTCTGCGGGAGCGGGACGATCGTGATTGAAGCGGCTATGATAGCGAGACATATGGCTCCGGGAATGAAGCGGTCATTTTTATCGGAGACGTGGGCAGATCCAAGGGAAGGTTCCGAAAGTCGCATCGTTCAGGAGGCGATATCAATGATGCGGACCGCGTATATGGCGTCAAAGGCAAGTTTCGCGGAGGAAAGAGAGAAGGCCGAACAGGCTGTGATAAGAGAACCGATGGAGTTGTCGATCGCAGGCTATGATATCGATGATGAGGTGCTTCGTATGGCGCGCGCGAACGCAAAACTCGCCGGTGTGGAGGAGGATATTCACTTTCAGCGTCGCGATGTGGCGGATTTTTCCAGCCCGAAGAAGTATGGCTTTGTAATCACGAACCCGCCCTACGGAGAGAGATTGTCAGAGAAGGATGAGATGGCAGAACTCTATCGGACGATCGGAGAACGGATCGCGGATGACGATACCTGGTCATGGTTCATCCTCAGCGGATATGAGGAAGTGGAGAATAAAATCCGTAAGAAAGCGACAAAAAACAGAAAAATATACAACGGTATGATGAAGACTTATCTATATCAGTATATGGGACAGAAACCACCGAAGAGGCTCAAGCCGGTGGACGGGAGAAGCAGATGAAGCAGGCGCTGTTAATTAGTGATTCACACGGTCAAGATGACGAGATGATGGCTGTGATAGAATATTTTTCGGAAGTTGACGCTATTTTTCATATGGGAGATATCAGCAATGCCGGTCCGAAGATCGAGTCAAAGGCGAAGTGCCTGACTTATGTGGTGCGCGGAAATACGGATCATGACTATGATTTGCCGGAGTCCGTGCTGATCACCTTTGCCGGAAAGAAGATTCTGGCGACGCACGGACATCGCTACGTGGATTACGGAGGAGTGGACTCGCTTCGTTACTTTGGGGAGGAGAATCAGGCCGATGTTGTTCTCTTCGGTCACATACACAGGCCGGTTCTGGTGGATACGGGGACGCTTCTGATCTGTAACCCCGGGAGCATCAGCCGTCCGAGACAATACGACGGATTCAAGACGTTCGCCATCCTGAATGTGGAGGATGACGGAGAGGTGTGGATTCAGCACTACACCTGTGATATCGACACGCCTGGCGTGCCGATCATCGAGGAGTATAGGATCGAAAAGGATTGAGGTCTGTACGACTTCATTTATAATATAAGAGGGAGAGCGGAATGCCACACACTGTAAATGAGAATCATGTATCGTATGATATTCTGTCCGTGATATCGGAGAATGCCAAGACAAAGGTTTGTCTGGCGTCTTCGTCGATATCGGACGAGCCGATCATTGTGAAGATTCTGAAAAACGGCGACACACAGCTGGCAAAAAAGATTGCGGAGATACCATCGCCGTACCTTCCGAAGATCCTGCGTGTGGAAGAAGAAGGGGTTATTTTTGAAGAATATATCAGCGGAAAACCGCTGGATGAGTATATCGTCGAACAAGAACTCGGTGAGGAGGACGTTGTCGGGCTGATCCTGCAAATATGTGAGGGGCTGCACGCATTGCATTCGCAGGAGCCGCCGATCATTCACCGGGATCTGAAACCGTCGAATATTCTGGTTGAGACGGTGGACGGGGCACCGATGGTGAAGATCATCGATTTTGACGCGTCCAGAGAGTACAAGCCGGATCAGTCGCGCGATACACGTGCCCTCGGGACGGATACATATGCGCCACCCGAGCAGTTCGGATACTCACAGACGGATGTGAGGAGTGATATTTATTCGCTCGGATCGGTGCTCGATGAAGTGACAAAGGGAAGGGAGATCTCGGATGGATTGCGCGCTGTTATCACGAAAGCGACGATGTTCAATCCGGATCATCGGTATAATAGCATTGATGAGATGGTGGAGGGATTGATCGGCTATAAAAAGCCAAAGATGCCTGTTCTTCCTCTGATCGTATCCGTCATGATAGTGCTTGTTGTTACGATCTGTTCCATTCTGTTATGGAAGGCTTCCGCTAAGAAGGAAGAGCCTGCTCGGAAGACTACCGGGACTGCGTCGGGAGCAGAAGAGACGGAGGAACCGGATGAGGGTAAAGAGATACCGACGCAGAAACTCGACACTGTGGATCCTGAGACAGAATCCAGCGTCTCATGGGTATTCTATTATCTTCCGGAGACGCCGGAACTATCACCGCTTGTGCTTCGTCCGATGCACGAACATGGAAAGGCTAAGGATATCCGGATCGGGACAGAGGGTGATCCCTACGGAAAGGCAGTCCCTGCGTCATCGTGGCATGAGGATGAAGACGGATTTGTTTCGATCGACGACGATTTTTTGTCAACCCTCGATCGAAATGTAACCTATACGGTCACGGTTGCTTTTACCGACGTTCGGTTGATTTTTGATTTGATGAGTATTGACGATCCGAAGATGGCGAAACTCGGGATGCCTGTTCTGAATCCGGGGTATACGGAGTTTATCCGGAGTGACGCACATGACCTTGTTTTTCATCTGGCGAACACCTTTGGGAAGCGGCTGAAGTCGCTGAAGAATATGGATGACGGAAAAAAGCTGAAAAGTGATGATTATCGCTACGATGAGGCAAAGGGAACGGTTGTTATCTCGCAATCATTTTTTGAAAAATTCAACGATGGTGAATATGTAAATATCGAAAGTGAGTTTGAGGAAACGAAGAAAACTCTCCTTTCGACGCCTACCAAGTACAAAGGGCCGACATCGATCACCGTCTGTGTTCGTGAGAAGCCCTATATCATGCCGATTATAAAGAAAAAGGGAGCTTTTGCCCGCGCGGGAGAGAAATCAGATGTTTTTGTAGAGATTGAGTATAACAGCGCCAAGGGTAAGCTTGAGGATATTTTTCTGCATGAAAAGGGTGAAGAGGATGGCAAACCGGTGACCTTGGATCATGGGGATTATGAAGTGAAGGATGACGGCATCCTTATACGTGGGGACTATCTTAAGACGTTGGCTGCCGGGGAGTACAATCTGACGTTTGAGTTTGGGGATGTGGCGCGCGGTGTACAGCTGACAGTTGCATAAGGGGGATATGAGGTGCGGATGAAGGAAAGATTTCCTAAGGAAAAATTTTATCTTCCTTTTCGTAACGATCAACCATAAAAAACGATTATATTGGTGAGAGAACCATATTTGGGAACCATTGACGAAAGATAACAGTTACGAAAGGCAAGGTGATTACTATGAATGATATGGATATTCTGGAATGGACGGATATGATCGACGCGGAGTTTATTCAGGAGTCGTATGAGCTTCACTCGAAAGAACAGACGGGGAGAAATATTATCAAAGTAAAATGGTGGTACTATGCGGGGCTCGCGGCGTGCCTGGCTGTATCGATTCTTTCCGGAGGATTTTTGGTGATCGGCGGAGGGGCCGGAGGAGCTGATGTAAATAACACGGCCAATCTGGGAACCGCGGCTAACCAAAATGGAAGTATCCTGGTGGGAATCCTGATCCTGGGGTTGGCTCTTGCGGCGGCGTTTGTATTCCTGATCGTCAGAGCAAAGCGGAATAAGAAACAGTAAACATTTAGGAAATGGAAGATAATGATGATGGAAGATAGCGAAATCGTAGATTTGTACTTAAACAGAGATGAGAGGGCGATCAAAGAATCGTCGGACAAATACGGCAAACAGCTTAGGAGTATCTCATGGAAGGTTATTCCGGATGAATCCACGGTAGAGGAATGTGTTAACGATACCTGGATGAAATCCTGGGAGAGTATACCGCCCCATGAACCGAGAACCTGGCTGTTTGCCTTTTTGGCTAAGATCACCAGAGCGTTGTCGGTTGACGCGGTCAGAAGGAGCACGACCAAGAAGCGAAATGCTGTAACGGTTCCGTATATGGATGAGCTGAAGGATTGCGTCGGAGAAATCAGCATGGAGGATCAGCTGGTTGATAAGATGATTCTGAAAAAAACTCTGAACGACTTTTTGGCGGGACTTGACAAGAAAAAGCGTGATATGTTTGTGAGACGATACTGGTTTATGGATTCCATCAAGGATATCGCGGATTTTTATGACAGCTCCGAGAATAAGGTAAAGGTTGAGATGTTCCGGCTGAGAGCAAAACTGAAGGAGCAGCTACAAGCGGCCGGGATCCCGGTTTAGCAGCGATCGGGATATTTTTTTTAAAAAATTTGAATTTCTTTGTAACGTTGTTTCAGGTTTATCGATTATTTAAGTGAAAGGGTAAAAAACCGAAGCAACATTGCAAATCAAACGGACAGCTGACGCAAGATTTGTAATGTACAAATCAAATGTCAGGAGGTAATTATTATGAGAAATTCAAATTCTTTTAAACGTATGGTAGCGGGAATGATGGTCATGGTCATGGCAGTTGCACTGCCGGGTATCCATGTGAGAGCGGCAGAGAAACAGACGACCTATATCAAGGACGTAAAAATCTATATTGCGGAGAATTCCAAATCAATTGGAACCTACGATGAGAAAGCGGAAGCTAAAAAAGCAAAAGACTGGTTTGAAAAAAATGATTACAAGATGGTTGAAGGCAACGTCAATGCTGATGCCGGCGGAGCACTCAAAAAGGAAGTCGGTGTCTATCTTGGATATTCCACGACGACAGATCCGAATGAGGCGATCACGGATCTGGCAGTAATGAATGAGCGTGGTAACTACTCGGTGGGTGAGTACGACAGAATCATCGAAGAGCAGAAACAGATGTATGCGGATATGGTAACGGATGTTAAGGATATGCTCGAGGAATACCGCACCAATGTAAATAACGGCGTGCCGACAGCTATTCAGGCCAGAGATTTTATGAACGGATTTGTTGATCCGGATTCCAACAAAAAACTCGGGGACCGGCTAATGACAATCACGGATGATGAGTTGGGAAAACTTCTGATGCAGGCCAACGGACAGGTAGTCATGATGATCGAGGATCGTCTCTCCTATGCCTGTGATACGGGAAAAACGACCTGGATCGACCGTATGGTTAAGCTCGGAGGCTACGATAAACTTTTCGCTAAGGCGATGAAGTCTTGCAATAACGATGCCAGGAAGGCCAAGCAGGTCCTGGATAATAAGTACAAGGAAGCAGCGCTTACACTGGCAGAAAACTGGGAAGATATCAGACAGCATATGACCGCGGTTCGTGAGAAGGAGCAAAAATGGGGCCTCGATAACATGGAGGAAGACGAGGTGAAGGCATTTTTCGAGAACAACGCGGACGATAAAGAAGTGAGTACATTTATCGATAACTATCAGCTTACAAGTGCTCTTGCAAGCTACTCCTACGAAGGAAAAAGCCTCTTCGATTACTTTGAACAGCCGGTAGAAACCTTTAAGGGAGACGGCATCCGGATGCTCTATCCGTTGGTGGCATCGCTGAGTCCCGGACAGATTTCCGGAGTCAATCAGACAGTCAGTATGTTCACACTTGTCGTAAATGCGCTGGGAGCAAGTGCTTTCAACGATTACAAAACCGGCGAGACGAAAGAGATTATGGACGAGATGGAGTCCGAAGATAAAGCGGAAGTCGACGAGGTTAAGGAAAGCGTTGAAAAGGTACTGAATGAGTGGCAGGAAAAAGAACCGATCTCAATCTATGAAGGCGTAGACAGAGAAGTGTTTGACGGCGGTGTGGCAGTAACATCAACGGCACATAGCTTTAATAACGGAGACGGATTAACCTGGGCGGATGCTCTTGTAAACGGCTGGACCGGAAAATCAGTTGCCATCGGTATGGCGGCAGGGTCGGTGCTCTTCATGTCGGGAGCAATCATTTGCTCAAGATATATTCCGAAAGTAAGGGAGGCCATTGCACAGGAGTTCTACGAAATGAATGCTCAGACGGCAATCGATGGACAAGGGGATTTGATTACGCAGTGGGGAGAAACGCAAATAAACTTCGAACAGCAATATTGGCAGTATACCGCTAAGGAGAAGGAGGGAATCTTCAACAAAGCGATGACAGAGGGCGGAAGCGGCATGATAACCAAATACAACGTATTGAAAGGACTTAAGATGGGATTCACAATCGCATGTATCGTCCTCGCTGTCGCAGACATCGTGATGACAACAGCGGCGCTCATCCGGTATTATCATAGAGATCATCTTTCGATCCCTTCCAGTATGGTGGATCTGTCATACGACGACAAGGATGAGACAACTTTCGTAAACTACAAGAGTGTTCCCGATCAGAACGGTGGATACGGTGATATTAACGGAGGCGGAGGCAAGCAGTGGCTGGCTCTCTTCCAGACACACGATAAGGATGCCGGAGATCCCATACTTGCACCGGAGAACGGTGAGAACTTCGGAATCATCGTACAGTACGGATCGGCAAACGTACCGAAGACGGAAGGCTACACTGCACTCCATATGTTCGGTGCACCGAACACTCCGCAGAACCTGACCTTCGCAGATGGTGAGAATGGCTGGTCCTACAACGACGGAAAGAAAGGAACCTATCTCTTCTTCCGCCGAGGCGAAGCAGAAGCATAAGACTAAGAGAAAGAATCGTACCGCCGGCTGTTTGGTAAGCAGCCGGCGGTACTTTGCGTTAAGAAGGTGATGGGGAAAGATTCCCCGCCGGAAAAATGAAAAACATGTTGACAAAAGGAGTGAGATTTGGTAACATATCAACGTTGGACAAGCGAGAAATCGTAGAAATGCCCATCGAATGCTGCTGTAGCTCAGGCGGTAGAGCGTTTCCTTGGTAAGGAAGAGGTCACGAGTTCAAGTCTCGTCAGCAGCTCTCGCGAAGCAATGAGAAGCGCGTAATCGAAAAGAAGCGTGTATGACGAGTTTACTCGTCGATACACGCTTCTTTTAGATTACATGCGGCGAATGCCGCGGGTTGATTGATGCGAAGCATCAATCAACTCAGACG
>JAEEGM010000027.1 GCA_016280325.1 Eubacterium sp. | reverse complement strand
GCTTCGTCAGGAGCTGGAGGATCGCATGGGGGAAACCTATCGGATGGCGGAGGAGCTGATCCCGATGTTGACAGAGATGGTTCCGTCGCTTTCCTTCCTGGAAGAAGCGACGATCTGTCTGGATGACTTCACGGGATTTACGCCAATACAGTATGAGTTGATCCGGGCGTTGATGATGCGTTGCCGGGATGTCATCGTGACCGTGACGACCGATCGTGATGACAAAAGAAAAGAAGTGTTCGCGCTCAGTGAAGAGACCGTGGATAAACTGGTAAAAATTGCGGGTGAACAGGGCGTGCCGGTGAATGACACATTGGTGACCGGCGACGGTACGGAGAAAGCGTCCTATCGCCTGAAGGAAAACCCGATGCTGACATATCTGGAGCAGGGGATTTTTGATTATGATTGTGAGACTTACGAGTCTGATGATCTGTCTTCTGTTAAGATTGCTGTCTGTCAGAGTGAACGTGAGGAGGCAATGTATGTTGCCGGACAGGTGGCAAAACTTGTCCGGGAGGAAAGCGTGGATCCGGATCGTATTGCGGTTATCGCCGGAGACCTGGATCGTTATGAGCCGTTTTTGAGACGGTCGTTTGAAGCGATAAAAATACCGTATTTTATTGACCGAAAAAAGAGTCTTGGTGTGAATCCTCTGGCGGAGTTTATTCTTTCTTTTCTGAACATGATCCGACGGGGATTTGATAGAGAGAGTTTGGTGCGTTTCTTAAGAGGAGGATTGTCCCCGCTTCCGCAGGATAGCGTGGATATTCTGGAAAACTATATGCTTGCCAGCGGACGGTGGGGATTTCGTTCGCTACGGGAAGAGTGGACCTATGATGTGCATGGTTTGTACAAGGATCGTATGCCGGAAATCAATGACTATAGAAAAGCCATCTTGGATTCGGTCGCGGAGACAGTCGATAAGCTGCGCGGCGGTAAAAAAAGAGTGAAAGAATTCACGGAGATTCTGGTTTTATTATTAATCAATAATTCCTGTAAAAAGAAGTTGGAGGAGCTGGCAGATCACTGGGAGGAAAATGGTAATAAGTTGCTCGCGACCGAGTACAGAAGAATCTATCCTGCCATGCTTATGGTGATGGATACGATGGTAAGTCTCCTTGGCAATGAGAACGCCACTCTTAATGAATATGTGGAGTTACTGAGTGCGGGAATATCCGAGGGCGTACTCGGTTTTGTTCCCCCGTCCCGCGGTCAGGTTCTGATCGGTGATCTTGACAGAAGCCGTTTGGGAGAAATCGAGTATTTATTCTTTGTCGGTAACACGGATGAAACATTCCCGAAGAGACAGAGTGCCAAGGGAATACTTACTGTCAGAGAACGTGAGATGATCGGGATGTTCGGTGAGGAACTCGGACTCAGAATTGCACCGGACGCGGAAGAACTATACGGACAGGAGTTGTTTTATTTTTATCGACTGCTTTCCAGACCGTCACGTAAACTGTACCTGACATATATTCGAAGTAACGTGTCCGGAGCGTCGGTGCGTCCGTCCTATCTGATCCGACGGGTGAAGGAAATTCTTCCGATTAAGGAAGAACATATCGATCTGGCGATACGAAAGAATCCGAACTCTGTATGGAAGAGTTCTCCGCCGGAGATTAATAAAAAGGATGCTGCTATTTCAGAAAAAACAGCGGAGAGATTATATGGAAATACTATATATGCAAGCGTTACACGATTTGAAAAATATGCCGGATGCGCGTATTCGCATTTTCTGAATTACGGATTGAGATTAAAGGAGCGCGAGGAGTATCGAATTGAGCCCGCGGATCGGGGGAATATTTTTCACAATGCCATGGAAGCCCTGTATAAAAAAATGGCGAAAGAGGGACTTACCTGGCGAACCATTGACGAAAAAAAGTTGCAGGCATTGGGTGAGGTTTGCTTTGATGAGGAAAGTGGTGACAGATATCGCGAGGACGTGTTCGGTCATGACAGACGCTCGGCGTACATGCTGAAAAGAATGAAGCGTATATATCTGAAGACAATCTCCCATATGCGAAAACAGATGAAGGTGGGGGATTTCGATCAGATTGCGGCAGAGGCCATTTTTGACAGTCATTCGGGTGAAGAGGGTGTTTTTACCAGTCCGTTGACCAGGGTAAAGATCGGTGATAATAAGTCGTTACGGTTACGGGGACGTATAGACCGGATTGACGCCTATTATCAGGGTGACTCCCGCTATATAAAAATTCTGGATTATAAGAGCAGTGCCAGGGACCTTGATCTGAACAAGGTGTTTTATGGATTGGAACTGCAGCTTTTTACATATCTTGCGATTGCCGAAAGTTACCCGGACGAAAAGGGGGCGAAGGAAAGCGTTCCGGCCGCGCTGCTTTTTCAGCCGATCGACCAGAAGGAGAACGGGTGGAGCAAGGCTTACAAAGATAGTGATCGACTTGCTTTTGAGGAAGCCAAGGCGCTGAGGCCAAAGGGATATTTTACCGGAGAGATGGCTGCGAAGCTGGATCAGAATCTGATCGGTGAAAGCTATGAATCTTCGGCAATCCCGGCAAAGACAAAAAAAGACGGTGACTTCGGAGCCGGTACAGGGCTTATGACGTCTTCTCATATGAAAAATGTGATGGATTATACCGGGAAGTGGATTCGCGAGGCAGCGGAGGATATGTATCGAGGGGATATTAAAGCGGCCCCTTATCAGTACAAACAGGAAGATGGATGTACCTACTGTCCGTATGCCGGCGTGTGCGGAATCGAGGCCAGGTCCCGGGGAGAGATGGTTCGGATTCTGAAGAACCGGTCGGATGAAGATGTTCTGAAAGAGATGGAACCGGGTAAAGAGGAGGGACACGTAAGTGAAGAAAAATAGGCCCGAGTGGACAGATGAACAGAAAGAGATCATCCATGCCAGAAACGCGGAACTCCTTGTGTCGGCGGCAGCGGGTTCCGGAAAAACAGCCGTGCTGGTAGAGAGAATATTTGACCGGATTATGGATAAGAAGGATCCGGTTGATATTGATCGTTTTGTTGTAGTAACATTTACCAAGGCGGCGGCAGCGGAGATGAAGGATCGTCTGCTCGAGAGGATCGAGGATGCGATCATGGACGAGTCGACCGCGCCGGAGCAAAAGGAGAGACTTCGCCAGCAGGCGCGATTGATACCCGGTGCGCACATATCGACGGTACATAGTTTTTGCAGCTTTATCATCGGACAGTATTTCTATCGGATTGGGCTGGATCCGGCGGTGAGTGAGGCCGAGCAATCAGAGCTTATTCTGTTAAAAAATGAGGTGTTGGAAGCTCTGCTTGAAAGAGAGTATGAAGAGGAGAAGGAGGACTTCGAGAAGCTGGCCTCCCTGCGTTCGCTCAATAAAAATGACGCGATGCTGAAGAGTTGGATTCTCGAGATGTATGAGAATGCCTTCTGTGAACCATTTCCGGACCTGACGATGTCAGAGTGGGAAAATAGAATTCAGACGCCGGTTGATCAGGAGGATTCTTTTATCATTTCTGAGTTGATCCGACATGTGACCTGCAGAGCGGAAGAAATAGCAGAGACAACGGAAGAAATATGGAACCGAAATACGGCGTCCTTTACGGGTAAAAGTGATGCCAAAACGCCGGCTGAGATGATAGGTGTGGCGAGAAGTCTTGTTTCAATCGGAGAGTCTTTCGAGAAAGGTGAGCGTACCGCAGAGAAAGCGTATGAAGATATGCGCCTGACATTAGAAGGAATGGAGTTAAAGGGACTTCCGAAGAGCCCGACGGGGAAGGAAGGCGCCGAGGATCGCGATCGTGTGATCGAAGCGCTCGCGCCGCTTCGAGAAAGACTGGAAGTAAAGTTTCGGGATACTTTCTTTACCAATACGCTTAAAGAACATGAAGCGGAACGGGAAGCCATGGCCGATACGACGCTGGCAATCATACGGCTGACGAGAGCCTTTGCGAAAGATTATGCGGCGGCAAAGAAAGAACGCGGGATCATCGATTTTAATGATCTTGAGCAGTTTGCGCTTCAGATACTTTTTGACAGAGAAGAAGCGACAGGAAGACCGATTCGATCGGATGTAGCAAAGGAGCTATCGGATTATTTTTCCGAGATTATGATCGATGAGTATCAGGATTCGAACCGGGTTCAGGATACGATTCTTTGGAGTATTGCGAAGAGTGACGGCTCTGAAAAAGACGGAAAGCCACCGTGGGAGTGCACTGCGAAAAACCGTTTTATGGTGGGGGATATCAAGCAGAGTATCTACCGATTTCGTCATGCCTGCCCGGAACTCTTCCGTCATAAACTGGAGACGTTTTCGCAGGACAAGGATGCCGCGTGCAGACGGATCGATCTGCACATGAATTTCCGTTCGAGACAGATTGTTATCGACGCGACGAATGAGGTTTTCGATCGTGTGATGAAAAAGGATATAGGCGGTGTTGACTACGATCAGGATGCCCGTCTTGTCTGTGGGCTTTCGCAGCCGGAGCCGGAGAAGGATCAGGTGACGGCGACAATGGTTTATGAGGATAAGCTCACGTATGACACCGCAGACAAGACCTGGCCGAGAGACAGAGTCGAGGCCAGACATATCGCCTGCCGGATAAGGGATCTGGTGGAAGGAGATGATCCGCTCTATATCGCGGATAAATCCGGGACGTATCGTAGGGTGAGATATCGAGATATCGTGATTCTGTCGCGCGCTCTCATGCCGATCGCATATACGTATGCGGAGGAAATGAAGGAGTTGCATGTTCCGTTTGTGACCGAGCTGACACAGGGGTTTTTCGATACGCGGGAAATCTCCCTTATGGTGCAGCTTTTACAGATCATTGATAATCCGAGACAGGATATCCCATTGGCGGGTGTGCTGGTCAGTCCTTTGTTTGGGATGGATGAGACCATGCTCTCAGAGATACGAATTGCTTTTCCGACCGGAGAATTGTATGACACGCTACAGTCATTTTTAAACGACGATGAGAAAAATGAGAGCGATCCCATCCGGGAGCGTCTGTCCGCGTTTTTCTCCTTGTTGGAGGAACTTCGTGCGGAGGCACCGTTTGTTCCCATGTCGAATCTTTTGGAAGATGTGTTTAGAAAGACCGGCGTCTATGAGATGTTTTCCTGGGATGAGGACAGTGAAAGACGCCTGGCGAATCTGGACTATCTCATGACTATGGTGACAGAATACGATAAGGGAAGTCGTCAGGGAGTGCACGCTTTTGTCGAGTATTTGAGTCAAATCCGCGAAAACAAGGTCGATGCCGGGGAGGCGATGACGATCTCTGAAAATGAGGATGTGGTTCGCCTGATGTCGATCCACAAGAGTAAGGGATTGGAGTTTCCGGTGGTGTTTATCGCGCGGGCGGGCGCCCTGCCGAATGAGTCCGATGTAGGAAGATTTGTCTATGATGAGGGGCTGGGAGTCGGCGGATATATGGATGATGCCAAAGAGGGATGGACGAAGAAGACGCTCCTTTGGAATATGATCCGTGGGAAAAATACCGAGGACGAGCGTGGAGAGAGTTTCCGTCTTCTCTATGTGGCGATGACAAGGGCTAGGGATCAGCTGATCCTGGTTCACGCGGACAAAGGGGACGTGAAGGATAGAAGGACAGACTATGAAGGACGTATGCGCATGACTACCCTGATGGACATGATCCGTCCGGCGATCACGGCGGATGAGGATGACTTGTTCTGTCTTCGGGAGATAACAGGCTCTGTCGAGTCATTCTGGAAGGTCAAAATAGGGGAATGGAGGGCTTCCGAAGTCACTTCATCTGAAGATATCAACATTTTTGACACATCCGACCCGTATAATACCGGCATACAAGAGGAGTCTGTGAACGATATGGAAGAAGTCGTGCCTCCTATCCGGATGTCGGTTTCAGAACTGAAGCTGGCTTCCATGGATGAGCAGGGCGAGCAGACCGGTACCAGACTGGAGGCATCCGATGAGGAGGAAGACGGGGGTTCAGCCGATGCAGGGTACGCATCATCTGAAGGAAAACCTACGGTCGATGAGGATGAACTGCCGGCTTTCATGAAGGGAAAGGGACATCGATATTCCGGAGCGGAGCGGGGCACAATCTATCATCAGGTGATGGCGACGATCGACTTTGCCGGACTCGCGGAGTTGTTATCCGCGGATGTGAACGGAACGGATGAATCGGAAGTGATGTCGAAAGTGGGACAGGCGCTTGATCGGGTTGTGGAGGATAAGCATCTGCGACCGGAGGAACGAAGAATTGTAGACGTGAAAAAACTGGTGACATTTTTCCTGAGTGAACTCGGACAGCGCATGATCCGTGCAGCCGGGGTCGGGAAGCTGAAGAGAGAGCAACCGTTTGTGATCAATAAAAAAGCCTCGGAGATCGATCCGGAGAAGTATGGAGAAAACAACGATACGCCGGTGATGATCCAGGGTATCATTGATGGGTATTTTGAGGAAGAGGACGGAATCGTCCTAATGGATTATAAGACGGATTACATGGGGGAGTCCGGGCCGGAAGTGTTGGCGGAGCGGTACCATGTTCAGATGGAACTGTACCGGGAGGCTTTGGAACGTCTTCCGGACGGGAAAAAGGTGAAGGAGTGTTATCTGTATTCCTTCCACATGGGACGGATGGTTCCGGTGACTTTTAATTAGATGTCTGCCGGAGTGATGATCGATAGAATGGACAGTTTGTCGGCAGTATGAATTGAGGAGGATCGTTTGGCGATGTACGAAGGATTTGCGGGTGTGTATGATCAGGTGATGGACAACATTCCCTATGAGGAGTGGTTTGAAAGATTGCATGAGTATCTGATTTCACACGGTATCAAAGAAGGATCGATCTGTGAGCTGGGTTGCGGAACCGGCACGATGACAGAGAAGTTTGCCGGTGCCGGTTATCAGATGATCGGAATTGATGTGTCGCCGGAGATGCTGGCGCTTGCCAATGCTAAGCGCGAGGAGAACGGTTCCGATACGATATATCTCGAGCAGCCGATGGAAGAGATGGAGCTGTCCGAGCCGGTGGACGCGATGATCAGTGTTTGCGATTCGGTCAACTATCTTCTTCATGAGGAACAGTTGGAAGGTCTTTTTTCCCGCGTGAAGCAGTATCTTCGCCCGGATGGATACTTTATTTTTGATGTTAAGACAGCGTATTGTTATCAGCAGATCATCGGCAACCAGACATGGGTGGAGCAGGACGAGGATATCAGTTATATCTGGGAGAATTATTATTATGATGATCGCGATATCAATGAATATATGTTGACGATCTTTCGACGTCGCGAGGACGGCCTTTATGAAAAAAGCGAAGAGGCGCATTACCAGCGCGCGTATGATATCGCACTGCTCCGTGAGAAGATCGAGCAGGCCGGACTAACGTTTGTCGAAGCTTTTGGCAGCGACCTGAAGACGGAACCGGGAGCGATGGATGAAAGGTTTTATATTGTCTGTAAAGAGTAAATACAGGGGGTGTTTCCGTGAAAAGAATTCGACTACTGACATCGTTATTATTACTGGCAGCGATCGGTGTTTCTACGATTGCCGGAACGACGAGTAAGGCGGCAAAAGTCTACCGGACCGAGGTGGTGTACGATCCTCTTGACGTGCCGGCTGAAATGAAAAAAGATGCCCCGGTTTACAAGGCGGATCTGACGACAAGAAAAAAGATATCATCGAAGCAAGTGACGATCAAAGCGGGGACATCCGTGACGATTATTAATGAGAAAGATGTGGAGAAGAAAAAGTGGTTTCGCCTCTCCTTTACAGTGAATAAAAAATCCTATACCGGCTATGTAAAAAGCAGTTATATTACTTTGAAAAATACGGAAGCTGTTTTGGCCGAGATTATTGAGACACCGAAGACCAGGGGGCTTCGCGTCAAGCCGGAGGCGGAAACTAAGGTCAAAAGCGGCAGCACCAATGTGACGGTTACAAACGGGAATGAGGTTTCCGTAGTTTCGGAAAAATATGTGGGAACGGTACTCTGGTACCAGATATCCTGTACGTTCAATAAGAAATCGGTAACCGGTTATATCAAGCCCAAATATGTCAAGTTTAAAAAGAAAAAAAGAACGGTAAAAATCTATCCTCTTTCGGAAGCTCAGTTTGAGGAGGAGATGAAAAACCAGAAGATTCCGGAGATTTATAAGCAGTATCT